>NZ_QPET01000024.1:0-174199 GCF_008368855.1 Bacillus sp. TE8-1 | reverse complement strand
TCTGGGTAGAGTTTAAAGAAAAAATAACATGTAATAATATGTTATTTTCTATCCTTTCCTCCATTGCTATTATTTTTTGTATGACTTTTCCTTTTTATTTACATGTGGGATTTATTTATGATTTCCGTTTTATTCCTATTATATTAGTTTTTCTATATGGAAATACAAAAAACTTTGTTTTTATAGGAATTTTATATCTTTCTTACCGGTTTTACTTAGGCGGAAATGGCGTTCTTCCATCATTTATTATCTTCACTATTATTTTGGGTATAACAATGCTCTTTCGTTACTTATTACCTATGTATTTTAAAGAAAAAAAGATATTATTAAGCTTACTTCTTATTTTAGTATGTACAGCTTCACTTTCTATTTGCGGTATTGTAACTCAAATAAATACAGGAGGTAAAATAGACTCTACTCTCATAGAATTTTTATTAAATTATATAGTCATTAATATTTTCACAGTATTATTATCAGTTTATTTTATAGAGGAAATGATTGAGAAATATAAAATGAAAGAAAAACTGCAACGGGCTGAAAAATTTTATATAGCTAGCGAACTAGCAGCGTCAATTGCACACGAAATCCACAACCCACTAACCACGGTACATGGATTCACTCAATTATTAAATGAAAAACATGCCTCTAAGCTATCTCAGGAGCAATACTTAGAAATCATGTTAATTGAAATGCAGCAAATACAATCTACTATTAATAACTATTTATCTTTAACCAAACCACAGAACACCCTAAAAGAGAAAATAGATATTAATCACATTTTAAATCAGGTGAAAGATACTATTTCACCACTCGCTCTGTCATACAAAGTTGAAATCAAACAAAATAGTACAGATTCCTTTTATATAAATGGGGACCCCGAAAAATTCAAACTCTGTCTAAACAACATCATCCAAAACGGAATTGAGGCTATGAAAAATGGTGGATTATTACAAATAAATATACAAAAAGTAAAAGGAAATATCATAATTGATATTATTGATTCAGGAATTGGGATGTCATCTCAACAAATAAAACGAATTGCTTTGCCATTCTATTCAACAACAGAAAAAGGAACTGGGCTTGGTACTATGATTGCTTATAGTATTATTAGAGAATTAAACGGAGATATAGAAATAGAGAGTGAATTAGGTAAAGGGACACGCTTTTCTATTAGTATCCCTTGCTAATGTGATAACAATTTTCTGTTTAGTTAATTACATAAATGAATTTTAAGAATCCCGCTAGCTAGCTTACTTATTAATTATCTTAAATTCATATGCGTTAATTAAATATAATAAGGATCAGAGCTTATCTATTGTTACAGATACACTCTGATCCTTTAGTTTAACTACATTAAACGCACTTAATATTTATAACTTTTCTTACATCGTGATGAAATACTAGTTCATCGATTTTATCTCATTTACTGATTAGATTTGTTTAATGTAAATATAATATCTCGCGACACTTAATTTGTTATTATCACTAGTGACATTTCCTGCAGTTGTTTTTTCATTAAAGTACAGACCTTTTTCCATTCATTGAAAAAGACAACTCCCCTTTTACTACTTTACTTCCACCGTATAATTCCCTGTCCCCCCGCCATACTGATACACATGTAAATAATACTTCCCTGGATACGTGTAGTAGCTACCTACTAATTTATTCCCTTGTTGCTGAGCATACGTAACATAATTATTTAAATCTGCTTCAGAATAAAGTACCCAGTTCATTCCAATATTATTTTCATTCGTTACGTTAATTTGAAGGTTTTTAGCAGTTTCCACATTAATTTCAAAGAAATCACTTGTATCGCCATTTCCTAAACTAGCACGTAAGACTTGATTTAACTGCAGTTTGTTTGCTGTTTGGAATGAGTTATTCGGTTCTTTTTCTACACTGTTATCTTCTTTCTTTTGAACAGCTACAGTCGCTGTAGCAGTATTAGTTGCTCCTTTATCGTCTGTTACTGTTAATTTAGCCGTATACGTTCCTTCTTTTGTATATACGTGAGTTGGATTTTGCTCATTACTTACTGCTCCATCACCAAACTCCCATTTATATGAAATAATTTTCCCATCTTCATCTTTTGATCCGTTGCTTGTAAATGAAATTGCTTCATTTACATTTCCACTATACGGACCGTTTATAACCGCAACTGGTGCTTTATTCTCTGCCCCTTCTTCCGTATTAATACCATGGAACACAACATCATATTCAAATTGTCCTGATACATTCACGCGATAATTTACGAAGTATGCTGTTACTGTTTTATAACCTGTCCATTCCTTTGCACTTAAACGTTTTAACGTATCATTAACGTTTTGTGTAATTGTTTTCCAATCTTCATATTCTCCTTTTGCTGCAGTTCCTGTATATGTTCCTTGTAGTGTGAATGTATTAAAGAACTGTGATTTATTTTTCTTCACTGATACATTTTTCAATTTTGCTTCCGCTGTTATTTCTGCTGCAATATCTGAAACTGGCTTCGATGCATGATTCGCTAAATAATCGTCTGATACTAATGGCACATTATATTTCTCACGATTATCAACTAACATTTGCATATAGTCTTGATATTCTTTATTTAAATTCGCATCTTTACTTAATGTAGAGCGATATGCATCATATGCTGTTACATCATTTTTCCTAATAAGATCATGTATTTTATCAAACATATCATATCTCTTATTGTACATATACGATTGTAAAGCAAAGGAATAATTATAGAAATCCCACGTTCCATACTTTGCATTTAACGTTCGCTCTGCCGTATAACGCTCTGCTGGGTTTGAAGATAACCCTCCTATAATACTCTTTCTCGGTACAACATTATCCGTTCTCGTTGCCCCTGCAAAAAATTCAGCATTCCCTTCTTCAAACCAAGATAATCTTTCATTTTCATATATTTTTCCTTGTCCCCATAACCCTGGTACTTCATATCTACCTTGTAAATAATGCGTAAACTCGTGCCGGAATAATTCTTCTAAACTATAAATACTTTCTTCTGGCGTACGCTCATAAGTAAAGAACGTACCTGTTCCTTCTATATAAAGACCACCGTTATTCGTTTCATATCCGTACAATTGACGATTAAATTGATATTCCGCTGGGCTATTATAAATAACCATCGTTAATACATCATCAGGATTTCCTTTTTCTAAAGGTTGATCACTTTCAACCGTACGATGGAATTGTGCCTTCACTTCTTTTGCCGCCCAATATAAACGTTTTACTTTTTCTTCTGTCACTTTATCTCCAGCTTTTAAAACAATTGCCCCATCATCAAACGTATACGTTTTTGGCAAATATTTTTTCTTTCCATCTTCTCTTATTTGATCTAAATTCACCACTTTACCATTTGCATCTTTCCCGCCATAATTCGTTGCAATTTGCTCAGCAGCTACGAAATATTGCTCCCCTAAATATGGATATATTTTCATCGCATCTGTTACAACTTGTAACCCTTTCGTTCCTGTACTATGGAACGTACCGAGTCTACCTGTATAATAAATGCCATTATTAATAAGCCAACCGGTTTTTGCTGTAATCGTTCCCATTAATGCAAAACGACTTAATTCATTAATATAACTATCTATTTTCTGATACCATACTGTATCTTTCGGTGCTTTCCTCGTATCGTACAAATACGATTGAATATCGTAATCAACACCTTGCATAATATCGTAAATAGCATTTCCAGCTGAAAGATTATCTACTAATGTAGAAAAATTATCATTATATTGTTTAAAAATCTTTGCAGCTGATGTTATCGTTTCCACATCACTCGAAGCGTTTCCTATTAACTTTCCGTATGATGATACCACTCTATTTTGCTCTAATGTACCCAGCTTGAAATTTGAATTGTTAGCTATCGCTTTTAATGCAGGTAAGCATTTATCATGATAACTCCGTTCATTTAATTTACTAAGTTCCGAATTATAAAATCCTAAATAAAATCCTGAACGTAATACCTCCACTAATGTCTCAATCCCTTTTGAATCATCCTTCGTATAGGCTTGTCCTTGCTGCTTCAATTTATCAATAATCGCCTGCATCCTACTATCATTTTGATAGAATGCTAGACTGTCTGTATTAAACTGAAATAGCCCCGTAATTTGCTCCCAATCAATTGTTACAAGTAAATCTACTAACTGCTGATTGCTTAATTGATTTAATTCAGCAATTGTATAAGTTTTCGCTACAGCTAATTGCTTACTTTCTTTTTTCACCTCAGGTGGTCTTTGTGATAAATCGGCAAATTGTAGCCTTTTCTCAAAAGACTTGCTTTCGAGCACTTTCGATGAATGAGCTAATTCTTGTACTGGTAGTTGTACACCGACTGGCTCCATTTTGAGCACATTTCGATAAGAAACTTGCTCTCCCTTAGTATCTTCTGCCAAACTTCCCCCTTGAAAACTCCCTAACATTAAACTAGCAAAACTTACCCCTACTAACATTTTCTTTGAATAGCCTTTCATGCTCTCCCCTACCTTACATTTTTAGTGTCCCGCTCCATTATTTTACTATTTTTACTTTTTGTCCTGTATTGAGAAAAAATAAGGTAACGTTCACACATGTACCCATTCCATGTAAAATTAACGCTTGACTTTCCGTGCATTTTATATCAAAAAAAGATAGATAATAGCAAAATTTCTGCTACATCTATCCTCGTTTTCAACACTATGATTTTAACTTTATAAACGTAACTTCCGGTAATGTTTGCATATGCTGAATAAACTCATTCTTTTCTTCTGACGATATATTTTTCAGTTGCATTCCTACCTTATAAACAGTTTCTGTACCTTGCTGTGAAGCTTCCACCTCATATGAGAGTATTGGGATGCCTTTCACTTGTAGTGTTTCTAATATTTGTTGTATCGCTTCATGTTTATTTACAAACATTTGCACTGTTATATTTTGTGGAAATAAAAATTGCACCTTAAAAATACGACTTACAATTTCTAAACCAATTAAAACGAGAATCGTCGCTCCAATGCCTACTACATACATTCCCGCTCCAATTGCTAATCCTATACCGGCAGTAGCCCATAAACCAGCCGCGGTCGTTAATCCTTTCACCGCCTGCTTTTGAATAATAATTGTGCCTGCACCTAAAAAACCAACTCCACTAACGACTTGTGCTGCAATACGACTTGGGTCTAGAGACATATGCTCTTCAAACACAATATCTGAAAAGGCATATTTCGAAACAACCATTATTAACGCACTTCCTACCGCTACGAGGAAATGAGTCTTTAATCCAGCTTCTTTCGATCGAATTTCTCTTTCAATACCAATCATTGCTCCTAACAAGCCAGCAACACCGATTCGTATAATAAAATCA
Source organism: Bacillus sp. TE8-1 (assembly GCF_008368855.1). Lineage (NCBI taxonomy): Bacteria > Bacillati > Bacillota > Bacilli > Caryophanales > Bacillaceae > Bacillus > Bacillus sp. TE8-1. The sequence goes on along the minus strand of NZ_QPET01000024.1, from coordinate 168,852 downwards.
AAATCTACACTCACGGGCACTTCCCCCTTTCATTCATTATAGATAGATAAAACAAAAAATATCACAAACATCCATTTATCAACATGAAGGAATACCACTAAAATACACTTAATACTCCGGTCGTTTTATGTTAATATTTTAAATATTAACATAAAATAAATAACTTCTAATTTTAAACCTTCACTAATTTTCTAAAAAATAAAAGGTGAATTACATGAAATTAGGTTGAGAAACTTCAGAAAACGCTTTCATTTTGTATCATAATTTTTTATAAATACTACATAAACAAAGGAGCTTACTAACAATGAACGTCTCGTTACTTACACCTACTACTGATTTACAAGAAGAATACTTAGATTTCTATAACGAATGGAAAGATAGCGGTGAAACAATGATCCCGTGGGTTATCTCAAAAAATCCTGCTAACTTCCCAGCTATGGTTCAAGAACTTCTCGATGCGCATAACGGAATAAATATCCCTGAAACTTGGGTACCAGATTCTACATATTGGCTCGTTACAAATAATAATAGAATTGTCGGAGCTGTTAATATACGTCATAGTTTAACTGAACATCTATTTAACGCTGGCGGTCATATCGGTTATGGCATTCGCCCTTCTGAAAGAAGAAAAGGTTATGCTACGAAATTACTAGCATTATCATTAGAAAAAACGAAGGAATTAGACATCACGAAAGTACTTGTCGTTTGCGACGCAGTGAATACCGCTTCTGAAAAAACGATTTTACATAACGGCGGGCTTCGTGATCATGATTTCACTGAGGAAGATGGGAATGTAGTAAGAAGATATTGGATTGAGCTATGAATGATCACAAATAAGCGAGAAAGTGATTATACACTTTCTCGCTTATTTTACACTGCTTCTATTTCAAATTGCACTGTAATACCACTTGGATCTACCACCACAAACCCATTTGTAGTTTCATTTATTTCATGTTGTTTTTCTATTAATCTTTCTTTCACTTCATCTAACGCCTCTTTATATGGTAGTACAATCGTATACACCTTTAGCCCAGTTGCATGTACTGGTGGGTGTGGATTGTTTACTCCGTTCCACGTATTTGCACCAATATGGTGATGATATCCCCCTGCTGAAATAAATAAGCAATCCTCTTCACGCTGTTGTACTTCAAAACCTACTGTTTCCACATAAAATTCATGTGATTTCTCTACATCAGCTATTCGTAAATGTACGTGCCCAACGACAGTATTAGCAGGCAAACCATCAAACTCATAATCAACAAGTGTTGCCAATTCTTTTAAATCAAGTGGTGTACTTCCTCCTGGCCCTTCTCCCCATTGATCACGCGGACGGTCTGCATAAATTTCAATACCATTCCCCTCTAAATCTTGCAAATAAAAAGCTTCGCTATATGTATGATCACTTGCACTATTAAACCTTGAAATTGGTAAAATTTCATTTGAATATGTATAACGCCCTTCTTGCTCATCCGGGCTGTCAATTACATTTTTATTACGAAGAACCCCAAATAGCGCAGAAGCAAAAGCTTCACGAGTCGGAACTAAAAAGGCTACATGATATATACCAGTCGTACGCGGTTCTTGCAGTACCCCGTCCTCTAACCTTTCAAGAACAAGTAACGCGTTCTTTCCACCTTTTCCAGATAAATATGCTTTATTCCCCTCTTGCTTAATTACCTCTAATCCTACAACATTCTCATAAAAAGCAATTTGACGCTCTAAATCTTTCACTTTAAATTCAACATGACCAATACGTGTTTTCGGATGAATTTTTACCATGAATAACTTCATCTCCTTATCCCTATATTTTCCCATTACATATAACCGTTACTATGAAGGATACAACTAAAATCATCCTATGTAAATAAGAAAAGTCAGAATTCACATGCATTTTTATTTTCATAATAAAAATGCCACCTTTTCTAACTTTTAGAAAAGGTGGCATTTTAACTCTTATCTCATTTTATGTACTTCAGCAACTAGCTTTCCACCCTGAATGCCCATATAAAGCTTCACAGGTGCATCATTCGTATTTTCAAATACTAAATCTAAATATGGATATGCAATTGTAGCATCTCTTCCTTGTGGAACATAACCTACCGTTTTAGAATGTGTAGTTCTCTCCACCATTTTCAGGCCAGCTTGATCTGCTGCATTGTATAAAGTTGAAGATGTTTGACAAACACCACCGCCATATCCATCTACTAATTTACCATCTACTATTTCTTTCCCTAATTGATATCCTTTATCTGGTGTTGTATCACCGATTAATGAATTAAAAGAGAAACGGTCTCCTTTTGCTAACACAACTCCATTTATGCTCGCTGCTGACAAACGAATATTCTCAATACGGCCACCTGTTGAACCACCTAAGTTCGTTTCATATCTACCAATTACCGTACCATTTCCTTGCGCATCACTTAATGTTGCGACTGGTTTTTTCTCCACAATCGGCAACTGATACGTAGCATCCCACATACCAACATTTAACAATTTATCTACTAATTCTTTTTCCATTAATTCATAAGAAGGTTTTCCTTCTTGCCAACTTCCATCAGGTGCTATACGTGAAGGAACCATTTTTTTGTCGACGCTTTTTCCAACCTCACCAACAACCTTTGTTACAGACTTTTTAAATTTCGCTTCATCTTCAAAATAGCCTAAACTAGATAAATCTAATTTTTTCACTTCAGTACCAGTTCGACCATCAACTAAACTAATAGTATCCTGCACTTCTGCTTTAGCCTCTACAGTATGCCCACCAATATCACTTACCAATGCAACATCACTTACTTTTGCACCACAGCCACTCATTATAGCTACACATAACACCCCAACCAATATACCCTTTACTTTACGGAACAATATACTCTCTCCCTTTCCCCAACATCACTATTATGTATTTATTTCATTTTTATGTATGTTTTGTTACAATCATTTTACAATATGTTTATAAAATGTTACAAGTTATTTTTCACTCTATATAAATTACTCTTTTCTTTTATAAATGTCTATACATATTTACATAAAAGTTTGAGTTTGATAGAATTGTAACTTTTATGTAAACTCTCTCTTTTATCCAGTATATACCATTAAGCAAAAGAAATACAAATCAAAAACCCTCAAGCTATTTTTTATAAAGTGAAACTGTAATCAGTGGGGGTTTTACGGGCATCCCGACCTTCTTTGTTTCTGCTGAATTTTGACATGGGGGTCTTATTGCCCAGCAAATAGCGGGATAAAGAGAAATCCCGTCAACATAAATAGGTATTTGCCGTGCCACCACTCCGCTTTTGCACATACATTATGGTGAATTCAACCTATTTTAAAGAAATGGAGGATGTTATTATGTATCCCTACAATCCATATGATCCATATAATCAATATGCGTACCAACAACCACAGTATGACTTACAAACACAATATCAATCTTATATAGATCAAGCAGAGCACACGAATCCATATGACCAAAATAGACAATTCCAACTTCCAATCTCTTTTCCTGGCACTGGAAATCGTCAATTAGAAAGACGCGTAAATGAGCTTGAACAAAGAGTTCGTCAACTAGAAAATACAGTTGAGCGCCATACACGTAGACTAAACCGCTTAAACCAACGTTTACGCACAGTAGAAAACAGACTAAACATTCCATTCGCAGCATTAGAAGACGGATTTTAATCGAGAAAATAAAGATTATATAAGGAAGGGGCTTCCCCTTCCTTATATAAATTGACGAAAGTTTTTTCCATCTCTATACTGATAAGAGTTAATGAAATGAAACAAGGTGATAAATATGGATTTTGAAATAAATTATCTTTCCTTTTATGTTGTACAAGTAGAAGGAAAAGGTGAAGCAGTTGATAAACGCTACAAACATTTTCAAACTTTAGACGCTGAAGAATATGAAGATAGTTCCTTAAAAGAATTTTTGAATGGTGAGTTATTAAAAATATCGAAGCGAAAAGTAGAACGTCATGCAAAAACAGAACAAGCCCCAACAAAAATTGGTCGCTTTATTGTAGAAGAAGGGCACGAACTTGATTCAAACCCTCATTACAACCTTTTTAATCGTATTCGCTTTGCAGAAACAAAAGAAAACTTTAAAGATATGAGCGAACCTCTCGTTTATACATATCTTGACACAAGCGCTGTACGTGGTGGTGTATTTTTAATTGCTCAGGCAAAACTACGCAAATACTTTGATGATCCCTTCGTATTCGTAATGAAATGCGACTTTGAACCAAAGGTTGCTTCTATTTCTGATGAATCAACACTGATTCGTAACGTTGAAATGGCCATCACAACAAAGAATATGAAATCTATCCAATATCCGTACATGCCTGAAGAAGGTATGGTTGAAGTAGGCGAACTAAAAATACACCAAGCATCACATGCCCGCTACTTTGAAGACTTCTTAAAATTCGTCGAATACGAACGCTCTATGCCTGAAATTATGAAAACACAAGTAATGGACATGGTATACGACCAAATTGAAGATGTATTTGAAGAAGGTACGGAAGAACGCGAACAATTCGACCAAGCGATGGAAGTATGGGCTGCCAGTCCGAAACGCGAAATTATGGAACAATTTTCAACCGAAGAAGTAATGGAAGCAACTGCTCAAATCGTCGAGCATGCTCCTGAAGTCGAATTAAAACTAAAAGCAGATCATATCTCTGTGAAGGCCCTGCTTGCTGATTTCGGGGATCAAATACATATTGCGAAGGTAAATGATCGATATGTACTTATGATTGAAGCAGACACACTTACATTTGAAAAAGGCTTCTCTCCTATTGAGTTTCTGAAGCCAGATGAGCTGCAAGATGTGATTGAGCGGATTGAGAATAAGCAGCAGTATTCGTTTGATCCGAGCGGTATTGAATAAAGTGAAACTTTAATCAGTGGGGTTTTGTTCATCCCCCACTAATTATTAACCCTCACCAATCGGGCTTTTACGGGATAAATACTTCCATATAACTGTTGTTACTGGGCGCTTTTAATAAGCGCTCTTTTGTTTATATTAAAAACCGATTCTACTAAGAATCGATTTTTCTGCTTTATAATAAAACATGTTTATTTTCAAATTTTTTTGATGCACGATGACATTTGTTGCAGAATCAAATACATCCCTTCCTTGTTATACAAGCTTATTTCCATTAGAAATATCTACTTCAATATTTCTAGTTGACCAAGTCCTTCTATAAGTTGTTAAGATGCAAATTTCACTTTACTACCTCAAATTTATTGTACTCGTAAAAAGATAATTGAAAACGATATTCCGGATGTTCTCTCACCCAATCGTAGGCTTCTTCTAAAATTTCCATTTTGTTTTGCAAGTCATTAAGTTCACTACATTCGTCCCTTTTCTGTTTGCACAGAGGGCAGAATCCATTCACTATTTCCGCACTCGTCGCCCTAATAGTTTTACTTTCTAAATCAACTACTAGACGAAGAATAACAGAATGCTCTTCTTTTGTAGTCACCTTCATTTCAGCAATCCGATCCTCATTCCAAAAGACACCGTTTAATTCCATCTTTACTGTGACATCTTTAATATCCAAGTCTACCACTATCACACCTCCCTTGTACAAAACTCAATCTTACTCTTCTATTTTAAACTTTAATACACCACAACTTAAAGAGATATTAAGTTTTTTCCAATTCTTCTTTACTATGAAAGAAAGTGTAGTTAATGCTAATTGTGTGGTAAATATTATCCCAAAAACTAAAACAGTTAAAATGTTAAAGATTGTTTCCATTAAACTACACTCTTTTCTTTATATATATTTTTATTTTATTAATACGGTTTAAAACGCTTATTACGTCTTAACAATCCCAAAACAATTATAATGCACAATCACAACAACAAATTGATGCCTATTTAATATCAATACGCTGTTATTACATGTATGTAGTTAGAGGTGGAGGAGAAATTCATTTAACCTCTGTATTCTCCTCCATCTCAGCCAAATACCTAATCTGCCGTTCCGCTTTTCTCACTGCTGTACGAAAATGTTTTTTCAGGAGTTCTACTGTATTTTCACTTATATAATATCTTTCCGTTATACTTTCCCATGTGTCACCACTTTCAAATGTACTCCATTCAAAAGGGCGTTCTGTATTTTTCTTTAGTTCTTTAAACACCCATTTTCGCATCTTTTTTTTCGCTTTTTCTGTTAGTTTTCCGTTTTTTACAAGTTCAAGTTCACCATGTCTTTTGTATCGCTTATTAATATCTCTCTCGCTATATACTTTAAGAAGTATATTTGCTGTATTTTCAGCATCTGCTAAAGCACGGTGCTGTTTTCCTTCCCACGTTAAAGCGAGCTGTTCTACCGCAAATTGTAAACTTGGCGTATGTTCAAACAATTCCTCATATGCTTGGAAAACAAATTTTTGCAAATCAATTCTATTTTCTTTTTCTATACTTGGGCATTCAACACCATATAATGTACAATCATGAGATAGAAAGCGATAATCTTCTTTTCCCCATGAAACAAATATAGAACCTTCGCCGATGAACTGAATAAATTTCTCTATAATTTGAGGGAATTTTTCTACACCCATTAAATCTTTTTTCGTAATACCGGTTAATTTTGTTGTATGACGAGTTAATCGTGCACTTGGTTTTACTAACTCCGAAAATTCTTCAATTATCTTCATTGTACCTATTTCTATTTTTACAGCTCCGATATCAACTATTTCTGATGGATCTTCTGATTTATACGGTCTGAAATTCCTTTCAATATCAAACACAATGAAATGTGTAGCGTTTTTCAATTTATTTACCTCTTTCTAAATTCCTTTTCACACAAACACTTTATTTTCAGTATTTATTTATTCATGTACTTTATACAAAAATACTCCGAATAAATGAATGAAAATTCAGTCTTGTTATGATATGTAAGTAGGAGGACATCTATAAAAATGCAAAAAAAAAGAAGGGCGAGCCCTTCTTTTTTCAAAAATTACTTCTTGTTTACGTTAGTAGCTTGAGGTCCACGGTTACCTTGTTCTACTTCGAAAGTAACTTCTTGACCTTCTTCTAAAGTTTTGAAGCCTTCGCCTTGGATAGCTGAGAAATGAACGAATACGTCTTCTCCGCCTTCAACTTCGATGAAACCGAAACCTTTTTCTGAGTTAAACCATTTTACTTTACCGTTTTGCATGAAAAAAATCCTCCTACAATGTACCTATATGTACATATTCATTTTCAACCACCTTACAATAATAAGCCAGATATTAAAAAACTGCAACCCCTGAGGAGATTTAACATTGCTATCCTCCTCGGAAGTTACAGCTCATTTAAATCTCTATATTATTAAAAGTAAAATGGTTTAAATATACTATATCATATCAATATAATAAAAGTAAAGTTTTTTTTCTTAAATTATTTTTTGTTCCCACTGCATTGCTTTTAATTCACCTGATCCGGCTACTACATAACCATCTTTTTGATTAACAATGCGCCATCCGTGCCCTTTAACTGAATCACATACTGTAACAATACCTTCTTCAAGAAGCACACGGCACACACTACTAATCCCCGCCTTATTTTGTGTTGAAGTTGTATATAAAACATGTTGATCTACACTTAAGTCTAAATAACTACTTGCTTTCTGCTCACTTTGACATGTATGCCAATATATTTTTTCACTTGCAATACTTTCATCTATTTTACAATAAGAAATATTCCCGCTAACTCCCTTGCACGATCCACTTGCCGCTACTAAATAAGAATTGTGTAAAGTCAACGCGGAGATCATTTGATTCATCGCAATTTTAATCCTCTTTAATTTACGTGTCTTCAAATCAAAGAGCCAAACACCACCATATTTAGCATGTATTTTCGTACCAATAAATAAGTAATGTTTATATAAAAATAATGATCGAATAGACGGTGCCGCACTGCCATACTCAAGAAACGGATGAATAGTTTCCCATGTCAAACCGAAATTATGAGAAAGATACAGCGTTTTTTCTCCATGAGCAACAACAGTTCCTTGTACAGTGCTACATACATTCCAACTCGTTGCTTTTGTTGGAAAACGCTGAATTGTCCAGTTCTCTCCACCATTCATACTGCGAATAAAAATCCCTTCGTCACCTACACCATAAACTACATTATCTTCGCTATGTAAATCCCTAATTCGTTTTTGAAAACCATTTAAAATTCGTTTCCATTCTCCGTCTTGTTCAACAAATAAGCCATTATATGTAGTAGCTAACAACAGTTTTCCATCTCTTAACTTTGTAATAGCAGTTGCACTTAACATTGTCTCCACGTTGACACTCCCATTCTTAGAACTTCTCAGCAAATGCAATTGCAAAATTACTGCATTTTTCAACATCCTCTTCATCTTCTGGAGCTAATTCAATTTTCAGCCCTTCTTGTACAAGCTCTGCACCGCGTTCCACAAGACGTTCTTCAAATATCGTTACCGCTTCACAAAACAGTTCATACGCCGTATCACCCGATCCGAATACCGCTACCTTTTTCCCAGCTAAATCTATATTTTCTAAGTCATCATGAAAATCTTCCGCTTCAAATGGTAATTCACCATCGCCCCACGTATAAGATCCTAAAATGATTCCATCATAAGCTAATAATTCTTCAGCATCCATGCCTTCCATTTCTTGCAATACTACTTCATGATCAAAAGCATCTAAACTAACTTTAATTAAATCAGCAATACTCTCTGTATTTCCTGACATACTTGCATAAGCTATTAAAATTTTTGCCACTTTGGCATCCCCCTCTAACGATAAATGATTCTCATTCTCATTATATTAATAATGAGAATCAATTTCAATTGATTTTTTCTACTTTTATTTACATTTCACATTACTTATTTCAAATAAAGTGAGGGTATTCATCCCCCACCTAACTTCTTTGTTTCCGCTGAATTTCGAGGCGGGGGGTCTTACTGCCCGGCAAATAGCGGGATAAAGTGAAAGTTTAATGAGTCCTCACCAATCAGGCTTTTTCAGACAGCCCACAAAGAGCGGAATAAATAAAAAAGCACAGATGACTATACAATCATCTGTGCTTTTTTATTATTTTTTAAAAATACCAAAAGGCTTTCCTACTGGTAAAACAACTTTTCCGAAGTGTGTATTTAACACTGCTGCTGCTGAACCGTAGAAAGATAATAACGAAATAAGAAGTTCAGAATATGCTGCTAAATTATGCATTGCATGCGGCATAACACCTAAAGTACTTAATGAAAGACCGATAAATAAGAAATCAATAAGGACGAAAATCATAAATAATACTTTATGTGTTTCCATTGCACCAATTGTCATAAAGATTGTGAAAATCAAATATCCGATAAAGGCTACACCAAGCTGTTTTGAATCTGCAGCTTGTGCTAATTTTTCGCCAAATACTCCAAGTTGAATTAACCAAGTCATTCCAACACCTAGCCAAAATAGACCGTACGCACCGAATGCTGTTGTACCGAATGTATTGTTATGCTTTGCATCATGAATGCAAGCAAAGATTTGTGCAAATCCTCCTAAAAAGATTGCCCACGGTAATACAAGTGAAACGCCATCTGTTAAACCTAACTTTTGAGATGATGCTACAAGTGTTACCATCGCTAATCCAAATAGACCAATTCCAGATGGATCCGCTGTTGTCATTTTCACATGATGTGTAGTAGTTTGATTGCTCATATAAACCTCCTGATTATAAACATACTCGAATACAATACTTAAATCAGAAGACTATGTCAATGGTTTTTTTTGTATGTTGTCAGACGTTATATTTTATAATGATTAAATATATTTCTGACCACTTCATAAGGTTTTATATTCACTTTTTCCAACTCGTTTATCGGTAGCCATAACGGAATATAATTTCCCCTACCTTCCAGCTGAAATTCCTCAGCTGTCCCGCTTCCGAACACTCCGCCTGTAATATAGGCAGCATAATAATATTCATTTCCTTTATATTTTACCTTTGTAATAAGGTGCTCCACTTGTATATGTACCCCTAATTCTTCGTATACCTCTCTTTTCGTTGCCTCTTCAGGCGTTTCACCTTCCTCAATCCCTCCGCCAGGAAAAACATAATATGTTTCCTCTTCTCGAATACGTTTTATAAGAGCGATTTTTCCTTCCTGTACAATGATAGCGGCTCCGCGATTTCTTATCATTTTATTACCTCAATACGAATCGCAACTGTTCCCCACTCTTTTTCTTGTTCTTTCGTATATATTTTGTATGTACTTTCTAACATCTCCTCTAAACTATCATTTTCACAATCCAATAATTTTTTATCGATTTGTTCATACATAGCTTTAAAGCTCTCGTATCGCTTTATTTCCGTTACTTTTACCGTCATCATTTCTGTTGTCGTAAGATTCGTAAATACGATTTCATCGCCTTTGTTTATTAGTTGACGTTTTTTATCGTATAGGCGTACTTCATATACTTTTTTCCCTGATTGAATTGACTGAAACGGTTTATTATATAAACCCATTTCGTATCGCATACATCCCACTCCCTTTTGTTCATTTCACCTATTAATACAGTTCACATTACTACATCTTGCATATAATATTCCATACGTATCACTTAATTGAGAAAGGAGGCTGAAGAAGCATGTTATATTTAAATCAAAAACCTGAATATAATAAATATGATATTGGTGATTATACTTATAGTAAAGTAGGGCCAACCATTTTTTCTTGGAACGATGAAACAAAATTGAAAATAGGTAAGTTTTGTTCATTAGCAGAAGAAGTCGTTTTCATACTTGGCGGTGAACATCGCGCAGACTGGATAACAACTTATCCATTTAATGCACTTTTTGATGAAGGAGCACATATTACTGGTCATCCTTCTTCAAAAGGTGATATCGTAGTTGGCAATGATGTATGGATTGGTTATCAATCCTGCATTTTATCTGGTGTTACAATTGGTAACGGTGCCATTATTGGTGCAAAAAGTGTTGTTACAAAGGACGTACCGCCATATGCAATTGTGGCTGGTAATCCAGCAAAATTTATTCGATATCGTTTCCCGCAAGAAACAATTGACAAACTAGAGAATCTTGCATGGTGGGACTGGGACATTTCTGTTATAAAAGGAGCTATTCCATTACTACTTTCCGACAAAATCGACGAATTTTTCACCTCGCCCGAAAAAGAATCTACATGATTAATGTAGAAAGAGCATCCTTCTCTTACAGGATGCTCTTTCTTCATTTATTTTTTCTTTATTTGCAAATGATCACACGGAGAACATTGAAAAGGAATTTTCCCTAAGCAATTAAGATTCGTTTCGCAAATTTGTTCAATCGTTGGAACAAATGGAATGACAACTATGTTACTTTCTACTATTTGTGTAACAGGTGGCAATACTGTGCCTACTTGATGTTCAAAACGAATACTCGCTTGATTTATATAATTTCCTGAACCATTTGGCGCGCTCTGTACTGCTACTTGGAACGAAACTGTCCTTGCTTCACCAGGATTTAAACTTCCTATAATAAATCCTGATACTGGGTTTACATTTGGCACTGGCGTATTATCAACCGTTACAGTTCCAAGAACAAATCGAACACTACTATCTAACATATCTTGAAAACGAATATTTTGCATTACAGTATCACCCGTATTTGTGATGACTGTCGTAAACGTAATGACATCTCCAATTGTTGCTACCTGTAAATCTGCCGTTTTTACGACTGTCGTTGAGACATTTTGAGGAATAAACGGGATAACAACTGTATTACTATCACCTTCAACTACTACTGGCGGCTCATTCGGATTTACAGTTGCAAGCCCATTCGCTGTAGCAGTATTTGTAACTAAATTATTTATTTGCCCTCCTATTATTACAACTTGGAAATTAATAATTGCTGCATCATTTGGCTGAAAATCACCTAATGGAATACCAGTATTCGGGTTAGCGAATGGAAAAGATACATCATTTACCGTTACCGTGCCATTTATAAATAGCGTATTCGGATCAATGATATCTGTTAACACAATGTTGGTCACAGGAACTGTACTATCATTTATAACAGCGATTCCGTAAGTGACAACATCCCCTATCATTGCTACTTCAAAGTTTGCTCCTTTTGCAACAAATAAGATTGCAGTATTTACCGTCACTATAACGGTATTGCTCGTATCCATCACTGTAACTGGCGGCTCCCCTGGTACTAAAATATATTCTGCTAACGCCCCAGCAACGTTCACTACTGTACCACCATCTGGAAAACTTGTAATCGTAGCTTCATATGTTACAATCGCCGTCTCACCGACTGGAATGTCTACAATCGTAAATCCAACCTGCGGATTTACTCCCGGACGAGCTACTCCATTTACGGTTACACTATTTGGTACAAAAACAGCTTCCTGAGATAGGACATCGATAAATTGAATATTCATCGCATCAGCAGTACCAGTATTTAATATTCGAACCGTATACTTTACTGTTTCTCCTACTCCAACAATTGAATGATCTACTTCTTTTTGCATATCTAAACTGCCTCTATTTACTGGTGTGACTGTCGTATTACTTGAATTCGTAATTGTAAACGGAGGTTCTCCTGGAATTAATTCAAAATCACCCGTTACTCTTGCTGTATTCATAATGCTACTAGAAGGCGGAACTGCGATTACATTTACTTCAAATGTAATTAATACGCTATCCCCTACTGCAAGATTAGGCAATGCAAAGCCTACAAATGGATCTAAACCTACTTGCGGAATCCCATTTATTTGTACACTTCCAGGAACGAATTCTAAACTAGGTGATGGAACATCGCTAAACTGAACGTTCGTCGCTGTTACCGTTCCCGTATTTGTAACTTGCACACTATACGTTAACGTATCTCCTAATCGTGTCGCTTCTTTATTTACAGATTTTATAACGCTGAATCGTCCTCTATTCACTCTAGTTATCGTCGTATTACTCGGCTCTGTTATTACAACCGGTGGCTCTCCTGGCACTAAAGTAAAGCTTCCTGTTATATTTGCAACGTTCGTAATTGTTCCTGATGACGGGATGTTTGTAACTGTCGCTTGAAACGTCACTATAACTGTTTCACCAACTGGGATATCTCCAACTCCAAATCCAGTAATCGGATTTAAGTTTGGTTGCGGAGCTCCATTTATCGTTACACTATTTGGTACAAATGACGCACCTGTTGAAATCGTATCAATAAACTGAACATTGTTAGCTGTTACTGTTCCTGTATTCGTTATTTGCACTGTATACGTCAATACATCTCCAACTAGAGTAGCGGCTCTATTTACTTGTTTAATAACATTAAAGCGTCCTCTATTTACAGTTGTGAGTGTTGTATTACTTGGCTGATTTACTATAACTGGTGGTTCTCCTGGTACTAAAATAAAGCTTCCGGTAACATTTGCCGTATTGGCAATTGTTCCGTTTGACGGAACGCTAACAACTGTTACTTGGAATGTGACTTCTACACTTTCACCTGGAATTATATCCGGAAGTGAGAAGCCAGTGTTAGGGTCTAATCCAGGCTGTAACGCACCGTTTATCGTTACACTATTCGGTACGAATGTTATAGAGGATGGTAATACATCACTATATTGAACATTCGTCGCTATCACTGTTCCCGTATTTTGAACTACTGTTGTATATGTGATTGTATCGCCTACTGCAACAACCGGCTGACTTACTGATTTTAAAACATTCAAACCAGATTCATTTATTTCTGTTAATGTCGTGTTACTTGTCGTCGTTTCCGTAATAGGCGGCTCTGTTTCACTTACAGCAAACGTAGCTGTAACATCTACAAAGTTAACAATCGTTCCACCTTCTGGTATGCTCGTAACCACTTCCTGATATGTGACGAGTACAAAATCATCTACAGGTATATCTGGAACTGTAAAACCAATGAAAGGATCTAATCCTGGTGCTGGTACCCCGTTTATACTCACGCTTCCTGGTACGAATGCTACACCGGCGGAAGTAGTATCGATAAATTGAACATTCGTCGCTGGCACTGTTCCGAAATTAAAAATCAATACATCATACGTTAATATTTCTCCTACAGTCGCTACTTCCTTATCTACTATTTTCACTGGAAAAATAAACGCTATATTAATTGTCGTAACGACTAAATTCGTTAATATCGTTTCCGTAATCGGTGGTTCCTGCGGATTTGGTTGTGAAGTAAATGTAACGTCTGCATCATTTAATATGACTTCATTATCTGGAATTTCTGTAATCGTCACTTGGAATGTGACCTCAATACTTCCACCAGCGATTAATAATGGCGTAACTGTAAATCCTATTTCTGGATTTAAACCAAGTTGCTGCACTCCACCTATCGTTACACTATTGTCAACAAACGTCGTTCCTTCTGGTATGACATCTTGGAAGAACACATCTGTAACAGGGATAATTCCTACGTTTGAAATGAGCACGGTATACGTTAATACATCCCCAACAGCCCCAGTTGCAACATCAACTGTTTTTGTTGCTGTTACTTCACCAGGAGGAGGTAACGGTATTGTAACTACCGTTGTATTACTTGAATTCGTTGTTGTTACAGGTGGTTGTAAAGGATTTAATAAGAAAGTGGCTGTAGCAGATGCTGTATTTAATACTGCTCCACGTGTAGACGGTGCAACTACCGTAACTTGGAACGTTACTGTCAATGCTGTTCCAGCTGCAATATTAGGAAGCGGGAAACCAACATTTGGGTCAAATCCAGGTTGTGGCGTTCCATTTATCGTTACACTATTTGCTACAAATGTTGTTTCTGGAGAAACTGGATCAAGGAAAGAGATATTCGTTGCTGTTACTGTACCGTTATTTCGAATGACAACAGAATACGTGTAAGTTTCTCCAAGTGCTACTTGTTGTACAGATGAAGATTTTTGTATATTTAACTGTGCTGTGTTTACTTGCGTCACTACAAAATTACTATTTGTAACAGTCGTTATTGGAGGGTTTGCTGGATTTATAAGAAAACTTGCAGTAACGTTCGATTGGTTTCTTATATTTCCACCGCTCGGAACACCCGTCACTGTAACTTGAAACGTAATGGTAGCCGTTTGCCCGACCGGAATATTTGGTACCGGGAATCCTGCCATAGGATCCGCGCCTTGCTGTACGACTCCATTTATCGTCACACTATTTGCTACAAAGGCAGTACCAGACGGAATTGGATCTTGAAAAACAATATTCGTTGCAGGAACAGTTCCTGTATTTTGAATAAGAATCGTATACGTTAACGTATCTCCTACACCAGCTTGTGGTGTGTTTACACTCTTCATTACATTAAGTGATCCTACATTCACTCGCGTCACAACAATATTACTAATCGTTACAATTGTAATTGGTGGCTGGAGAGGACTTACTTGGAAATCAGCAGTGACATTCGCATTATTCGGAAGAACTCTATTTGGTGGTACACTCGTGATTGTCACTTGAAAAGTGACCGTCACCATACCTCCTACTGGAATATTAGCAAGTGGAAATCCAATTGTCGGGTTTAAACCTGGTTGAGGTGTCCCATTTATCGTTACACTATTCGCTACAAAAGTGGTTCCAGCTGGAATCGGATCAAGGAATGATACATTTGTCGCTGTCACCGTTCCACTATTTTGTATACGAACTGTATACGTTAACGTATCTCCTACACCGGCTTCAGTAGCACTTACACTTTTCATTACATTTAACCCTGAAGAATTCACAATCGTCATAACAGTATTACTTGGTACTGTTACAGTAATCGGTGGCTCTGTTGGATTTACAAGGAAATCTCCAGTTACATTCGCATTATTTACAACATTATTTCCTTGAGGAATTTCATCAATTAATACTTCAAATGTAACAATAACACTGGTACCAGTAGGCAAATTATTTAATGGGAATCCAAGTTCTGGATCTGCCCCTTCTTGTAAAACACCATTCACAACTACACTATTTTCAATAAATAATGTCCCTTGTGGAATTGAATCTTGGAAAAATACATTTGTAGCTGGTACACTACCTGCATTTATAACTTCGATTGTATATACTAAAACATCTCCTACCGTTGCAACATCTGTATTCACTGCTTTCACAACTTCAAAATTTCCTGATTGTACTGTCGTATTCACAACATTACTCGGAACATTGATTGTTACTGGTGGTTCATTCGGATTCACTTGAAAGCTTGCTGTTACATTTGCTTGATTTAAAATATCTTCATTTTCTGGATTCTGTACAATTACTACGTCAAATGTGACTACAACCGTTTGAGCCGCAGGAATATTCGGAAGAGAGAATCCTGTATTCGGATTTAGTCCACTTTGCTGTACTCCATTAATTGTTACAGAATTTGCAACAAATGAAACAGCAGAAGAAATAGGGTCTTGGAAAAATACATTTGTTAACGGAACGTTCCCTGTATTTTGGACGGCAATTGTGTACGTTAAAGTATCCCCTACCGCCGCTTGCGTTGTATTTACTTCTTTTATTACATTTAAACCGCCTGTATTAACTTGTGTCACAACTGTATTCGTTTGTCTATTAATCGTTATCGGTGGCTGATTCGGAATAACGACGAAATTAGCAGATACATTTCCGCGATTCGGAATCGTACCTCCTGACGGCGTAGATGTCACTCTTACTTGAAAAGTCACTGTCCTACTTCCGCCGGGAGATATATTTGCTACTGTAAAACCGGTCGCTGGATTTGACCCCGGTTGTGAAACCCCGTCCACAGTCACACTATTTGGTATAAAAGTCGTTCCAATTGGGATTGGATCTTGAAAAATAACGTTCGTTGCAAGTACATTTCCTGTATTTTGAATTGTTACCGTGTACGTAAGAACATCGTTAACCGTTGCAAAAGCTTTATCCACTGTTTTTCTCGTTGCTATATCAGCTATATTAATTGTCGTAACTACAGTATTACTTGTCGCTTGCCCTGAAACTGGTTGTTGACCAGGCACTGGAGTAAAGGTAAATGTTACACTCGCACGGTTTGGAATTGGATTGACAAGAGGGTTCGATGTTACTCGAACTTGAAAGCGCACTACAGTCGTTTGCGATGCATTAATACTTCCAAGATTAATACTACTTGCTGGATTCGCTCCTGGACGCGCTACTCCATTTACCGTAACGCTATTTGCGACAAATGTTGTTCCAGCAGGGATACTATCAACAAAAATAACATTGTTCGCAGTGACGTTTCCATTATTTGTGACATTAACTGTGTACGTTAATACATCATTAAGCGTTGCCGTCTGTAAATCTACAGATTTCTGCATACTTATAGTTGCTTGATTCACTGTCGTTTGTACTGTGTTTGAAGAAGACGTACTTGTAATAGGAGGACTACCAACGAAGGGACGGAATTGATATGACACCATTGCACGATTTAAAATAGGATTGGGATTCGGGAATGATGTTATTCGAACTTGAAATGTAACAATTCTTTGCGTGTTATTTGGGATTGTGCCTAAATTAATTCCATTAGCAGGGTTTGCATTCGGCTGTGTTACTCCCCCTACCGTAACACTACCTGCAACAAACGTCGTTCCGCTCGGAATACTATCACGTAATACAACGTTTTCTGCACTTCCTGTTCCTGTATTTGGGACCGTAATTGTATAAGTGAGAGTATCCCCTACCCCCGCGACTGTTCTATTAACTGATTTAACAGGATTAATAATTGGACCTGTTGCATCAATTTGAACACCAAAACCAGCTGCAGCGTATCCATCTCCATTTGTAACAAATCGAACCGTTGCTGATGTTTGACTGTTTACTAAAGATGAGGAGGCATCTACATTCGTAATATCCCACCCCTGTCTTCGGACGGCCAAAGCTACCCCTAACGGCTGATTCAAATCTCCAAACGTGCCGCTCGTATCTAAATTTCCACTGTCATTACAAATTTGTGACTGAAAGAAATTATTCGCAGGATTTCTCGGTCCGAATAATGCAACTGTAGCATTTGCATTCGGCCCAAAGCGAAGTTGATCTCCAACAATGTTAGAATCACCTTCTTGAGCAGTTACGAGCACTCTTCCTGTAACAGCTCCTGTTGCCGGCGTAGCAAAACCTGAAATTGTAGCATCAACTGGCGGGGATGAAGCATCGATAATTTCTTGACCTGCATATACTGACAAATTTCGAAGTGGTAAACTTGCATTTTGATACACAACCTCAAGCGTCCATCCAGCTGAACGACTGATTGTTGGGTCGGCTGAAGTTCTTGCAGCTGGCACAGCACCCGTTGTATATGTGCCTGCCCCACCTGCACTAACAAGATTCGTTACATTGGCAGAGCGAGCATAATAAAACTGATTTCCTACTGAACCTTGCTGCGCGGTAGCAGGATCTGGCGTAACAGAAAACGTCCCTGCTGGCGTTGTAAATGTAATGTTATCATTTAAAAATGGTAACACATCTTCCGTATCAGTCCGGAAAGTACCAGCCCAAACTAATTCTGCATATAATACACTGCTTCCCGCTGGAAGATTTAAAATTGCACTTGAAGAATTCAATTGCCATTCATCTGTTGTCCCTGCTGGGAACCCTGGTACTTGCAATGCTGTATTTACTGTCGTAAACACAGCAAGTGTACCAAAAATATTACCTGGTGCAGGTGATGTAGGGCTAAGTCCCAGCGTATTCCCAGTAAACGTGACGGCACCAGGTACTGTTGTCGTAAACCTATTTATAAAAGGCACACAATCATCTCATTTCAATTATAGTAAAAAGTGCTCTATACTATAAAATGTAGACAAACTATACAATGTACGTTGTCCAACAAAATTCCGCACATATGAGAGGGGTTTATAAAACTATGCGCTACGTTATCATAACAGGAACTTCACAAGGTTTAGGTGAGGCAATCGCTACGCAATTATTAGAAAAAAATACAACTGTCATCTCTATTTCTAGAAGAGAAAATAAAGAGCTTACGAAACTTGCAGAGCAATATAACAGCAATTGCATTTTTCATTCCCTAGATCTTCAAGATGTACATAACTTAGAAACTAACTTTAAAGAGATCATTTCATCTATTAAAAAAGACAATGTATCCTCTATTCATTTAATTAATAATGCGGGTACAGTTGCACCTATGAAGCCAATCGAAAAAGCTGAAAGCGAACAATTCATTACGAACGTTCACATTAATTTACTTGCACCTATGATTCTTACATCTACATTTATGAAACATACGAAAGACTGGAAAGTAGATAAACGCGTTATTAACATTTCATCTGGTGCAGGAAAAAATCCTTACTTTGGCTGGGGCGCTTATTGTACAACGAAAGCTGGTGTAAATATGTTTACACAGTGCGTAGCAACTGAAGAAGCAGAAAAAGAATATCCAGTAAAAATCGTCGCTTTTGCACCTGGCGTTGTTGATACTAATATGCAATCACAAATTCGTGAAACAAATAAAGAAGATTTCATAAACTTGGACCGCTTCATTGCATTAAAAGAAGAAGGAAAACTATTATCACCTGAATATGTTGCGAAAGCTATTCGTAACTTACTAGAAACTGAGGACTTCCCTCAAGGCGAGATTATTAGAATTGATGAATAACAAAAAGGTGTGCTAAAATAGCACACCTTTTTGTTTTACTTCTCTAAAAATATAAGCACAGACTCCGCAATTTTCTCATAACCAATTTCTTGATAAATTTTATTCGATGTCGGATTCGCTAAATCAGTATATAACGTAGTCGTCTTGTACCCTTCATCTAACATACGTTGACTAAGTGCTGCTACACACTTAGATGCGTATCCCTTTTTCCTTGCTTCTTTCGGCGTATATACAAAATTAACTGTTATATTATTTTTAGTTGGTCTCGTTTTTGCAGCTACAGAAACGAGTTTCCCATCCACTTCCAAACCAAACAGTCGATTTGTAGTTATTAATGTATACGCAGTTTGTTTTGCTTCTTCTTTCGTAGTAGGAAGCTTTACGTCTTCACAAAATTGATATATCCACTGTTCTATTAATGGTAATTCATCATTATTTACCGCTCGAAAAAGTCCATTCGCATTACACTTCTTCTTTACTCTGTTCAACTCATACACACCTTGCTCCATTGCAACATGCGTTTTTTTATTTTCTAATACTGCAATCTCTTCCGCTAATTTCTGTACAATTTTCTTATTACCGATCAATCCAGGAATATCCGGATATACTTTCGTTAATTCTTTTGCAAGTTCCTCAATAGTTACTCCCGCAATTTCAGAAGTTGCAACAATAATTTGTTTCTTCTCTTCTGTTTGCAGAAATACAACCGCAATTTCTTCTCCTTGTTTCGCTATCCCCATAAATGTTGGTTGTTGGACCATTTGTAATACACCTAATATGAGATTGTTTTCCTGCTCATTCTTTTCTAGAAATGGTGTAACATCTTCTTTAAAATGAAAAATCTCTTCATATACATGTAATTGAATCATCGACAATCTCTTCTCTCTATTTATATTTTAATTAAGTATTGGCGATTAATTCATTAAATCCCTCTTTTACGATTCAATAATATTCAAAGCTAATGTATTCAAAGCATTTTCAGCTTGTAAAATTCTCTGTTTTTCCTTTTCAAATACATCTTCTTCTTTTCGAAATGACTCTTGTCGATTTTTAATCATACGATTCATTTCTTTTTTACTCGGTCCACCGTATACATTTCTTTTTTGAATAAAAGCTTCTGGCGATATAATTTCTTTCCACTCTTTTTCTAATAAATTTATTTTAAAATGTTCTTGCAAGTACATATTTACCTCTTTGAAGTGTAATTCATGTAGTTCTTTTTTCTGCTCCAATAACATATTTGCAATAGCACTTGCTGCATGATGAGCATGCCGAAATGGAATTTCATAGTTTTTTGTTAAAACATCGGCGAAATCCGTTATCGTTATTGCATGTTTATAGGAACGACTTTTTAACGTTTCTTCTTCTACTTTCATCGTTCGGATCACTGCATTCATCATACAAAAAACACGAATTGCCTTTTCAATCCCTTTATATAAATATGGCTGCAAGTCATCTTCCGTATCGACAATATCACCAAATGGTGTATTATGAATCATTTGAAATACTGTAAATGCTTCTCCTAAAGCACTACTCGTAATTGCACGAGCGTGTTCAATTGAAACCGGATTTCGTTTTTGCGGCATAATACTACTGATTTGTACATATGGCTTTGCAACAGTAATACCGTCATATTCTTTCGTTGCTAACAACAAAAAGTCATGAATCCATCTACTCGTATTCGTCATCATTACCATAAGTAGCGAGCTAACTTCTAATAAATAATCCGCTCCAGCAACAGCATCATATGAGTTCTCAATTACATTTGTAAATCCAAGTAGATGAGCAACTCGTTCTCGTTTAATCGGGAAACTTGTTGTAGAGAGTGCAGCTGCCCCCATTGGAGACTGATTTAAAAGCTGGTACGTTTTTTTCATTCGTTCTAAATCTCTTTGCATCGTATCATAAATTGCTAACGTATAATGACCAAATGTTGTTGGCTGTGCTGGTTGTGTATGTGTATAAGCTGGCATGATCGTTTCCTTATGATCAACGGCAAGTTGCAGTACACTTTCTTGCAATAACAAATGATGTTCTATTAATCGTAATACATATCGCCTTAAACTCATGCGATACATCGTTACGCCCATATCATTTCTACTTCTACCAATATGCATATTACTTACAAAATCGCATTTCGCTTCTTGAGAAATTAAATGTTCGACTAAAAAAAAGAGATCTTCATGCTGCTCTGTATAGAGCAATTGCTCTTCTGGAATTCCCTCTACCTTTTTTAATGCGTGTAATATAACTTTAGCTTCTTCCTTTTTCATTAAATTTTCTTCCGTCAGCATCGTAATATGTGCTTTATGCACTTGAAACATATCTTTCAATAAGTAATTTCTTTGAAAATGAAATACATGTTGTAATACACAATCCACATATGTTTTCCCAGGGAAATCAGCGCCTTCACTCTTTATAAACTCTTCTTTACTTTGTTTCATCACCTTTTCCCCTCTCACCTAAGTATTACTACCCATCATACCCAGAGATAGAAAAAAAGTGCTTGTACATAAAAATAAACTCAGTGCTCTCTGCACCGAGTTTATTTAATAAAAGTCGCATCATACTTATCACTTTGCAACACTTGGAAATGTAAGTTTGCTAAATGTTTCCGTATTTCTGCACTATCGTCTTCATTTAAATTATTCGCCAAAAACACAATCTCGGTACAATTTCCATGTTTATCCATAGCATAAACTGCTTTTGTAACCGTCCATGGTGTGTAACCATTCTTTTGCCCAGCATGTCTAAATGTTTTACGGTATTTCTTGGCACTCATGTCTGTTTCAACGATATTTGCCCACACTTTTTCTTCAGCTTCTGTCAAGCCACCTTTATGGTTTGCCTTTTGAAGTAATACCATATAATCATTTGCAGAAGCTGCTGGTAATCTATCTGACCAAATTTTGTCGTAACGTTCCTCTAAATAAAGCGGAATTTCCTTCTGTAATAATGGTCCCTTCTTCTTTAAGCGTTCATGAATAATCATCGCATATTCACGATATTGCTCTTGAGACATTTCTTTTAACTTTTTCTCTATTTTATATTTTGGAACATGTAATTCTTTATGCAAATATCCCGGGATATACAAAGATGAAACGATTGGAAATAGTGGTTGATGTGCAGGAAGTGATAAACTTTGTAAATTTCGATTGATGTTATCTAATCCTAACAATTCCATTAAGTATTCAGCATTTGCATTCGAACTAAACTTAACCATTCCTTTTGCCACTTCTTCTAAAGAAACCGCTCCTTCAGTTATCTTGCCCGTCTTCTCCAAATACTTTTGCCATCTATCTTGTGCACCACCATCTGTATTCGGCACATAATAGCGATTCACATCATTAATCGACACGAAACTAGAAGAATCAATTTTCCCTTCAGTAACTTGTTTCGTATATTCAAGCGCCACAATTAATTTCATCGTACTAGCAACTGGCAATACAACATTTGGGTTTACAGAATAAACAACTTTATCATTTCTCTTTACTAGAAGCGCACTATTTTTTTCATCTTTATGTTCTTCAATAAAAGATGCAATATACTGTGCATCATCATTATTTGAACTCCACACTTTTTTCACTAAAAAGTTACCCGATATTAGCAAAACAAAAATACCCACAATTACTGCGCATACTATAGTTTTTTTCAAGTAAAATTCCTCTCCTATTGTGTAACTCTTCTCTATTTATCATTTAAAAACAAAATAATGGAGATGGTCATTTAAATAACCATCTCCATTATTTTAACTTGTATGCTCCTATTATGTCTACGTCATAAATTTCACAAAATCCTCAAGAAACTTTTTATAATGTAACGACCAACCAATTCGCACCCAATTTTTTAATGCTTTTGCATCAGGTTGAGGCCGAAAATCAGCAATACTCTCTCCTTTTGCAATTCCAACTGTATCTACATCGACACGACGATATACATAATCTAAAATGGATGGATTTGCCGCAACCATCATTGTAACGACGTCATGTACTGGACTACCTGTTATTTTCGGGTTTAACTTTTTATATGCTTTATAATAATACGTAAATATCGGCTCGATTAACTTATTAAAACTCGTTTTAGAGTGTTTCGTAATATATTTTACCATTTCCGGTGTAATAATTGCTTCAGATGTAACGTTAAGTGGCACTAATGTCACATTTTTGGCATTTTGCATAACTAATTGTGACGCAATGGGATCACCATGAAAATTCGCCTCTGCGACTGGTGTTACATTGCCAGGCATTAAGAAAGCACCGCCCATTATATAATATTCTTTCACATACTTCATCATCGGCTTTTCTAAAATAAATGCTGTCGCTAATGTTGTTGATCTACCAGCATCGACTATTATTAATTCTCCTTTATATTTTTCAAGAAGATCAAAAAATGTACAAAAAGGCTTTATATTTGGTGAAAAAGTTTTTGGAGGTTTAATTGGCCCTAAACCGTCTGTCCCATGAATTTCTGGATAATACGTCGTAATATCTCCGGATAAAGGAATTTTCGCACCATTAATAACAGGTATATCTTCCCGTCCTGCCATTTGCAATAAATATGCGGCATTACTTGTCGCCTTTTCTTGTGTTACATTTCCATATCCCGTTACTACACCAACAATATCAATATCAGGATGCAACAATCCATACATAATTGCTAAAGAGTCATCAATTCCTGGGTCTCCTAAAAATAACACTTTTTTCATCGACCTCAACTCCATCCCCTCAGTTGTTATTAATTTATGAATAACCGTGGATATACAGAATAAAAAAAGAACAAATTCATATGAAAAAACGCAGTCTTCTAAGGACTACGTTTTTTCAGCTAACCTATACTGTTTTTTTTACAGCACTCATACTTCCAATAACATAAGCGATAAACGCAAAACAAATTGGGAAGACAACTGTATGTATACCGAACGGATTTGGATAGAAAAGATGAATACACATATATGAGCCTACCCCAACTAAAATAGACGCAAGCGCTCCTGTAGCATTTCCTTTCCTCCAATATAACCCTAATACGATTGGCCAAATGAATGCTGCTTCTAATCCACCGAAAGAAAATAAATTTAGCCATATTAAAAAATCTGGGGGTTTAATCGCCGCTGCATAAACGAGTAGTCCTACAATACCAGTAATCCATAAACTTCCTTTTTTTATCGTACTGTCTGCTGCATCTTTATTTATGTAATTTACGTATATATCTTTAATAATTGACGAGCTTACAAGTAATAATAAAGAGTTTACTGTAGACATAATCGCTGCCATCGGTGCAGCTAAGAAAACTCCAGCTAACCAAGGAGGTAACACTTCCATCGCAAGTAGCGGCATTACTTTATCTGGTACCGTTATACCTGGAAGTACTACTCTTGCAAATACACCAGTTAAATGCATACCGATCATAATTGTGCCAACGACAACGGTTCCAATTATTAAAGCTTGATGCATCGCTTTTGAATTTTTATAAGACATGGCACGCACGCTAATTTGCGGTAAGCCGACAACGCCAATTCCAATTAAAATCCAAAATGATGTAACATATGATTTCGTTAAACTGCCATCTGCTCCGAATGGTGTAATTAACTTTGGATTAATTTGAACAAGTTCCTGCATAATCTTTTCAATTCCACCACCAGCAATGACAGTAGCAATTAAAATGATTGTCGTTCCAACTAACATAATGATTCCTAATAATGTATCTGATAGAGCAACTGCACGAAATCCACCAATTAATACGTACACAAGTACAGAAAAAGTAAATAAAAATAGTGCTGTTGTATACGATAGACCTGTTAGTGACTCGATTAATCGTCCCCCGCCGACCCACTGGGCTACTGTCGCTGAAAATAAAAAGATAATAATACATAACGCAGAAAGTATAACAACTGCTTTATTATTGTATCTCCCTTTTAAATAATCGATAAGAGTAATTGCTTCCATCTTCCTAGCGATAATTGCAAACTTTTTACCGATAACCGTTAAAACGATATAGCCTGTTACAACTTGAATCGCAGATAACAGTACCCATCCAAGCCCCATATTGTAAGCAATACCAGGGCCACCAATAAAACTACTTGCACTACCGTACGTAGCAATCATTGTCATCGCTAATAATAAACCGCCTAGCTCACGCCCACCAAGAAAATATTCTTGTAAAAATTTATTATGAGCAGTTGCTTGCACACGTTTTGAAGCATATACACCAATTAAAAATACAACGATAAACGAAATTATCATTGGAATGATTACATACCAATTCATCTATTATTCCTCACTTTTTTCTTCCTCATCGAGTGAAATATCTTGAAATACAAAACGAACAACTAAACTAAGTAAAATAACCATAACGATAAATCCAACGATACAGCTATAAAAAAACCATGCGGGAAAACCTAATACATATGTATATTCATTCGGATTTTTACTACCAAGCCCATAAGCAAATCCGTACCATATTATAAAATTAATAATAGCAAGTCCAAGACCAATTAACGCTTCTCTATGGGCTATTCGAAAGCGTGGATCATCATGATAATCTTTCATTTTTCCCCCTCCTCTCACGATGTATTATTGTACCATTGTTCTTCTAGTTTTTCCTACTAGAAAGCAAAAACAAGCAGGATTTTTTATAATCATATAGAAGCTTCTCTTACATTACATATTTTTTACAATTGTAACACAAATGAAATTTGAATTTTCAGTATTTCTTAATTATGATTTTAATTAGAGGCTTTCCATCTAGTTTCCACATCCTTGATTTCGGAATAAACGCCGTCTCGTACTGCGTTTACATTATATTTTCAAGGGGGTTATACAATGAGTCAACTAGCTGTAAATCTTCATGAAAAGGTAGAAAAGTTTCTTCAAGGTACAAAAAAGTTATATGTGAATGGATCTTTCATTGAAAGCGCTTCCGGAAAAACATTTAAAACACCTAACCCAGCAACTGGTGAAACACTTGCCGTCGTTTCTGAAGCTGGTCGCGAAGATATTCATAAAGCTGTAGTCGCAGCTCGTATGGCTTTTGACGAAGGTCCTTGGTCTCGTATGAGCACTGCTGAGCGAAGCCGTCTCATGTACAAGTTAGCTGATTTAATGGATGAACATAAAGAAGAGCTTGCACAGCTCGAAACATTAGATAACGGAAAGCCAATCCGTGAAACAATGGCAGCAGACATACCACTTGCAATTGAGCATATGCGCTATTACGCTGGTTGGGCTACGAAAATCGTTGGTCAAACAATTCCTGTTTCCGGTGATTACTTTAACTATACACGCCATGAAGCTGTTGGTGTCGTTGGTCAAATTATCCCTTGGAACTTCCCGCTTCTTATGGCAATGTGGAAAATGGGAGCAGCGCTTGCTACAGGATGTACAATCGTTTTAAAACCTGCAGAACAAACTCCACTATCTGCTCTATACTTAGCTGAATTAATTGAAGAAGCTGGATTCCCGAAAGGTGTTATTAATATCGTACCTGGATTCGGTGAATCGGCTGGACAAGCTCTCGTTAATCATCCACTCGTTGACAAAATTGCATTTACCGGTTCTACTCCTGTCGGTAAACAAATTATGCGACAAGCATCCGAAACATTAAAACGCGTTACACTTGAATTAGGCGGTAAATCACCAAATATCATATTGCCAGATGCTGATTTATCTCGCGCGATTCCTGGTGCACTTTCTGGTGTTATGTTTAACCAAGGACAAGTATGCTCTGCTGGATCACGCTTATTTGTTCCGAAGAAAATGTATGATAATGTCATGGCTGATCTCGTCCTCTATTCTAAAAAACTAAATCAAGGTGTCGGTCTTAACCCTGAAACAACAATTGGCCCTCTCGTTTCCGAAGAACAACAAAAACGTGTAATGGGCTACATTGAAAAAGGGATTGAAGAAGGCGCTGAAGTACTTTGCGGAGGAAGTAATCCATTCGATCAAGGCTACTTCGTTTCTCCTACAGTATTCGCTGACGTAAATGATGAAATGACGATCGCAAAAGAAGAAATTTTCGGTCCAGTTATTTCTGCAATACCGTTTAACGATATTGACGAAGTAATTGAACGTGCAAATAAATCACAATTCGGCTTAGCGGCTGGTGTGTGGACAGAAAATGTTAAAACAGCACACTATGTTGCAAGTAAAGTACGTGCAGGTACAGTATGGGTAAACTGTTATAACGTCTTTGATGCAGCATCTCCATTTGGAGGATTTAAACAATCTGGTCTTGGCCGTGAAATGGGATCTTACGCATTAAATAACTATACAGAAGTAAAGAGCGTTTGGCTTAACTTAAATTAATGAGAAAGAACCTGACCTACCTGGTCAGGTTCTTTTCATTATGTATTCCTTTAAACTTGCAGTCCTCCGCTCACATTTAATACTTCACCTGTAATATAAGATGCGTATTCTGATGCTAAAAAGGCTGCTGCGTTCGCAATATCTTCTGGCGTTCCAATTCTACCAACTGGAATAGCGCCAACCATCTTTTCTTTCACTTTATCTGGTATCGTTTTGGTCATATCTGTATCCATAAACCCCGGACAAATCGCATTACAAGTAATACCGAAACTTCCAACTTCTTTCGCTGCTGTTTTCGTTAATCCTACAACTCCTGCCTTTGTAGCCGCATAATTTGCTTGACCTATGTTTCCTTCTCTACTAATTGAAGATATATTAATAATGCGTCCATACCCTTGTTGTCTCATGTAAAGAAGCGCGGGTTGCATACAATAAAAAACTCCAGTTAAATTCACTTGTAATACTTGTTCCCAGGCAGACTTCTCCATTTTATGTAACATTGCGTCTCTTGTAATTCCAGCATTATTCACCAAAATATGTAACGTACCAAATTTTTGAACCGCATATTCAATTAACGACTTTGCTTCATTTTGATTACTCACATCACATCGATATGAGCACACTTCATATCCTTCATCTGATAACTCGTGTGTCGTTTTTTGTAGATTCTCTTCATTTACATCGCTAATTAATACTTTCGCCCCTAGTTTTGCATAAACCCTTGCAATCTCTTTTCCAATTCCCTGTGCAGCTCCTGTTACAACAGCTGTTTTCCCATTTAAAAACTCCATTCCTATCCCCCATTTCTATTACTTATACTGTATATTTCGGCTCCTTGCTTTCCAATTCCTCTTTGTATAAAAAAGTCTATTTGTGTCAAACTAACTTTGCAACGTCGCATAAACGCAAGGAGATTGTGTCGAATGAACAAAAAGAATTTCAAACAAAGCAAAGCAACGGATGGCATTGATGTTGAGTTCTCTCGCGAACTCGCTGACCACAATGACTTAGAAGCAAACGCACGTGCAAATGCCGCTGATGCACGTCAAAAGCGCCAATCAACCGAAAAATAAGGTACATCACAACCTTATTCTTTTCAAAAGGGACCTACTACCCAACAAAATAAACCGAGAGACATCTCTCGGTTTATTTTCTATATTTTTTTGCATAATGAGCCAAAGTAAGCAACGGATATATATGAGCATAACTATGATAACGAATATAAAACCCACCTGGTAAACCTGTTCCAGTAGGATATTTTTCATTTATATAAGAGTTGGAGAGCAAATATGAAATACCTTTTCGAATAACTGGCGTTTCTTTATCATAGTAAGAAATGAGGGCATCTAACGCCCATGCTGTTTGGGATGGTGTACTAAATGGCAAAGTAACAAATCTTTTTTCCACACTACTTTGGCAAGATTCTCCCCAGCCACCATCTTCATGCTGTATATGTTCAAGCCATAAAGCTGCTCGTTTCACTGATGGATCGCTAGATGGTATTCCTAGTGACCGTAAACCAGTCAACACTGCCCACGTACCATATATATAACAAATTCCCCATTTCCCATACCACGATCCATTTTCCTCTTGTACATTCATTAACCAATTTATCGCACTTTGTTTTTGTTTCTCGGGCAATTCATTTTGCGTATACGTTCCGAAAAATTCTAATACTCTTCCTGTAATATCTGGTGTAGAAGGATCTGTAATCATATCACTTGCATTTTCGATTGGTAAATTTGCTAATATACGGCTCGTTACCCCTTTTTCAAAAGCCCCCCAACCACCATCATTATTTTGCAATCCTTTAACCCAATTAACCGCTCGCTTCCAAGCAGTGTCTACATTTTCGTTCCCTCTACTTCGCGCCAATGCTCTTAACGCAGCAGTTGTATCATCAATATCTGGAATCGTCGTATTCACATCCGAAAAGCCCCAACCACCTGGGAAGAGATCCGGTGCATGTACACTCCAATCTACTTTCTTTGTTTGCTGTTTTCTTAGTAAATACGCTGATGCATTTTGAATCACTTTACTTGCTTTCGGAACTTGAGCTTCTTGCAAAGCATAACTGAGTAAAGCTGTATCCCATATAGTTGACGGAGAGTTTTGCAAATGGCTCCCTCTCTCCATCTTCCATATATAAGATGTGATTCCCATTATAGCCTTCTGAATAATTGGTGAGTGAATAGAATGTCCTAATGCAAGTAAAGCATAAATCATATAAAACGAGGCAGTTGCGTAACTATATAATGTTCCATTTTCATCAATACGCTCTTTCATAAAACGTTCTACTTCCTCATATCCTTTATGATGCAAAGAAAGTGGATACGTTATAATTTTCTTCACGTCACTTACTAACGTTTGAAAAACTGGAGACCGATCCTCCCGAAACCATTCTCCGCCCCCGCCTGCAATATGATTTAAATTTGGCAATAACTTTTTCCCTACTCGAAATCTTTTATTTAAACACAACATCATCGGAATTAAATGAATACGTGCTGAGCTACTCAGTTCAAAAATACTGAGAGGGGAATCATTCTGCAGAAACATAATTGGTGTTGGCAAATGAAAGAGAGAAGGATATTCATATTCTCCATGAATCGCTAATAAAAACTTCGTCATAAAATGAGCACGCGCTACCCCACCGCGCTCATTTATAAACATTTCCGCTCGCTTCATATTCGCATCTTCTTTTGTATATTTTTCCGATGCAAGTAAGGCAGCATAAGATTGAATTGTAGCAGATAAATTACCACCCATTTCATCTTCATACAATTTCCATGTTCCTTCATTTGTTTGAAGTGATGCTAATCTTTTTACAAACGGTTCTATCTCTTTATCTCTACCTAATAATTTTAATAAAAAAATCATATGACAATCTGTTAGTGGCGCTCCTTCAAAACAAAACTGCCACGTACCATCTTGCCGTTGCATTGTTTGAAGTGCAGTTGTTCTTCTCGCTATTTCTTCATGCACTTTTTCATATAATAACAAGTTACTCACCCACCCTTTCGAAATCCGTATAACGATATTCAAAAAGGTAGCTGAATATGTATAAAAACAAAGAAAAGCAGAACATATAAAATGTTCCGCTCATAAACAATATCCTACTCCGACAATAATCCCTAATAAAGCACCAACTACTACTTCATACGGTGTATGCCCAACAAGTTCATTTAACTTCTTATATTCTGTTTGTCTACCGTGAAAAAACTCATTCAATATTTTTGCTTGTTTACTTACTGCAAGCCTTACTCCTGAAGCATCATACATAACAATAATGGCAAAAATAGTAGCAACCGCAAACATCGAGCTTTCCACACCTTCTACTACCCCAACTCCTGTAGCAAGTGCTGTAACAGTTGAAGCATGAGAACTCGGCATCCCACCTGAAGCAAAAAACTTTGCAAAATCAAATTCACCCGTTTTGACTAATTTAAAGACTACTTTCGTTAATTGTGCTAAAAACCATGAAATTACAGCGGCCATAAGCGGATCATTATGTAAAATTGTTTCCACGTTCTCAGCTCCCTACTAGCTATGATGGAAATCCTATATAGTATCAGTATAAAGAAAAATGCGTAGAAAATACTACGCATTATGATACTTTTGCTGATTTATTTTTTATAAATTTCGGTTGTTTCTGCACTAAAAACTTTGTCTTCGCTACCGAGAATACAAATAAAGCAACCCATATACAGAAAAATGCAATCATATGTGTAGATGTGAAATGTTCACCAAATACAAATACACCTAAAATTAAGCTAATTGTTGGCGCAATATATTGTAAAAATCCCACCATATAAAGCGGAATAAGTTGTGCTCCTTTTGCAAAATAAAATAGTGGTAATGCCGTTACAATACCTGCTCCTATTAAAAGTAACGTTGATAACATTGAAATAGATCCAAATGAGCCGAAACCATGTGCTCCTGTCATAACAAGATAAATGATTGCAAACGGCGTCACTAACATCGTTTCCATCGTAAGTCCAATTGTGGCATCATAGTTTAACAGTTTTTTCGTTAATCCGTATAATCCAAATGAAAAGGCAAGTGAAAGAGAAACCCACGGAATAGATCCGAAACGTACTGTTAAAATGACAACCCCTACTCCTGCTAAACCAACTGCAACATATTGCCAAAAGTTTAACTTTTCCTTTAAAACGACTGTACCAAGTAAAATACTAATAAGCGGATTAATATAATAGCCAAGACTCGCTTCAATAACATGATTATGATTAACGGCCCATATGTAAACAAACCAGTTTCCGCTAATCAAGACTGAAGCTATTGTTAATGACATTAATAATTTAGGTCGTTTAAAAAGATTCACAAATTCCCCAATAAACTGGCGAAACCTCTTCGTAACACCTAATACAAGTAACATAAAAACAAATGCCCAAACGATGCGGTGTGCTAATATTTCATCTGCTGGAACTTCCTCAACCCATTTCCAATAAATCGGTAGAATTCCCCACATCGTATAAGCACCAGCCGCATATAGTATCCCTTTTTTTTGCTCTGCTGATTGACTCCCCATCTTCCTTTTTCTCCTCTTCTCATTTTTTCTCCATTATACGGTCTCACATGCTCACTTTACCAATAATCAATCTGCATTTCTTTCGACATTTCTCATACAACGAATAATAAACATACCGTTATTACAACAAGTAACGGTATGCCGAAAACAAATTTCTTTTTATGAGTTTTATGATGAAACATATACATACCGATCCAAGCTCCAACTGCTCCCCCAGCTGCCGCTGATAAAAACAGCGTACTTTCTGGCGTTCTCCACTGTTTCTTCTTTGCTTTTCGTTTATCAAGCCCCATAAGGCTAAAAGCTATAACGTTAATAATAAGAAAATAAATCCATTTCATCGCTTTCTCTCCTTATGAAAAATTCGCTTAATGGTAACACGAAAAAACGCCGGAAACAACTGAAGAACTCTTTTTATCAAACTAGGTTCATTCCTTTTTCTTAATTAGTTACCTTCATATTTACAAAACCAACTAAAATCGCAATTAAAGCATTTAAATAGAAAAATGTTATGAGCAGAATCTTATATTTCATTACATTCACCCACTACCATATCATCAAAAAAACTGCTCTCAATCACTTTCTCCTCAAAATGAAGAACTACAATTAGCCCTACATATAAAGAAACCAAATTTAGAAACCATTCCCCATTCTCATCTTTCTTAGCTAAGCATTTAAATATCTCTTGAAATTGCATACGCTCGTCTGCAGCAATAATCGGACGTACACCAAAATATTTCAATACAAGATTCAGCTTCAGCTGTACGGATAATGATAAAATATATTTTAATAGCTTCGTGTACTCTGCACTATCTTTTTGACTATACAACTTCACAAGCTTTGGATGTAAATTCGAAATCGATAATTCCTCGTCAGTCACTCTAGTTACTTCTATCGTTTCAATCATCTTTTTCATATCCATCACATTCACCCCTTCTGAAAAAATTCTAAAGCCAAAGAGTACTTAATTCAAAATGTACAACAATTGTGCGTTTCTCGTCTCTCGTTCTTCCTCACTGACTAAATCATACTTTTTTAGGAGGTGAAAAACATCATTTAATAATTTCTGCGAATGAATACCTTGCAAAAAACTCTTTAACTCTTTAAAGATCCCTTCAGGTAAAAAATTCTTTTGACTTTCAAGCTTATTCATCACATCTTCAATAGAATGATCAATGTTACATGCCATACTAAACTTCCCCCTCTATCCTCTATAAATAATATCCTCAGCTAACGATGTAAACACTTCTCCAACAAGAGAATCTTCATCATATACAGATGAACCATTATTTTCTTCACGTTTCGCAAAAGGTATTTTGGCAATTACTTCTGTTTGCAATTGTTCTGCAAGCATTTCGCCGCCGCCTTTTCCGAAGAGATAATTTTTCGATCCATCTTGTTCTTCATAATAAGCCATATTTTCCACAATACCTAAAATCTCATGCTTCGTATGTTTTGCCATTACACCAACTCTTGAAGCAACGAATGAAGCTATATTGTGCGGAGTTGTAACAATTATTTCTTTCGCTTGCGGAATCATCGCTGCAACATCAATCGCAACATCTCCTGTACCTGGTGGTAAATCAAGTAATAAATAATCTAATTCTCCCCAGTGCGTATTCGCAAGGAAATTTTGAATCCATTTATTTAGCATCGGTCCGCGCCACATCACTGGGTTATTTCCTTCTGTAAAGAATCCCATCGACATGATTTTAACACCGTGACTAATGACTGGAATTGCCGTTTGATTAATCATCGTTGGTTTCTTATTCGTTTCCATCATAGCCGGAATACTAAAACCATATATATCTGCATCTAATATCCCCACTTTTTTGCCCATACGAGCTAGTGCAGTTGCAAGATTAATTGTCACCGTTGATTTTCCAACTCCGCCTTTTCCGCTCGTTACAGTAATAAAACGTACTCCTGAATCCGGGCGAAGCATGCTCGGCATACCAGTTTCTGTTCTAGTATTTCGCTTTAACTTCTCTGTTAAAGCTGCACGTTCTTCTTGTGTCATAGAACCAAATGTTACCTCCACTTTAGAGGCACCAATTGCGTGAAGCGATTCTTCAATATCTTGTTGAATTTTTGCTTTTAACGGACAACCTTGGATTGTTAGTACTACTTCAAGTTTAACCTCTGTTCCGTTCATTTGTATATTTCTAACCATATTTAATTCTACAACACTTTTGTGTAACTCTGGATCCTCTACATGTTTTAATGCATTCATTATTTGTTCTTGAGTAAGCATAGAACTCATCCCTTCTCTTATTCTAATTTATATACAACATTTTCTTGGCACTTCATCTGGTGAAAAAGCTTATTATCCCCCGCTAACGGGTGGGATTAATGCGACTATATCTCCGGCTTTTATCATCTCTTCATTCATTACAAACTCTTCATTAACAGCCACCATCACTTTATCCAGCGATTGTAAACAATAGCTGGCTTTGAGCCATTCTTTTAATTGCTGCACTGTCATTTCTTGCTTTTCTGAAATTACTAATCGATCCGATCCAACTTCCTCACGCAAATTTGCAAACAGTAAAATTGTAATCATTTTCTCATTCTTCCTTCTTTGGTTTTCCTTCTGGATAAGGTGTGTTTTCAAGTTGATCTCCAACCCACATCGTTCCATCTTCCCAAAATTCTTTTTTCCAAATTGGAACGATTCGTTTTATACGTTCAATCGCGTACTCATTCGCTTCATAAGCTACTTTACGATGCGGTGATGAAACTGCAATGACTACCGCAATATCCATTATTTCTAGCCGCCCTACACGGTGCGTAATTGCTACTTTTGCATCCAGCCATCTTTCACTAATTTCTTCACCAATTCTCATAAGTTGTTTTACTGCCATCGGTTTATATGCTTCATACTCTAAATGTAGCGTTCGTTTTCCTTTTGTTAATTCTCTCACCGTACCAATAAATGTTGTAATCGCACCTGCTTCCCTTCTTGCGACTTTATTCGTTACTTCTTCAACTAAAATCGGTTTATCTACAATCTCAAATAGCACTTGTCCCATTAAAACCACCTCTCACTTTATGAAATGTCCAAGGCCATTCACTACCTTCGTTATCTTCTAATAAAAGAACATCGACAAACATATCTTTTTTATATCCTCTTGTCCCGCCCGGCAATACGATAAACGCGTTGGATTCTGCCAATGAAGAAACTGAGCTAGATTTATCAAACCCTGATGGATAAGCGATTAATTTCCCCTCATCATATTGCAATTTTGCTCGTACAAATCTTGTAAATGGATTCGGTTTTAGAAAATCTTCTCCTAATAACGCTTTTTCTCTTTTTAAATGTACTTTTTCACTAAACATATACGTCCGAATACACGGTCTTACGAATAATTCAAACCCTACGTAACAAGCTGATGGATTCCCTGATAAACCAAATAATAACTTGCCATTTAATTGTGCTACAGTCGTAACACTTCCTGGTCGCATTGCAACTTTATTAAAAAGAACAGATGCACCTAACTTTTCGTAAATAGCTGGTAAATAATCATAATCTCCTACTGATACACCGCCCGTTGTAATTAACATATCTACTTGGCCAAGCGCTTCTTTCACAGCTGTAAAACACGTATTAAAATCATCACTAAACTTCCCAAAATATTTTACTCTTCCGCCCGCTCTTCGAATTTGAGACAATATCATGTACATATTACTGTTTCGGATTTTCCCTGGCTGTAATGAGTCATTGACATCCAGTAATTCACTCCCAGTCGCTAACAGTCCAATTACAGGCTTTCTCGCAACTGGTACTTCACTATAACCGAATGTAGCAAGAAGAGCTGAAATACCTGGATTAATGTACGATCCCTTCTTTGCAAGAACTGTTCCTTTACGAGCATCTTCACCTTGAAAAGAAATATTGTCGCCCGTTTTGAATGATCGCTTCACTTCCATATAATTGTTGCCATTCTTCTCATATTGACGAGTCAGCTCTAACATAACAACCGCATCACACCCATTCGGAATTTGTGCTCCTGTCATAATTCGAACTGCTTGAAATGGACCTACTTTCTCATGGAATAGCGATCCTGCACCAATTTCACCCACTACTTCAAATACAATTGGCGTTTCATAACTTGCTAAATTAGTATCTTCTGCTCGAATAGCAAATCCGTCATACGGCGAACGATTAAATGACGGTACATCATGTTCAGCTACTAAATCCTCTGCTAATATACGTCCATAAGCTAATTCAATTGGTAATAGCTCCTTTAAGCCCTTATCAGCAAATCCCATCACTTTACGAACAGCTTCTTCAACCGTAATTGGCACTCTTCTTTCCATTGTTGACACCCTCTCTATTAACCGAATACGCGATAATATAGTTGTTTCGCTTTCGAAATATCATTTGTACCATGAATAAAAACACGACCATCCCGAAAAAAAACGATGCGGTAATCATCGAATTGGCAAGATAGTAAATACGGATTCCGATCTACTTTTCCCAGTTTTTTTAATACTTTTTCTATATCATCAAAATTGTATTTCCTATTGTCTACTGTTCTAATTTGAACTGTATTTCTTCCGCACAAAACAGCTGCTTTCGTTTGATTTTCGTATGATAAATAAGGATAAGTTCGATTCAAACCGCATGAGAGACAAGCGTCTGTTTTTATTTTCCCTAATTTTATAAAATGATTTTGATTACTCCATATATCAAACATGAAAAATGTTTTTCTAATTGCTGAGAAATCTTCCACTAAAATTTTGAGCGCTTCTGCCACTTGATATGCTGCGACGATTTGAACAGTCGGGCTAATAATCCCAGCGGTATCACACGTCACACCTGTAACAGGGATATTTTTCAGCATACAATGTAAACACGGTGTCTCTTGCGGAATAATTATATAACTCATACCATATGATCCAACGCAAGAACCATATACCCACGGAATATTATGTTTTTGTGATAAATCATTTATTACAAATCGAATATCAAAATTATCTGTTGCATCAATGATTACATCTACATTTTTTAATAGACCTTCCATATTTTCTGGAGTTGCATCCATTACGAAAGCATGTATTTGTACTTCCGAATTAATTTGTTCTAGCCGATTTTTTGCAGCAATTGCTTTCGGCATTTTCTCTCTCGCATCTTGTTCAGAGTACAATTGTTGCCTTTGTAAATTACTCCATTCAACGTAGTCACGATCAATAATCGTCAACTTGCCAACACCTGCACGTACGAAACTTTCGGCACTTGCACTTCCTAATGCGCCTGCCCCTACAATTAACACATGTTTATTTCGAATTTTTTCTTGTCCTTTACTCCCAATTGGTTTGAACAACTGTTGTCGTGAATACCGATCAGCCATTACATACCCTTCCTCTCAAGAACTCTATTTCATATTAGAATGTTGTTTCTGATAACAAGCAAAGTAAGCAAAACCAACAAACCCAGCTCCTCCAATTACATTTCCGATAAAAACAGGAACAAAATTTTTAGCCAGATCCATCCACGTTAGATGACCAGCAAAAATAACAGCGGAAATGACAAACATATTTGCTACTACTTGCTGAAATCCAATCACTACAAATGCCATAATTGGAATCCAAATTCCGATGATTTTCCCGACAAAATCACTCGTCCCGTAAGCGAGCCAAAGAGCAAGACAAACGAGCCAATTACAACCAATTGCTAAAATCAAAGTTCTCCCAAATGATTCATGTAACTTCCCTTCCGCTATCGCTACCGTTTTATTTAAATACTCTCCCTCTGTTAATCCGCCAAGATGTCCAAAGCAATACGCAACGAAAATTGCCCCAATAAAGTTCATGAGAGTAATCCAAACCCAGTTATTCAGTACACTTATCAATGTAATTTTCTTTGCATAAAGCGCCATAGACAGTGACATCATATTTCCCGTAATTAATTCTCCTCCTGCTAATACTACGAGCATGAGTCCAACAGGAAATACTGCTCCTCCTAAAACATTCACTAGACTTCCCCAGCGCTCAGGTAAATTCCCTAAAACTCGAATGTTAAGTAAAAAACCTATCGCAATAAACGCTCCTCCTAAA
Organism: Bacillus sp. TE8-1; assembly: GCF_008368855.1. Taxonomy (NCBI): domain Bacteria; kingdom Bacillati; phylum Bacillota; class Bacilli; order Caryophanales; family Bacillaceae; genus Bacillus; species Bacillus sp. TE8-1. The sequence goes on along the minus strand of NZ_QPET01000024.1, from coordinate 130,391 downwards.
AAACCGAGAATAAGCATCGCTGGCAATGTCTGTCTTACTTTTTGAACACCGGCCTCAATGACAAGCTCAGCAATTTGTTCCGGCTTATGAAATGCCATTACCCATTCCTCCATTTTCTCTAAATAAAAAAGCAGCTTCAAAAAACCTTCTCAAAATAAAGGTTTTTGAATGCTGCTTAATTTCTCTGCACATCTTTTACAGAGATATCAATCATCACTTTTACTATAAAATAGAAAATCCACAACTCTTGTAAATTTTCCATTTTTCACTATGACGCTAGCTTTATATATTAACCACCGATATGTGACATTTCAATTTTAGGTATTGTTTTCTTATTTGTATGATTTAAGCGTTCATCTGAATAACGATCTTCCCTATTATTCCATATATCGCGTACTACATCTGTAATGTCCTCATCTGTATGTTCAGAACGAAGCAATTCTCTTAAATCACTTCCTTTAGAAGCAAATAAGCAAGTATATAATTTTCCTTCTGCAGAAATACGAGCTCTCGTACATGATGAGCAAAAAGAATCTGTTACTGATGAAATAATACCTATTTCCTCATCGCTTCCTATATAATGATACCTAGTAGCCACTTCACCAGAATAATTTGCTTCTATCCGTTCTAACGGCATAACTTGATGAATCGTATCTACTATTTCTTGTTTAGAGACGACCTCTTTTAAATCCCAACCATTATAATTTCCAACATCCATATACTCAATAAAACGAAGAATATGCTTATTTTCCTTAAAATATTGCGCCATCTGCAAAATGTCCTGTTCGTTTTTTCCCTTTTGAACGACCATGTTTATTTTAATTTTCATTCCAACTTCAGCTGCAGCCTGTATTCCTTCCAGAACCCTTTGCACTTTGCTCCTATTACCATTTAAATAGAAAAACCGCTCTTCTTCTAAGGAATCTAAGCTAACTGTTACACGTGATAGTCCCGCCTTATATAAATCAGGAGCAAACTTTTTAAGTAACGATCCATTGGTTGTTAAACCGATATCTTCTACACCATCAATTTTATTAAGGCGCTCAATAAGCTTTGGAAGCCCTCTTCGAAGTAACGGTTCTCCGCCTGTAATCCGTAATTTTCTCACACCTAAAGAAACGAAAATACGTGTTATCCTTTCAATTTCATCAAAAGATAAAATTTTATCATTAGACAAAAACGAGTAATCAGGACCAAATATTTCTTCTGGCATACAATATCGGCAGCGAAAATTACAGCGATCAGTAACTGAAATACGTAAATCCTTTAACGGACGTTGCAACTTGTCTAATGTAACTGATTTCATCTTCATTGCCTCACTTTTATTTTATATTTAAAACACGTTCTGGATGGGTATATACATTTAAGGAGTGATTACGAATAAATCCTATTGTCGTAATACCTAAATCTTCCGCTAGTTGCAAAGCTAACTCAGTTGGAGCTGATTTTGATAGTATAATTTCACAACCGATTTTTGCAACTTTCAATAATATTTCCGAAGAAATACGACCACTAAAAACAATGATTTTATCTTTTATAGAAATATCGTTTCTTAAACAATAACCGTAAATTTTGTCTAGTGCATTATGCCTACCAATATCCATTCGGCTTAAAATAATACCATTCACATCACATAAAGTTGCATTATGAACCCCACCAGTACGATGAAACGTATCCGCAGATTGCTGCATTTCTTTCATTAACCGAAAACAATCATCGGCAGCAACCTGTACATGGACACCCTTCATTTTTTTTGCACTTAGTGCATCATTTGCAAAAACAAACCCTTGCCTACTCATACCACAACAAGACGTAATATAGCGTTTATTTTGCATTTGTTCATAATACGGATTTACTTTTGTCGTTGTTACATGCACAAATCCTTCTTTCTCCTGCACCCATACACTATCAATATCTTCATACTTCCGAATGATTCCTTCAGACGCTAAGAAGCCTATTACCATATCTTCTATATATTCTGGAGTACTAACCATTGTAACAAACTCCTGTCCGTTCATTTTAATGGTGACAGGAAACTCTGTTACAATGCTGTCCTCTATATGTTTAAATGCTCCTTGTTCATAACGAAAGATTTCTCTTTCTACCTGTATCGGTTTCACGATCAGTATCCTTCTCTCACGTTATATTTTTATCAAAAACAAATACAGAAACTGCAATATCTTCTTCTACTTTCATATCTGAAAACAAATTCACTAATTTCGCTCCAACAAGTTCCTCCAAATGTTCACGGGAATTCGCAGCATACACTTCTTGAATCATTTTCGTTCTAGCCATATGAACCATTTCCGCACCGTCCATCGTACTTGAAATAAATTTTTCAGTAGGTGTTAAGTTTCCATAAAGAGTCGCTATAGCCATATTTTCCGCAAAAACAGTATGAATTCGTTCTGGTCCTTTTCCGAAAAGTTCCTTTCGAAGTTTTCGTATCATATCATTAAATTCATGTACTTTTTTTGACATACAATTATACCTCCCAAAAGCCTCATTTTACTCTATTATATATTTTACCAAAATGAGCCTTCCGCCCAAACTATTTCCTACAAATATTTGGGCGGAAAGGTTCACTTCATGAAGTTTATTCGTCCTTTAACCCTTTCCCCATACCTTTTAAGAAATGAAGCCCAAACCCGATAGCACGGTTAATATCTGGGTCTTTCAATACTTTCATAAGATCGAATACCCCTACTTTTTTACTACTTTCTAGATGTTCATTACCTTCTTCTAGCCCGACTAATAAACTACCTATAAGCTTTTTCGTAAGTTCTGGGTCAAGTTCAGTTAACGCACCTGCAGCGCCCATCATATTATTAATTAAATTTGTAACAGGCTCACGAGTTACTTGACCTAGAACAATTTTCGCAATTGGTTCTTTCGCTTTTAGCATTGAATTTGCAGCTTCTAGCATTCCAATGTCATTTAATTCCCCTACTATATTAAACACCTGATTTAGAGCTTCTTCATTATTAGTTAGAAGCTCTTTTAAATCATCTAACTTTTGCTGTTTTATTTCTTCCTCAGTTAATTCTTGTTTTTGAATCATTTTTATAGGTGCAGCCATAGTTTTCTCCTCCTACTTATCCGTTAAATGCACATACCCTGGACGTGCCCACTTACGATGTACCTCAATTCCAGCTTGAGGGTGACGTTTTTTATTGCGTGGGTTCGCTTTTGGCATCGGATTTTCGCCATCAACTTCTAATACTTCCATACGTACTTTTGTTTGTTTATACGCAGGTGTATTCGTACGTACATCCACAGCAGGACCTGTTAAGAAATTAATTGCCGTTTCGTTATCTGTAGAGTTCATCGGTAAATATAACTCATTCGCTTTTACACGATCTGTAACGAGTGCACGTAATTTTAATGCTCCAAAAGGAGAGACAAGACGAACTAACGAACCTGTTTTTACGCCACGTTCTTTTGCAAGGTCTGGAGAGATTTCAACGAAAACACCAGGTACTTTCGTTTGAATACCTGTTGATTTATTTGTCATATTCCCTTCATGGAAATGCTCAAGCATACGACCGTTGTTAATGTGAAGGTCAAACTCAGCTGGAAATTCAGCTGGACGTACCCAGTCAGCAATCGCAAAACGAGCTTTTTTATCTGGGAAGTTAAATCCGTCTTGGAACAGAAGTGGTGTATTCGTTCCATCAAAACTTCCCCAATGGAAACTGTTCCATCCTTCAAGCACTTCATAGTTCGCTTGCGAGAACAATGGTGATAAACTTGCCATCTCAGCAAAGATTTCACTTGGGTGGCTATAATTCCAGTTTGCACCTAGTTTATTCGCAACTTCCTGGACGATCCACCAGTCTGGTTTCGCATCTCCTAGCGTAGGAAGAACTTGATATAATCTTTGGACACGGCGCTCTGTATTTGTGAAAGTACCTTCTTTCTCAAGAGATGGCGCTGCTGGTAATACAACATCTGCATATTGAGCAGTTTTAGAAAGGAAAACATCTTGCACAACGAAGAAATCAAGGCTCGATAACACTTCATGTACATGATTTGCATTAGAATCTACAAGAGCCATATCTTCTCCTACAAGATACATTGCTTTCATTTTTCCTTCGTCAATTGCGTGAAGCATTTCGATATTATTAAGACCTGGTTCACTATCAATTTTCACTCCGTAAGCAGTTTCAAATTTCGCACGTTCCATTTCGTTAGTAACGTGCTGATATCCTGGAAGCCATCCTGGTAAAGTCCCCATATCACAAGCACCTTGTACGTTATTGTGGCCTCGAAGTGGGTATGCACCTGCTCCTGGACGACGATAGTTCCCTGTTGCAAGAAGTAAGTTTGAAATTGCAGCGGAAGTATCAGAACCACCTGTATTTTGCGTTACCCCCATACCCCAAAGGATACATGTACCATCTGCATCACGAATCATTTCAGCCATTTGAATAAGTGTTTCTTTTGAAATGCCTGTTACTTCTTCTGCATATTCAAGTGTATATTCCTCTAGGCTTTCTTTGAAATCTTCAAAGAAGTTTACATTCTCATTAATGAATTCCTGATCATGCCAACCTTGATCGATCATATATTTCGTAACAGCCATTAACCAAACTTGATCTGTTCCTTGTTTTGGACTAATAAAGACATCTGATCGCTCTGCCATTTCGGTTTTACGAAGATCAGCTACAATTAACTTTTGTCCGTGTAATTTATGTGCACGTTTAATACGTGTAGCTAGAACAGGATGACCTTCTGTCGGATTACATCCTACAATAATAACAAGACCAGATTGCGCAATATCTTTAATCGTTCCGGCATCACCGCCCATACCAATTGTACGGAACAAACCATCCGTTGCTGGTGATTGGCAATAACGTGAGCAGTTATCAATATTATTCGTTCCAAATACTTGTCGAGCTAATTTTTGAATTACATAATTGTCTTCATTTGTAATTTTAGAGGAGGAAATGAATCCGATAGAACCTTTACCGTACTCTTCTTTAATAGCGCCTAATTTATTTGCAACTACATTCAGTGCTTCTTCCCATGTAGATTCAACAAACGTTCCATTTTTACGAATTAAAGGTTTTGTTATTCGTTCTTTAGAATTTACGAAATCCCAACCAAATTTCCCTTTTACACAAGTGGAAATTGCGTTAACTGGTGCATCTGAAGATGGCTGTACTTTAAGAATTTTACGCCCCTTCGTCCACACTTCAAACGAACAACCTACACCACAAAATGTACATACTGTTTTCGTTTTCTTCGTACGAGTATCACGCATGGCCGCTTCCACTTCTGATACCGCAAAAATACCGCTATATCCAGGCTCAACTTCTTTAATTAAATCTACCATCGGTTCAAGAATATCTGGTTTTAATCCCGTCATAAATCCAGCTTCACCGAGCATCGTTTTCTCCATTAAAGCGTTACAAGGACAAATCGTTACACATTGACCACAGCTAACGCATGAAGAATCATTAATATTTACTCCTTCATCCCAAATAACTCGTGGGCGTTCCGCTTCCCAGTCTATCGATAACGTTTCATTTACTTGTAAGTTTTGACACACCTCAACGCATTGACCGCATGCAATACATTGATTAGGATCATAGCGATAAAACGGATGTGTCATATCAACTTCACTTACATCTACTTTCGGTTCATACGGATATTTTTGATGTTCAATTTCCATTAATTCTGCTGTATTATGCAGTTTACAGTTCCCATTGTTGTTGTCACATACTGTACAGTATAATAAATGATTTTCTAGTAACCGATCCATCGCCTCTGTTTGTGCTTCTTTTGCGCGAACAGAAGCACGTTCAATGTTCATACCTTCCATCACTACTGTCGAACAAGATCGCATTAACTTTCCGTCAACTTCTACAATACAAGTGTCACATGTTTGAATAGGATCTACTTCTGGCACGTAACAAATTTGCGGATGTTCAATCCCGTTCTCATTAATAACACCCAATATCGTTGAACCGGGCTCCGCTGTATACTTTTTTCCTTCAATTGTAATATGAACCATGTTGTTATTCATGGTCTTTCCCCCTTTTTGAGAATAAAAAAACTCCACCACGAAAATATACGCACCGCATTTCGGCACGTTATTATCATGGTGGAGTAGTTTATTAGCACATCTTGCTAAAATACCAATCCATTTATTCATAAATAAAACGATAGAGTCATAACAGGTCATATCACGATTCCATCTTTAACACTATAATTATAGCGTTAAAGTTAAAAATATACAATATAAAATTTAAACTACGCATATGTCAGCTTGTAACTATCCATAATAACCCATATAAAGTGAAACTTTAATCAGTGGGGGGTTTTCTTCATCCCCCACTGATTATCAGCCCTCACCAATCGAGATAAAACATAACAAGGAGTAAGCGAACAAATGGGGTCTTTTAATAAATGGATTCGTGGTGAAAAATCTTTTTCTACCCAAGAGCAAGCTGATTACGCATTAAATAAATCTATCTCTTCTTCCCTTTCCCTTAATTTAAAGCACTTGTCCAAAATGTTTAGCGGTATTCCAGAATTAATAACACGCACTTTTCCATTAAAAAACGGACAGGAAGCTGCACTTATATATATGGAAGGACTTGTAGACAAAACTGTTATTAACGTAAACATTCTTCGTCCTCTCTTATTTAAAGAGTGGAATGAAGACGATTTTTGGGAAGCATCTGTTTCTATCGGAAATATTAAAAAAGTTCAACAGTGGACAGACATTGAACAATCTCTTTTACACGGCAAAAGTATTTTATTTATAAACGGACAACTATCCACTTTAGAGCTTGATACGCAAGCGGCACCAAAAAGGAGCATTGAAGAACCTACAACAGAGAGCTCCATAAAAAGCTCACACGAAGGATTTAATGAAGTAGCGAGCGACAGCCTTGCACTTATTCGTCGATATATTCCAAATCGCGAATTAAAAGTGAAGGAATTCACTGTTGGTGAACGAGCTACTTCAAAGGTTTTTTTGCTTTATCTAGCAGATGTTGCGAACGAAAATGTCGTAAAAGAAATGGCATCTCGTATCGAGTCAGTAAAAGTTGATGCGATTCTTACTACTGGTGAATTAGAGGGGTTTGTTGAAGATAATTCCTTTACTCTCTTTCCGCAATTATCAATAACTGAACGCCCTGACACAACAGCACATCATATTCTAGATGGGCGAATTGCCGTTGTTGTAGATCGCTCACCAGGCGTATTAATAGGACCTATGACCTTTTCATCCTTTTTTCAGACGATAGATGATTACAGCTTCAGACCCATGATTCCATCTTTTATACGACTTCTTCGTTTCACTGGGCTATTTATTGCAATATTTGCTCCTGCTCTTTATATTGCTATGATTTCCTTCCATTATGAAGTGATTCCGCTCAAATTGTTGTTAACGATTGGAGAATCTCGAGCCAAAATTCCTTTTCCCCCCATATTAGAAGCTTTATTAATGGAATTAGTTCTCGAAATGCTCCGAGAAGCAGCGATTCGGCTTCCTGGGCCTGTTGGACAAACAATCGGCGTCGTAGGAGGAATTGTAATTGGACAAGCTGCCGTTCAAGCTGGGATTGTTAGTAACGTTATGGTTATCGTCGTATCAATTACTGCGGTTGCCTCCTTCATTATTCCTAACTTAGAAATGTCAGCAGGAATTCGACTTCTTCGATTCCCAATGATGATAGCCGCCTCTTTATTTGGCGTCATTGGAATTATGGTTGGGATGGCAATCATTATTATTCATATACTTTCTATGGAATCTCTCGGTGTTCCTTATGGTAGTCCTTTTTCTCCGTTATTTGCTTCGGATTTAAAAGATACCCTTGTACGTTTCCCATGGAAAATTATGAAGAAACGACCACTATCTCTACAATTAAAACAAGATAACCGGCAAAGAGATGTTGAGGAAAAGGAGGATAATAAGTGACAAAACGTGCAAAGAGGGAGATTAGTTTATTTCAATACATTTTAACGATTAGTGGTGTTCAAGTAGGATTCGGTGTCCTTACACTTCCGCGTGAAGTTGCACAAGGGGCAAATACAGATGGCTGGATGTCTATTATTATTGGATGTGCTCTCACTACTTTAGTCAGTTTATGTATTGTGAAAATTATGGAAAATCATCCTGGATATACTTTACTCGATGTGCTGACTCGTTATCTTGGGGAGTGGCTAGGAAGAGTAGGAATGATTTTTTGGATTTTATATGCTGTCCTTGCAGCTATTTCCTTAATTTTTTCCCTCTTATACGTTATTCACATTTGGATTTTACCTAGAACTCCAATGTTTTTAATTATGATTTTACTATCTATTCCAATGTTAATGCTAGCATGTAAAGGCGTTCTTATTATAAGTCGCTATGCTGTTTTCACTGTATTTTTCACACTATGGATGCCTTTTCTATTGTTTATTCCGCTTAAAGATGGGCATTGGATTTATCTTCTTCCTCTTCTTAAAGAAGGCTGGATACCAGTTTTAAACACAGTAAAATCAACTATCATTGCGTTTCTCGGATTTGAGTTTGCATTTGTCCTTTATCCTTATCTCAGTAATAAATCATCTGCAAAAAAAGGAATTGTTCTTGCGAATTTGATTACGCTATTTATTTATCTTCAAGTCACGTTTGTCTCTTTTGTTTATTTTAGTCCAGATGGTATAACAAAGTTTTTATGGCCGACTCTTTCTCTTGTTACACCATTTCACTTCTCATTTCTTGAGCGATTTGAAATTATCTTTTTGTCATTTTATCTCTTTATTATTTTTGATTCCTGTATTCCTTATATTTTCACTGCTTCAGATGGAATTAATCAATTACTTAACAAAAAAAGCAGTTCATTACCTATTTATGTTTTATTATTCGGGTGTATTTTCATCTTATTCTTTTATATCCCTTCCTCTTACCAAATAAGTTCGTTGCGAGAATTTTGGGGAACTGCAAGTTATTTTATCGTTTTTCTATTCCCAGTCGTATTTCTCTTATACATGACACTTTATCAGCATTGGAAAAGGAGAAGAGTTTAAATGAGGCGCTTTATTCATTTCACTATACTTTACTTTCTCATAACCTTTTTAACAGGCTGTGGAGATCGACTCGACTTAGAAAAACAATCGATTTCATTAATTTACGGCTTTGACGCAAAAGCAAAAGGAAAATTAATTGTGTACCACGTAAATCCTATTTTTAATGAAGACGTAGAAAAAAGTACGAAACACATGAAGCGAAAGTACGTACACCTCGAGAAGCAAAAGCAACGTTTAATAGTTCAAGTGGCGGTTTAGTATCTACAGAAAAGTTACAGCTCATTTTATTTAGCACAAATTTTTTAAAACAAGAAGGGGCTATGCCTTACCTTGATGTTTGGTATCGTGATCCTAAAAACACTGGAAACATGCGCATGGTTGCAGTAGACGGTCCAATTTCTTCAGTTATATATAATAACTTTAAAGATAAGCCTGCCCTTCCCGAGTATTTAACAGATTTAATTAACACGAACAAACTGTACAATCGGACCGTTTTTACGACATTCCATGAATTTCACAGGCAAACGTTTAATAAAGGTATAACACCTGCTATTTCAGAAATAAAAAAAGGTAAAAAGGATGTTATCGTTACTGGTTCCGCGCTATTAACTTCTCGCGGAATTTATAAAATGTCATTAAATCGTTATGAAAGCGCCCTTCTTCTTTTGTTACAAAAGAAAGCGAATACACCGGTTTCGCTTACATTGAAAATCCCTTCTACTTCAGTTGAAAGTAATAGTGATTTAAAAGATACCGATGGCGGCGATTTCGTAACAATAAATGTTCTTAGCATGAATCGTGATATCCATACAGACTATAGCGATAACCACTTCAAATTTCATGTTAAAATGGATTTAAAAATTGCTGTCTCTGAACTTACATTCAATATGGATATAGACAAAGATAGAAAGAAATTAACTTCTCTTATTACAAAACAACTAAACAAAGATTTGAACGATTTAATCCACAACATTCAAAAACAGCAACTTGATCCATTCGGATTTGGTGATTATGCGAGAGCGTTTCAATATAAAGAATGGAAACAAGTCGAAGATGATTGGCCGAGTGCCTTTTCAAAAGCTAATGTGAAAGTGGCACCAACTATTAAAATTTTAGAAAATGGGATTATTAAATAGAAAAAACACGCTACTTGTTCTTATATGAATAAGTAGCGTGTTTTCATTTCCATTACAAGTATTATTTCAATGGACTATACTTTATTTCTATTTCTAACATTACTATGTTTTTTAGCATATACAAAATATATGAAAACCCCTACTATAATCCATGCCACAAAACTAATTAAAGTAAGCTTAGAAAGGTTCAAAGCTAAATATATACAACTTACTATCGAAACGATAGGTAAAAAAGGTACTAGAGGAGCACGGAATGGCCTCTTCATATTAGGATGTGTCTTTCTTAATACAATGACAGCTATAGATACAAACACAAATGCTGTTATCGTTCCCATATTCACTAAATTAGCTAATAAATTCAAATCCACTAATCCCGCTAATAAAGCTGCTAGTATACCTGTAACCCATGTATTAAAAAATGGAGTTTGTAAACGTTTATGGACACTTGAAAGTCTTTTTGGTAACAATCCATCTCGACTCATCGAATAAGATACACGAACAAATGCAAACATAGCTACTAACAGAACTGTTGTTAGCCCTGCTATCGCTCCCACCGATAACACCCCAGCAATTCTATCTTCTCCTACAATGCGCAACGCATATGCAACCGGATCAGCAACATTTAATTCCGTAAACGGAACCATTCCAGTTAACACGAATGAAACACCTACATATAGAACCGTACAAATGAACAAGGAAACAAGTAGCCCAATTGGCACGTTACGTTGTGGACGCTTCACTTCTTCTGCGGCTGTTGCAACTGCATCAAATCCTAAAAAAGCAAAAAATACAGTAGCAGCGCCTCCTACCACACCGTGAAAACCAAACGGTAGAAATGGTTGCCAATTCTCTGGTCTTACATATTGTGTCCCTACAACAATAAATCCTACAATAACAGCCAGTTTAATAATAACCATTATATTATTTATTCGTGCACTTTCTTTTGCACCACGGCTTAATAAAAATGTAACAACTAAAATAATAAGAACTGCTGGTAAATCAATGATTCCACCCTTCCCCATTCCTGGTGCCGAAGCAAAAACCGTAGGAATGTGAATATTAAAACCTAGTAGCAATGACTGAAAATATGCTGACCAGCCTGCTGCAACCGCAGAAGTCGCTAATAAATACTCCAGCATAACACACCAGCCAACTATAAATGCAAATATCTCACCTAGTGTCATATATGTATATGAATATACACTTCCCGAAACTGGAACTGTAGATGCAAATTCAGCATAACAGAAAGCTACACATGCACATATAATTGCCGCTAATACAAAAGATAATACAATCGCCGGACCAGCATGTTTCGCTGCTACAATACCAGTTAATACGAAAATACCTGTACCAATAATTGCTCCAATACCTAAAAGAGTTAAATCAATCGCTCCTAAAGTTTGATTCAATACTTTTTTCTTTTCTTCATCCATTGCTTTCTTTATGAAAAGACTCATTCTTTGAAACCTCTTTTTCAAGTTTATCTCTTACTTGTTACATTCTTTATTACTGTTCTATTTTAAAAATAAAAATATACATAGTTCACTTCCCCTATAGACTTAGTAACCCACCTCAAAAAAACAGAAAAATCAATTCCCTTATAGAATATTGAATTTTCAAAATATTAATGGTACAAAAAAACCATTAAGAATGCTGATTGAATTTATCATACAATTAATTATATTGTCAATAATAAATCAATCAAAAATAATCGGTTGATTATGTATCAAATGTTATTTTTATACATAATTATTTTCTCAAAAACATTGTTGTTTTCCACCTTAATATTCATACACATTTTATTACATTGATTTTCATACAATTTTCATTGCATACAATGCAATGAAAATCATAATAACCTCAAATGAGTTATTATTTAAAAATAATAATTCATTTGAGGTTATTTTACCATTTTAATACTAACAAAAAAGTGCAGATTTTCATCTGCACTTTTTTTATTCTTCCGCTTCAGCTTCTGCACTACTATTTTCAAGATGCTCCTTCTGAGCTTCCTCTTGCAGCTCCGCTGAAATCATCCCATAATAAAGTTCCGGATATAACCCAAATATTTGATATACACTTCCTAAAAACGGCATCAGAATCCCTCTTTTCTAAAGTTGTATTGCCACTTTTAAGGATTCCCTTTTCATTCATTATACATTCGTTTTTGACGTTTCTTCTTCATCTTGAACACCTAATAAATTTTGCCATTTTTTATACGGAGCGCTATTTGGATCTACATATCCTTTTGCATGCGAGCGATCCCACAATTGTTTAATAAACATTTCTTTCTCTTTCTTTGCCACCATATCGGCACCTGTACCGTAATAGTTCTGGAAATACAACTCGATTTCATCAAGGAATAGTCTTAATAATTCATCTGATGTTTCTTCTAACGTCGGATCATACTTCGCTTCACGGTCATACATTAAAATCATATCTAAAAGATTGTGGACATGTTCTTTTCTAAGCCATCTTACATCTTGGGCTCCTAATACGAACGGATGTGTATATAAATGTCCACCTTGTATCATCGCCTTTTCTTGCTCTTCTTCAAATCGTGACAAGATGTTTTCATAAATAAACGGATTATGAAGCAACGCTCTGTGTAATTTATAACTTTCGCTTGAAATATTTTTCCCCATCGACTGAATTAAAAAGCTACGTCCTACACCGTTATATTGATACACAAACTGTCCATCAACAGCAACTAAACTAATCCAGCGATACATATATGCGTATAGTAATGCACGATTACATTTATCATAATCTAATTTTGTTTGAGTCGCGTTTAAATCTGGCATAAAGGCTGGTAAATGCCAATACTTATCTAAATGCGGCGTTAAACTAGATTTTTTACTATTTAATTTGTTTACACGGCGATAATACGATTGGAAATAGTCACCTTTATCATTCATAAATCCATTTGAAATATGTCCTGATGATAATTTAGGAAAGTCTTGCAGCGATAAGCCGTAATGCGCTCGATAACAGATCACTTCAAATGGCGAAAAGGCTTCATGTACTGTATCTTTTTCTTTAAACATTTCTTGAATTAATTCCTCTTGCAACTCTTTCTTTAAAGAAGGATGTATACCCCAATATTGTAATTCCCTATGATGAGCAACTTTCGGAACGAATGGACTCGCTAAATGGAACAGGTCTTCAATTTTTTCACGAACGTATTCATCGCGATCACGTTTCTTATAATCTGCTTCTTTTCGCAACGCTTCAATAATATTCAGTTCTAATTTATCACGATAGCGTACTTGCAGTTCGTCATAACAATAGCTCAGTATATGTTCTCGGTAGAAATCCTCTACCTTTTTCGACTGAATCTCTTCTGTTTTCGCATCACGACAGTATTCCCCGTACAAACTCATATAAATTTCCGCTGATATATCTTTCGGTAGTACACCTAAATTTAAATGTTGCTGCATATCTTGCCATATCTTTTCTTGCAGCTGTTCCTCAGCTAATACATATACATTCGTCGGGTTTGTTTTCCCTTCAAATTCCTTACTGCGCTTTTGGATTTCAAACAGTAAATTTTCACGTGTTTCATGTAAATTATCAAAAAATCTTTCCCAATATTGAATCATTTTATTAACTGCTTGATATAGCGATTGATATACAAGTTCTAATAGCATTTCTTTTCGATATTCATTTAATTTGTGTACATATTGCGTTACGATGTCTTCAAATTCTCTTTTGAATAAACGTTGCTGATTATTAATCATTTTTCCGAACCAGCCTTGTTGTTGAGCAATTTCTACTCGGCGTACAGCCGTTACCGTTCCATCAATATTACCCACATTAAATTTTTTATCGTAATTTTGAATTACATTACGCTTTTGTTCATTATTTTCATGTAGTCGATTCATTTTTTCTACTAACTGCTTTCGAATTTCATATAACATAAAACGTGCTGCTACTGGGTGAACGGGATCTGTTTTCTTTAAAAACCATGTATTTAATTGATAGGACTGCCCTTCAGAGCCACTTGGTGAAAAGCGGTCTGATTCAATCATGTCATATAAAAGTGTCGTTACATGTTCATGTACCCGGCTCGGAATCGCATACGCATATAAACGAACCGCATGATCCACTCTTGCCACTTCACCCTTCATTTGTTCCATCATTTTCAATTTCGTAGCTGAAATTTTACACTCATGTTGCAGACGATTTAATTCCTCATCTTTTTGCACCGTTCGTTGTACATAACTTTCTACAGCTTCTAAAAAAAGTTTTGATTTCGCAACTCCGAGCTTACCACCCTCTGCTCCTTCACGTGTTTCATTGTACATTTGTCTATAGAAAATATGAGCTTGCTCTGGACGGGTAGCAAGATGCTCCAAGTCCTCTAAATAACTTTTACCTCTCTCCGGCTTTTCACGTTGCATCCCACGTTTTACATCTTGATCGTATCTTTGCTTCTTCTCTTGAAACAGTTGATCTAAATGAAGCCACGATTCATCTAAACCTTGCACAGCCCATTTTAAAGCACAATATTTTAACACATGTTCATATGGATAAATGAGTTTTGCCGTTCCTGCCCCGCAATATCGTCCTTTTCCGCTTGATTCTGCTAATTGCTGAATTTGATTGTCTTCCTGTGCAAAATGACTTGTGGACATCGGGCTAAATAACTGTAAATAAATTGTATTTGCCATCTGTTCCATATAGTCTGATAAATTGTGTAAATGGTGTCCATGTAGGTTTTCGTAATCGTATAAGAAACAATAATTGTACGGTAAATGATGTTGTTTAATTGTATGATTCGTTCTTCCGTCTTCATCTACTTGATCAGGGCGATACTCTAATTCAATTGTTACACCGCCGCGTTTTGATAATTCTCCAGTAGACCCGAGCGTAATAGCATGTAATTCTTTTAACGATGCATAGCCATTTGCTTGCACCGTTTCAAATTCTTTCGCGCTAACCGTTCTCGTCTTTACTAAAACATCCGGCATTAAAAACGCACCGCGTATTAAAATGTTATGATGCTGCAATTTCTTCCGAAGCATTTCACGTAAATATAAAGCAATTTGCAGAAACATCCCTGAACCTGTTCCGCCTGCTAGTGATGTTACTATAATGACACGCACACCATATTCCGTTTGATCACTTGTAACCGGAAAAATCTTCTCGATTTCTTGCCAAAAAGACGTCAATTTATCTTCTTTCATCGCAGCACGTAACGCTAAACGTGAAATGACGCGTAACTGTCCTGCTCCTTCTGTTAATGGTTTATCAAGTATAGTCGGATCCATCGGAAACCACTCTGGGATCGTTGGATCTCCCGCAATATACTCCCTAGGCGTTTTACTAGAACTTGTTTGTGTCTTAAACTTTCGAATATGATCGAATTTACTTAATGTATTCACATCTGTATCAAATACGTGCATTGCTACCTTTTTCCGGCGCTCTTCAGGCAGTTTTTCATATATTTGATGCGTCACAGTACTACCGATTCCACCTAAACCAATTAATATTGTTGGAACTTGTAATGTCATGTGAACCACCTTCCTATTCTTGCTTGTTTGAAAAAAGGGAAAGAGGATCAATACTCCATCCCCTTCTTATCCCTACCTACTATTCACATTCGTACTTGTAAATCTCTTTACCATATCCCCTATCAATTAGTAAAAGTTCATTTGGATATAGTGTCTTATGTTCCATTCCTACTTCATCCTCTGCTATAAACATTCCATCAATAATCATTCCAACTACTTGTGATTCTTTCGCTACAAAGACAGATTTCGAACCTTTCTTCGCTATAAACGTAACGGATTGCACGGTTTTTCTTTCTGCTCTAAATGGGATACCAAAATAATGGTTCCACCATTTATTTCGAAGTAATTCTGGTTCAGATTGATATAGCCAATCTTTCGCTACCTCTTGATCCCATTCATAATACAGTAGTGCTTTCCGGTGAAATCTTGGCCGAACAATCCATCCTAAAACAATGATTCCTACTGCTAGCAGTAATAAAGTGATAGGAATGACAAACTTAAAAATAAGCGCATATTTTTCATAAAACGGAGCATCTTGAATATGGAATGTTATGTTTTTCTTTACTTCTTGTAACTTTGAATCCTGCATTACGATGGTAGCTTCTACGGTGCCGGTATCTGTAAAATTAAATGTGTCGGAGTAATAGGGACGAGGATAAACATAGATTTGATTTCCATGTTGCTTTATTTCATAATTGATTGATTGTTTAGATGTGACACCAGTAGATTTTAATAGTTTTTTTACAGCTTCTTCTGTCATTAACTTACCATCTAACTGTGGTTGTAAAACAAATGGTTTACTATTCTCTAAATTTGTCACTTTTTCTTCATAATCTTTTGTAACAGTTTGAAGTGATAATTTCGGTTTCTCAGCTGTTTCAATTTTAAATTCTTTCGTCTGTCTATAAAACCCCTTTATATTCATATGAACTTTCCCGCGTACTAACCCTTTACCAAGCTTCGTTTCGTAATAAAACACATGCCTTTTATCGTTCCACTTCATTGCATATTGTTTTCCATCTATTTCTACTTCTGCCTGAAAGTAAGAAGACTGAACTGGCAACTCCGTAGGCTTTGCTTCAATAACAGCAGTAACACCTTCGTACATGTTCTCTACATTTTTTTGACTACTATCATCTTTGTCATAAGTAGAAACCGTATAATTAAGCGCTGGTTCAACTAATACTTGTAGTCCTTCTTTCTCAATGTCCTGATCCACTTCTATCGTATAAGTTCCTGGTTTAATAACTTCCTCATTTTCCGTACTTATATGAACTATATTTCCGAACAATTTTGCTTCTCCTGGTGCATGTATGGAAAAAGAAGATTGTAATTGTAATGGTTTAGAAATTTGTGTGACCTGATAATCGGGCAGAGAAGGCGATTGTCGTACAAGCGTCATACGCTTTAACGGAAATGGTGTTGTAATCTCTACTCTTTTCCCCACTACTTTCGTTTTTACAATCGATTCAACAGAGGAGAATGGATCACGATTTGCAACTAATGCTGCCACTTGATTTACACTTTTTACAATGCCATCTTCTCCGCTTGACGGCATCGTAACACCATTTATCTCTTTCTTCCATATTTCCTTGAACGTATTTAGTTGTTCTTTTTCTTGTTGTCCTAAATCTTCTTCCATCGTAATTAAGACTGGATGTAACGATATCTTTTTTGTATCCATTTCTTTCTTAAACTGGGCTAATTTCTGCAAAATTTGTTCTTTTCCGCCAACCTTATCTTTCTCTAAATCATTAAATGCCCCGTCAGTTAATACAATAAGCCAAAATTCACGTTTTCCATCTATATCTGCTTCCTTTTTTATAGATTGCATCGCCGTTTCTACCGCGCTAAATGGAGTATTTAAATACGTTTTCCACGCTTCAATTCCCTCAATTTCTGTTTGCCTTTTATCCTTCGTTAACGAAATGTTTAATGGATCATTCGGCTTACTCATTGGAACGTAAGAAAATTTATCTTTTTCATCCAATAGCGCAACTAAACTTTGCAAAGCATAATTGGCATATTTCCAGCGATCGTTATTTCTCATGCTGCCCGAATCGTCATATACAAGTGAAACGACCCTTTCCTTTGCCTCCTCTCCTTTTGCAAAAGCTGATAAAGGTAAACATATAAATAGAAACAACATGAACGTGGCACAAATTCGGATTTTCATGATGAGGCTTCGCCACCTTTGTAGACAAATTCCTATGTTTAAATTTATGAGAGGAAACAAGATATATGACTTGTATTTTAGGACAACTAACCCACCATAACCTTATTATGTAAACAGATCATACACTTGGTAATATTCCTTCTAGCATTCTCTATCCAATTATATAAGTAAAAAAGCCTGTTTAAGCTCCACGCTTAAAACAGACTTTTCCTACTTTTTATTTTAAAAACACATAACAAAAAGTTTGATTTTTGACTTAACACATCACTTCTATTGTAAATCCACCAGGTGCTTCAATATAAAACGTATACGCATGGGCATGCTTAGGAGGCTCGACCAAAAATCCATCTTCCTTCAATCTTCGATTTATCTTGTCTACTTGTTCTTCACTTTCTTGTGGAAATCCTACATGAAATGTTTTTGGATACTGAACTTCTTTCCCTTTCATTAACGTTAGTATAAATCCATCATTATCACGCATAACTGCAAAGGCATTCCCCCTTGTTCCACTACAAGTTAAGCCAAAATACTTTTCTAAAAACTCTCTTGCAGCTACTACATCTGCAACTGTTAAATTAAGATGTTTAATTCCCAACTCATCACCTTCTTTCTTAATTTTCTAACATTTTATCATACAATTAAAAAACACGCCTTTCACAGCGTGTTTCATTGCTTTACATACACTTCAACAATCGGATTCTCTTTATGATCCGCATGCAAGCGTATATTCTCTTCACCTGTATTATAAATACTAGCTAATAACATTATCGTTAACACATTAGGTGTCTTCGCATCACTTCCGTATTTTCTCTCAAGCGCTTCCTTATATTCAAAATCTAAATCCCCCTGCACATATGTATACACTTCAAAACCATCTTCTAAATTGCAAACTACTGTATCAATAATATCTGTCCCTACTTGCTTCTTCATTTCCTCTCGTAACGCTTCAATAAAATCTTCCCATGGTACTTCGTATGTCTGAAACTGATCTGTAGATTTCATGCCTTTTCCTCCTTATATATCCTCTTCTTATATTTCCCCTTTCCTATAACAATTATGATAGATAGGGCATTCGTACAAGCCGCACTTGTCCCCCTTACATATCGTATTACTGTAATGCGGAAGGAGGAAAGAATATGCATAGACAAAAATGTTATCATACATGCCAACGTTATTTCGGAAAAGTTGTTCGGATTGAAGACCGTGATGGCCGTATACATTTAGGTAAAATAATCGATGTGACACAAAACTCTGTATGGATTGAACCGGTGCAACAGCGCTCATCTTTTGATTCAGGGTTCGGATACTACGACGCTTATGCAAACGGTGGTTGTGACCTTTGTGGAGGCCTTAGCAGGTGTGATAGTTGTGGATTCGGATGCGGTGGTGGATTCAGCAGCTGCGGATGTGGTGGTCGTGGTTGTAGTAGTTGTGGTTGCGACGGCTGGGGAGGCGGCGGTTGTGGCTGGGGTGTTGAACTCGGATTTGGTTTCATCTTCGGAATTACATTAGCTGCATTATTTTTCATTTAACATAGTAAAGAGTTGGCTACCTTTAGCCAACTCTTTTTCTTTATTTTTCACATATAAAAATACGATGCCCTAAAATGTGTTGGTACATAAGCCGTACATTTTCATGCTGTACCCACGCCTCATATAACTCATTCGGAATATGTGAGGATACATTCCATTCTGGCTCTTCTACATAGCCAGAGATCGTTTCTGCAATCGTGCCACCGCCAGCAATTGTAATTCTTTTAAAATTTGCTTTCTGAAATAATTGTACCCACTCATTCTCAGTTAATAATTCTTTCATACCATATAATTGGGCGATTTTTTCTTCCTCACCCTTATCAATGTGCCTATCAATAATCATTTCAATGACAACAAGCTTACCGTCCTGCTGTAATACACGATAACACTCCGAGATAACCCTTTCTTTGTCTGTAAAAGCGATGATTGATTCTCCAAGTACGAACTCAAATGAGTTATTCAAACACGGTAATTGCTCTACATTTCCTTCAATTAATTGTATATCTAACCCTTCAAACAACCATCTATCTTTTGCCTTTTGAATCATAATTTCATTCTTTTCAACCGTTGTTACTTGATAACCAAATTCCCTTGTCATATATGCCGCTGTTTTCCCCGTACCGCAACCTATCTCAAGGACATTCGCTCCATATTTAAAAGGCAGTTGTGCTAACAATTGTTTTGTTAACGTAAAGCCACCAGGATGAGCGCTTCCTATTCCGTAATAAGCTAGGAAATCGATGTATGTGTTTCGCTTCATGGGATTCTCCCTTTTTTATTTTATATATTCGAGCAAGGAAGAAAAGTGCATAGAAAAAAGGGCGTATTGTACGCCCCTCATCTTACTTATCCTCTGTAATATATGCCCATTTATAGCTGTAGTCTCCACCAACTGGATGGTGAACAATACCTTTTACTTTAGGTCTTTGAACGATAGCATCACCACGTTGATATAATGGTGCAATTGCTGCATCTTCCAATAACATTTTCTCCGCTTTCAGTAAGCTATCCCAACGCTCTTTCGTTTTCGTTAATAGCTCACCTTTACCTTTTTGTACAATCTCATCATATTTAGGATTTGAATATCCTGTTTGGTTATGAGGGCCATTTGTAACAAACATATCAATGAATGTCATTGGATCTAAGTAGTCAGGCCCCCAACCAGCGTAAGATAAATCATAATCTAGATCTGATTCTAATTTTAACTTTTGTTTAAATGGCTGGTTTTTCAAATTCACCGTTAAACCTGGTAGGTTTTTCTCAAGTTCTCCTTTTAAGAATTCTCCTACTTTTTTCGCACCATCACCATCATAGTTTAATAGTTCTACTGTAATTGCATCTTTTCCAAGCTCTTTTTTCGCTTTTTCCCAATGCTCTTTTGCTTTTTTCACATCTGTTTTTAAAATATCTCCATTTTCTTTACGGAAGTCTTTTCCATCTGGGCTCTTAGCAAATTCTTTTGGCACTAAATAATCTGCAGGTGTAGAACCATCATTTAAAATTACATTCGTTAAGCCTTTTTTATCGTACGCTTTTGCAATCGCTAAACGTAGATCTTTGCTCTTTAACACTGTATCTTGCCCACCACGTTTTTGGTTTAAGCGTAAGAAATATGTTGACGGTGTTTTTTGTGTAAAGAAGTCGGGGTTTGATTTATATTTGTCAACAAATTCAGATGTAAGTCCTGAACGATCGATTTGTCCACTTTCATATAAGTTAACACGTGTACCGCTATCTTTTACTACGTCAAAGTTGATTTCATCTAACTTAACTGTTTTATTATCCCAATATTGTGCATTTTTCTTTAACTTCCAACCTTCTTCATGTTTCCAGTCTGTTAATGTAAACGGTCCGTTGTATAACGTCGTATCTGATTCTAAACCGTACTTTTCTCCTTTTTCTTTTACAAATTTCTCGTTTAATGGATAAAATGTTCCAAATGAAGTTAATTCTACAAAGTAAGGAACTGGATTTTCTAATTCTACTTCTAACGTATAGTCATCTACAGCTTTTACTCCTAACGTATCTAGTTCAGCTTTTCCTTCATTAATCGCTTGTGCATTTTTCAAATCAAACATAATGTATGCATATTCTGCTGCTGTATTTTTATCTACCGCACGTTTCCAAGCAAACACGAAATCCTTCGCTGTTACAGGCTCTCCATTTGACCATTTTGCATTTTTATTTAATGTAAATGTGTATTTTTTACCATCATCACTCTTTTTATATGATTCAGCAACTCCTGGTGTTGCTTTATTATCTTTATCAAGTCGATATAAACCTTCCATTACGTTGTTTAAAGCTAGAAACGATACTTGGTCTGTCGCTTTAGCAGAGTCCATAGATGGAATCTCTTGAGACTCTGTTAAATTAAGCACTTGCTTCGCCGCTAGCTTTCCGCCTTCTTTTTCACCGCTTTTTGGTGTTGTGCTTGCCTTCTCTTTATCTCCTGATCCAGAGCAAGCTGTTAATGCCATACTCATTACTAAAACTGGTGCTACGACCGCTGTCAATTTTTTCATCTTTTTTCTCTTCATTTTTTTGTACCCTCCCCAATTATATGTACGATATTAACATTTAGAAATTCTCTACTAACTTTCGTTATCAGAAAATTCTTATTAATTAATATTCTACTGTTTTTTTAAATTTTGTAAAGTATTTTTGTAAATTTTCTAAATATTTATTTTTTTATTATAGTATCTTGTTGTTTTAACTACTATATGAATTATCCCCCGTCTACTATATGTAAACATCCCTTCTCTTATTCCACTCTATTACTACATTCTATATTTTTCTTATTAGCATGAGGTCTCTTACTATCATTCATCTTTCTTACCACTTACTGACCTCTCTAATTTCCTCAGATAGAACCTTCCTAATTACCTATCCGATTCTCAATAGGCTAAAGAGATTTATTCCCTTATAAATACTAAAAAGCATCTCAAAAGCAGCTCAGCCACTTTTGAAATGCTTTCACTTTATTTTTTTCCGCCATCCTCAGTTACATACGCCCACTTAAAGCTATATTCTGGACTGATGTTATGTTTCACAATTCCTTTTACATTCGGTTTCATTACGTACGATCTTCCTGTTTGATATAAAGGAACTAACCCTGCATCTTCTTCAAGGAATAATTTTTCAGCTTTCCCTAACGTTTCCCAGCGTTTTTTCGCATCACTCATTAATTCATTACCTGCTTTTCCTACCATTTCATCGTATTTTGGATTTGAATAACTCATTTGGTTGTACGGGCTCTTCGATTCAAACATATCAATAAATGTCATTGGATCCGCATAGTCTGGACTCCAACCTGCATAAGAAATTTCATAATCTTGCGCAGTTTCTAATTTTAATTTTTGTTTGAATGGCTGAATTTTCGTATTAATCGTTACACCTTTTAAATTTTTCTCAATTTGATCTTTTACATAGTCAGCAATCTTTTTCGCAGTTCCATCATCATAACTTAGTAATTCAATTGTCACTTGATCTTTTCCAAGTTCTTTTTTCGCCGCTTCCCAAGCTGCTGCTCCTTTTTTCGGATTATATTTCAGACCATTTTTAAATGTATCTTGATAATCTTTACCATCTGGCCCTGTCGCAAGTCCTTTTGGAACCAATTGATCTGTTGCTTTTGATCCATTATTTAAAATTACATTTGCCAATCCTTTTTTATCAACCGATAATGCAATTGCTTCACGTAGTTTTTTGCTCTTTAAAGGCGTATCTTGTCCGTTACGTTTTTGATTTAAACGTAAGAAGAATGTACTTGATTCCGCATACTCACCATATTCTTCTTTGTTCGATTTATATTTATCTACAAACTCTCCTGATAGTAATGTAAAATCAATTGATCCTGTATCATATAAATTTACTTTCGTTGCAACCTCTTTTACTACACTATAGTTAATTTCTTCTAATTTCACAGTCTTTTTATCCCAGTACTTATCATTTTTCTTCAGCTGCCAACCTTGTTCATGTTTCCATGAAGACATAACGAATGGACCGTTATACACAGTTGTATCTGCTTCTAAACCGTACTTATCACCTTTTTCTTTTACGAATTTTTCATTTAATGGATAGTATGATGGGAATGCTAATAAATTTAAGAAATAAGGTACCGGTTTTTCTAATTCTACTTCTAGCGTGTAATCATCTACCGCCTTCGCTCCTAATTCAGTTACAGGTTTTTCTCCTTTATTAATCGCTTCTGCATTTTTAATATAGTAAGCAATAAATGCATATTCTGCCGCAGTATTCTTATCAAGTAAGCGCTGCCATCCAAAAACGAAATCTTTCGCTGTTACAGGATCACCATTTGACCATTTTGCATCTTTTCGCAGTTTAAACGTATACTTTTTACCATCTTCACTTTTCGTACTAGACTCTGCCGCAGCAGGAATTGGCTTATTATCTTTATCAAGGCGATATAGGCCTTCCATCGTGTTCCCTAAAATTTGCGCACCTAATGTATCAGTAGATTTAGAAGTATCCATCGTCGGAATTTCTTGGTTTTCCGTACGATTTAATACTTGTTTCGCTGCATATTTAATATCTGATTTTTTTTCTTCCCCCCTATTTGATGTAGTAGTCGTTTTCTTTTCCCCACCTGACCCAGAACATGCTGTCAATGCAACACTCATCGCTAAAACTGGTACTACAACTGCCGTTAACTTTTTCATCTTTTTTCTCTTCATTTTTGTACCCTCCCTAATTATATGTACATTACCAACCCTTGAGAGACCCCTTAATAAAGATTCGTTTTTCAGAAAATTACAACTAATGTTATTCTACTCTTTTTTTCACATTTGTAAATAGTTTAATTTTAAATATTCTGACTTTTTTATTTTAGTAGGATTTATCCCCCATCTACTATATGTACATACTATACACCTTATTCTCCTCTATTTAACCATACTAAAAATTAGTATTTTAAGTTCACAAAAAAAGCATTTCAAAGTAGCTAAGCTACTTTGAAATGCTTTTTTAACTCTATTATTTTTCAGTTACATATGCCCATTTAAAGCTAAATTCTGGACTGATATTATGTTTTACTACTCCCTTTACATTTGGTTGTAAAACATAAGAATCTCCACGTTGATATAAAGGTACAATCGCTACATCTTCTTCAAGTAATGTTTTTTCAGCTTTTCCTAACTCTTCCCAACGTTTTTTCGCATCGCTCATTAATTCCGTTCCAGCTTTTTTCACCATGCCATCATATTTAGGGTCAGAGAAGCTCATTTGGTTATGAGAATGTCCAGTCTCAAACATATCTAAGAACGTCATTGGATCTGCATAATCCGGATTCCATCCGCCATACGAAATATCATATTGTTGTTCAGTTTCTAATTTTAGTTTTTGCTTAAATGGTTGAAGTTTAATATTAACTGTTACACCTTTTAGGTTTTTCTCAATCTGATCTTTAATATATTCGCCAACTTTTTTCGCATTACCAGTATCGTAGTTTAAAAATTCAATCGTAACTTGATCTTTTCCAAGTTCTTTTTTCGCTTCTTCCCAAGCTGCAGCAGCTTTTTTAGGATTTGGTTTCAAACCGTTTTTAAATGTTTCTTGGAAATCTTTACCGTCCGGTCCAGTTGCTAACCCTTTTGGTACTAAGAAGTCAGCTTCTTTTGATCCATCATTTAAAATTACATTTGCTAAATTCTTTTTATCAATTGATAGCGCAATTGCTTCACGTAATTTTTTGCTCTTTAATGGCGTGTCTTGTCCATCACGTTTTTGGTTCATACGAATGAAATACGTACTCACTTGTGAATATGTGCCAAATTCATCTTTCTTGCTTCTATATTTATCAACGAACTCTCCATTTAATAAAGCAAAGTCAACTTGACCGCTATCATATAGATTGACTAAAGTCGCAGCCTCTTTAACAACACTAAAGTTAACTTCTTCCAGTTTCACAGTCTTTTTATCCCAATATTGATCATTTTTCTTTAATTGCCATCCTTGTTCATGCTTCCAATCTTTAAGAACGAACGGTCCGTTATAGACAGTTGTATCAGACTCTAAACCGAACTTCTCGCCCTTTTCTTTTACGAACTTTTCATTTAATGGATAATATGATGGGAATGCTACTAAGTTTAAGAAGTACGGTACTGCTTGCTCTAACTCAACTTCAAGCGTAAGATCATCTACTGCTTTTACTCCTAATTCAGTTACAGGTTTTTCTCCTTTATTTACTACTTCTGCATTTTTAATCGGGAATGCGATAAATGCATACTCAGCAGCTGTTTTTGGATCTAATAGACGTTGCCAAGCGTATACGAAATCTTTCGCAGTTACTGGATCTCCATTTGACCATTTTGCATCTTTGCGTAGTTTGAACGTATATTTTTTACCATCTTCACTTTTCGTGCTAGATTCTGCTGCTGCTGGAATCGGCTTATTATCTTTATCAAGACGATATAACCCTTCCATCGTATTACCTAGCATTTGTGAAGATACTGTATCAGTTGATTTTGAAGAGTCCATCGTCGGAATCTCTTGTGTTACTGTTCGATTTAACACTTGTTTTGCTGCTAATTTTTCCCCTGATTTACTATCTCCACTAGAGCTAGAATTTGTGCTTGTCTTCTTATCTCCACCTGATGTAGAACATGCTGTTAACGCCATGCTCATTGCTAAAACCGGTGCTACAACTGCTGTTAGTTTTTTCATTTGTTTCTTTTTCATTTTGTACCCTCCCTAATTCTTAACGATAGCTATTAAAGAATTTTCTGATAATTCTGTTTTTCTCTATATATTTATCAGACGATTCTTACTAATTCTTATTCTACTAATTTTTTAATTTTTGTAAAGTATTATTATTGAAAATTTTTAAAAAATTATTTTTTTACAGTAATATTCATAAAAATGCCATATTTTGTTCAAACCTTATTTCGCATTCATACACATTCGTTGTTTTAATCACTTTTATCTCTTTTACCACTTGAATACTTGTTAATTATTGCTAATAAATAATGCATATATCTAAAAACATCTTTTCTACAAAAATAAAAAAGTCAGCAAAGCTGACTTTTTACCCGACCATTTTTTCTCTTTTCATTTCCTCTACTACTCTCGTATACTTCTCATCATCAAATTCATTTTCACTTTTCGCAACAACTACAGTTGCAATACCGTTACCAATTAAATTAACGATAGCACGTGCTTCTGACATGAAACGATCTACACCAAGTAATAACGCTAAACCTTCTAATGGGATAACATTCATTGCAGATAGAGTAGATGCTAGTACAATGAATCCCCCGCCGGTTACTGCTGCTGCTCCTTTAGATGTAACTAACAAAATAGCTATTATAGTTAATTGTTGACCTAGTGAAAGATCGACGTGAAAAACTTGAGCTAAAAATATAGTTGCCATTGATAAATAAATCGTTGTTCCATCTAAGTTAAAAGAATAGCCTGTTGGAATGACTAAACCTACTACCGGTTTCGAACACCCAAATTCTTCCATCTTTGTCATCATTCGCGGCAGTACTGATTCTGACGATGATGTCCCGAGAACAATAAGTAATTCTTCTTTAATATACGCTAAATATTTCCACAAACTAAATTTATACAATTTACAAATAAAATTTAAAACAATAAAAACAAATAATGCCATTGTCGCATATACACAAATCATTAATTTACCAAGTGGTATGAGCGTGCTTAAACCATACTTCCCAATTGTAAATGCCATCCCACCGAATGCTCCAACTGGTGCTAATTTCATTACAATTGATAAAATGTTAAAAAATACTTTCGATAATCTTTCAAAAAAGTCAATAACCGGTTGTCCATTTTTTCCTAACATCGTTAACCCTGCTCCGAATAAAATGGAGAAGAACAGAACTTGTAAAATATCACCTTTGGCAAATGCTTCAAACATGTTAGACGGCACGATATGTAAAAAGAAATCCATCCATTTCATTTCTTGCCCACTTTGTACATATTGTGAAACATCTCCGCCTTTTAGTTTTGAGGGATCTAATCCATCTCCTGGACGTACAACATTCGCTACGATGATACCAATAATTAAAGCTGCTGTTGTAACAATTTCAAAATATAATAGTGCCTTCCCACCAACACGGCCTACCTTTTTCATACTTCCCATACTTGCAATACCGAGCACAATTGTTAAAAAGATAATCGGTGCAATAACCATTTTAATCATATTGATGAATGTTTCACCAATTGGCTTCATTTGTTGTCCAACACTCGGCCAAATTGCCCCTACTGCAATACCACAAATAATAGCCACAATAACTTGGAATGTTAAATTCTTTACGATTCTCATTTTTGATACTCCCCTGTATTTTCATTTCTCCCATACTATTTCAATAATTGCTAATGATATATTCTATGTAATAGCCCCCCTGTTATTTAACTTAAACTATAAATTTATGTTACACTATTATCTTAAATTTGAAAATAGTATATAATATTTACGAATAAAAGACATACTATTTAACATAATAAAAAAGCAGACATTACATCTGCTTTAATTCTCCTCAATCTGTTTTTCACTTAATCCTAGATGTGTTCTAAGAGTATTACTCAAACTCTGTAGATCTTTTTTATTAGGATTATAATAATATACACGTTGCCCGTTTGGGCCATTAGGTAAGTATAAATCATCACCAGCTAATTGTATTTTTTCAACTGAACCGTTTAAACCGTATTTATAAAAAGATAAAATATCATCCATTACTAAATTTGTTTTAAAATCACCATCAACCGCCTCAACTATTTTTTCTAGCTTCGTAATCGATCCTACACTTTTTAATTTACTTAAAATCGCTTCAATAACAAGTTGTTGGCGCTGTCCTCTCATTGCATCACTATCAATATGGCGCGTTCTTGCTAGTGCAAGTGCTTCTTCCCCATTTAATTTTTGTAATCCTTTTTTCAAATGAATCGCATCAGGTTCATCTTTACTATTTTGCTCCGTAAATTCAACTGGGACATCCACTTCAATACCATCTAACCCATCAACAATTTTAGTAAAGGAACCAAAATTAAATTTCACAAAATAATCAACAGGCACCTGTAACAATTTTTCTACCGCTTCCACAGAAGCTTGCGGTCCTCCATCTTTACCATTTTTAACGAAACCACTTCCATATGCATGGGTTATTTTATCTTTTTTCTTTTCAACTGGAACATATGTATATGTATCACGCGGTATGCTCGTTAATTTCACTGTTTTATCGTCTTTATTAAAAGTCGCTAACAATAATGCATCTGTATGAAATGCACCATTATATTCCTTTTGTCGTTCTTGATTTTCATCAATTCCCATAATTAAAAGTGAAACATGATTTGCAATTGGCTTTACAGATTTCTCACGTAAATTGGATTTTTCACCTCGTGCTAAATTCAAATTAGATTTTTGTACAAGACTAGAAGTTTTCATATATACATAGGCCCCATAGCCAATTCCACCAAATAGTAATACCGCCAGTAGTAAACTTATTATCTTTTTCTTTTTATATTTTTGCTTATTTTTCTCTTCTCTTAAAGATGAATGATTCCCCATTTACTCTCCTCCTGTTTATTCATCCAATATGTTTTTCATTTTTTCATATTTAGCGCTATCCTTTTGAAACATACTTTCTTTCAATCCCTTATCTATTTGTATCCATTCAGTCGTAACTGAATATTGAATCAAGCCTTCTTGAAAACTAAGAAATTTCAACATAATCCCTGTATTTTTCTCCACAACCATTTCGAATTTCCCTCTTAAATCTTCAGAGGTGCTAACAGGCATCTCTATGTTTATAACTCCTTCAATTTTGTAACAATCTAATCCAAGATATTTCGTTTCTTTATAATTCCAATCTTTATATCGAATTAATAAATCTGCGAATTCTGATTGAATACTATATTTAGCTAGCCCTACATATTCATCATCATATCTCTTTTTCTCATCTGATTTTCTCACTAACCTTTCCGTAGGATTTAATTTTAATAGTTCATTGTTTCTTTCTTTCGGGTTCCATTTTGTCTCTTTATAGGTATACTTCTCATCATCAAACTCTTTTTTCTTCCCCTCGTTATATATAATTGTTCGTTTTTTGGCTAGTTTATCTTCTTTCGAAGAGATACCTCTTTGTTTCTCCGTATCAATCGCATACTTATATGTTGTAGCAATTCTTGATGAGCTAGAATATTCCTCAAATTGTCCTGAAATATTTTTAAAATAATCAATAGAATCTAGCATTTTTTGATGAATCTTTTCTTTATCTGGATAATGTACATTCGATTTTATTTCTTCTTCATTTTCATAATCAGAAAACGCTTTTTTCTTTACATATTCAAATACTCCACCATTTTGCGCAAAACTTTGTATAGAAAACTCAGACATAGATACCACTGAAAGTATACAAACCGCTGCACTAATTATCATCATATGAATTTTGTAACTCTTCTTTTTTACCTTAAGATTATGTAGCGTGCTATTAATCTTTTCATTTAACTCTGGAGGTACTATAACATTTTCATCTTTTATTCTCTTTTTTAATTTCTCATCAAATAATTTTTCATTATCCATCCTTTACACCCCCTATTCCATCTTTAATCGTTTTTGTAGTTGTTCCCTCGCACGTGATAATCTTGATTTCACTGTTCCTTTCGGTATTTCTAACAGCTTTGCTATACTCTCTTGATGCATGTCTTCATAGTAATAAAGCACCGTAACAGCTCTTAATTCTTCATGTAACGATTGAATCGCATTACACAAATCTATATCTTCATACTGATCACAAGCACTCATATTGTAATCATTCTCTTCTGTCACAATTACATTTTTATACGCTCTAATAATATTGTTACACTCATTTATTAGTATTCGAATTAACCAAGTGTGAAAAAATTCTTCTTTTTTTAATTTTTTTATATTTTCATAGGCTTTTAAAATTGTTGTCTGTATCGCATCCTCTATATTTGTCTCATCACGTAACATCGCCTTTGCTATTCGATACATCTTCGCTTTTTCTGTATGTATAAGCGCTATAAAGGCTTCATGATCACCTTTTTTCGCTAAAGAAACATCCGTTTCTTCTTTTACAATCATTTTATATAAAGGGATTACTTTCACAATTGCTCCTCCTGTTTCATCCTCACTTCATCACTTCCAATTTAACTTTACATGTATTAGACGTATGAACCTAGAAAAAGGTTCACTTTTTTGAATATTTCTGTAATTAAAAAGATAAATATCCTTTATAAGTGTTATGTGATAAACATACTAGTTTAAATTTACAAATAAAAAAAGCCCACTTTCTCAGTGGACTTTCTACTCTATAACGGTAAATCCCTCTTCCTAAATACTACAATCGCTACGATAAAAATACAAAGCGCTACAGTAGTTAAACCTATACTTATCGGCCATATATTATATGATCCTTCAGCAATTTCTTTCGGACGAAACAGCGTAAATAATGATAGGTTTTTCATCCATTCTAACTTATCACTTAACTTCCCCACCATATCCAATACGAAAAATAAGATAGTTAAACTCGCTGAATAACTTAGTGCTTTTCTTTCGTCATTACATATACAAGAAAAGAAAAATGAATACGCACTAACGACTAAAAATATGAGCCCTCCGACTATATTTATCTTCAAAAATAATTCTTTATTTAAGTTGTTATCTTGTAAAAACCATTCTGCACCTACTAACCCAGCTACATACGTAACAGATACAATAATTAGAAGTCCCAATATGAGAACAGCAGCTTGTGTAATCGCAATTTGCACTCTAGATACAGGTGTTGCTAGCAAGTATGCCATTGCTCCTTTATCTACATGACGAGCAATTAAATGTGTCGCAACTGTTACGCAAAAAATTGTTAAAATGATAATAAACAATAGACTATAGTATTCGCCCGCTAGAAAATCCATTACGTTTTGAATCGGACTTTCCATACCAACGATTTTTTTCACACTATCAGGCATGGCAGCTATTAATTCATTTAGCCCTTTCGCTGATACCATTGACGGGAATATCCAAATTAATAACCACAGATATAAAGCTGCACCAGACGCATAACTCAAAATACTTTTTTGTGTTTCTTTCAAACTAGCTAAAAATAATTGCTTATTCATGCGTTACCCCTTCTTTCTTATCGTAATAATGCATAAATAAATGTTCTAAATCCATCGCTCTCGTTTGAAGTGCCGTTACATTATAGTTTGAAAGTGTTTGTAAAACAGTTTGATAGTTTCCTTGTACAATGATAGATGCCTCTCTACCTTTTACCGCTTCAAATTGCAAATTACACTTTGTAAGGGACTCAATCTCTTCTTGTGATGATACTGTTACATCTATCACCTGTCTTCTCATACTTTGTAAATCGTGAATATTTTCAACCGTTACGAGTCGACCATCTTTAATAATAGCTACTCTGTCACAAGTTCTCTCAATTTCAGTAAAAATATGTGATGACATTAGGATTGTTTTTCCTCTTTGCTTTTCCTCTAATATTAAATCTATAAACACTTGCTGCATAAGTGGATCAAGTCCAGATGTTGGTTCATCTAAAATTAACACCTCTGGATCGTGCATAAATGCAGCGACTATCCCTACTTTTTGCTTCATTCCTTTAGACATTTTGCGAATCGGTGTTTTCACATCAAATTGCAGACGCTCTATCAGTTCATCTCGTCTTTTCGTATCCTTTAATCCTCGCATTCCTTGCATTAATTTTAAAAACTCTAATCCGTTCATTCCTTCAATAAAAGAAATTTCACCCGGTAAGTAACCAACTTCCCTTTGAATTTTCGCCGCTTCATTCCAACAATCTAATCCAAAAATTGTCGCTTTACCAGTTGTCGGTTTTATAAATCCCATTAAATTACGAATCGTCGTTGATTTCCCGGCACCATTCGGTCCTAAATAACCAAATACTTCTCCCTCTTTTACATCAAATGTAATATGAAACAAACCTTTTCCGTTCGAAAACTGTTTTGTGACATCTTGAACTGAAATCATAATTCCACCTCATTTTTTGAAATATTTAATGTGTGATATTTCAAAATTATTGTACTCCTCATCTTCCATATTCGCAACAACTTTTTGAAATATTTATTAGTCCATATTTCAAAATTATTGTTTTCCATTATTTTTTCTTGTATATTTTAAGTGAGGTGATTGCATTGAACGGCTTTGAAAGAGTAAAAGAAAGGAAAAAGCGTGCCATTAAAGAAGCAGCATTCGTATTATTTTCAGAACGTGGATTTAATGAAGTGAAAATAGAACATATCGCAAAAGAAGCAAACGTTTCTCAAGTTACAATTTATAATCATTTCGGAAGTAAAGATGCGTTATTTAGGGAGCTTATACAAGAATTTATCATATCTGAATTTCAATATTATAAAGAGCTTGCAGAAGAAAAATTACCTTTTCATGATATGATGCAAAAAATGATTGTAAGAAAAATGAATACTGGCGGATTATTTCAACCTGATATGTTACTACAAATGATGCAAAGGGACGAAGAACTCCGTAAGTTTATTTATAGTTATCAAAATGAAAAAATCCTACCCTGGTATTTAGAAATATTAGAACGAGCTCAGCGCAAAAATGAAATTAATCCACACCTTACTAAAGAAATGATGTTACTTTACATTCAAATGTTTACAAAATTAGGTGATGAATTTGGAGCACAACTTCTTGAAGGAGATCGGGAAAAACATATAAAAGATATCGTTACGATGTTCTTCTATGGTCTTTCTGTTCCACAAAAATAAAAAGACACGAATTTCGTGTCTTTTTTATTTTATAGAAATGACTCTACCCTTTTCACTACTTTCAATCGCTAATTGAATCAGTTTAATAACATCTAAACCTTCTTTTGCTGTTACAGGTAGTTCCTCACCATTTAATATACTATCTCGTACACCTTTATAATAATTGTCATAACAACCGACTTCTGTTGGAATACGCTCTAAGCTTTCTTCTGTTTCTAAAGTAGCAAAATCCTTTTCATCGTCTACTCCATAACCGTTATCACCTGGCTTCATTCCATTTTTTAATTGCTCTTCCTGCGAATCCATACCGTACTTCACGATAGAACCTTTCTCTCCATGCACTATAAAATGCGGTCCAGCTTTTTTCACATAACTGCTACTACGTAAAATGACACGTTTAACTCCGTAATGAAGTACTATGTGGAAATAATCATCCACCTCTGCACCTGGTCGTTGTTTTATTATATCTGCACTTATCGCATCTGGTTTCCCGAATATTGATAACGCTTGGTCAATTAAATGCGATCCTAAATCGTATAATATACCGGATCCTGGTAGATTTTTTTCTCTCCATCGATCACGTACATGTGGACGGAAACGATCAAAATTCGATTCATATGCGTATACATTCCCTACTCTGTTTTCTCCTAACAATTTCTTAATTGTTAAGAAATCATTATCAAAACGACGATTATGATATACGCTTAACATTACATTATGCTGCTCTGCTAATGAAATAAGCTCTTCTCCTTCTTCAATTGAGACAACAAATGGTTTTTCTACAACAACATGCTTACCTTTTAAAATTGCTTCTTTTACATATGGAAAATGAGTTGTATTAGGTGATGTAATAACAACTAAGTCAACATCAGCTCGCTTCACCAATTCATCAATTGTACTAACAACATTAGCGTTTGGTAATGTTTCTTTTACTACCTCTTCTTTTGAGGATAATACAGCACGAATATCATATTCTTCTATTGTTTGTAATAGTGGGATATGAAATGTCGTACTAGAAAAACCATATCCTACAATCCCTACACCTATTTTTTTCATGTTGCCCCTCCATTTGTCCCGCTTTAACGGGCAGTAAGATTCCTAACTCAAAATTCAGTGAAAGCTAAGGCATTAGGTGAGGAATCAAATGCTTGTTAAAGCCCGATTGGTTCAACTAATAATCAGTGAGGATGAAGAAACTCCCCATTGATTAAAGTTTCACTTTATGAGAACGATTTCATTCAGTTATTATAACAAGATTATTATTATTTACATAATAAATTGCCTAGAAAAAAGCATCTTGCTACTATTCATAGCAAGATGCCCTCTTTATTCTGGTCTTTTCTTCGTCCACGTTTCTACTACTTCACCAGTATCATTAACATCTAGCACAAGGCTACCATTACTATACCGGTCTTTATTTCGATACGCTTTCGGATCAATCTCTTCTACAATGTTTTTCTCTGTCTTCATGTAAACTAATTCATCGTCCCGAACAATTTCAATACCGACAATGCGGTACGGATTACGTTTTAATTCTTTGAAAATAACAAGACCGCGTTTCGCCCTCGTTGACTTTTCAATTTCTGATGCTTTTAGACGTTTTACAGCACCGCGCTGTGTTACGAGAATAAGTTGATCTTTGTCACCATTTAACGGTTTACCAGAAGCGACATAGTCATCTTCTTTTAAATTAATTGCTTTAACACCAGCAGCTCTTACACCGACTGGACTTACTTCATCTTCATGGAAAATAAGTGCATATGCACCGTGTGTAGCAAGAACAATATCACTCGTTCCATCTGTCGCAAATATATCGACAACTTCATCATCTTTTTTCAAGTTTACAGCAACGAATGCCCTTGAATAACGCTGAACTTTATATTGATTTAATTCTGTTTTCTTTATCATACCATTTCGTGTTACAAATACGATAAATCGTTTTTCTTCCTCAAAGTTCGGTACAACCGTTGCCCAAATGATTGTTTCATCCCGGTCGAGTGAAACGATATTAGCAACGTGCTGACCTAAATCTTTCCAACGAATATCTGGCATTTCGTATACTGGCAGATATATATAGTTTCCTTTATTCGTAAATAAGAGGACTGTCTCTGTCGTATTCGTATCGAATCGTTCAAGTAAGATGTCACCCTCTTTCATACCGAAGTCTTTGCCGTTTGAGGCATTATGTGAGCGCCATCCAGTACGTTTCACATATCCTTCTTTCGTTACAGTAACGATGACATCTTCTTGTGGGATCATCACTTCTACATCGATTTTAATTTCCTCGATTTGATCTTCAATAATCGCGCGTCGATCATCACTATATGTTTTCTTAACTCTCTTTAAATCTGTTTTAATTACTTGAAGTAATCTTTTTTCACTTTGTAAAATTGCCTGTAGCTCAATAATTTTCTTATTAAGCTCATCTGCTTCTTCTTGTAACGCCGTAATGTCTGTATTTGTTAAGCGATATAATTGCAAGGAAACAATTGCTTCTGCCTGTGCTTCTGTAAAGCCAAATTTTGCACTTAAATTATCTTTCGCGTTACGTTTATCTTTTGAAGCTCGAATTGTCTCAATTACTTGGTCTAAAATCGATAATGCTTTCTTTAAACCTTCTACAATATGTTGACGATTTTCTGCTTTTCTTAATTCATATTGCGAACGTCTCGTAATAACCTCTTTTTGATGTCCAATATAAGCATCTAAAATTTTCGGTAATGTCATAAGTGTTGGACGACGATTATTGATCGCTACCATATTAAAGTTATATGGAATTTGCAAATCTGTATTTTTATATAAATAATTTAAAATACCTTCGGAGTTTGCTTCTTTCTTTAATTCAACAACAATTCGTAAACCAGTACGATCTGTCTCATCACGCACTTCAGCAATACCATCTAACTTTTTATCTAGACGTAATTCATCCATTTTCTTTACAAGGTTTGCCTTATTCACTTCGTAAGGAATTTCAGTGATTACAATTTGTTGTTTCCCACCGCGCACTGTTTCAACTTCTGCTTTTCCGCGAATAATAATTTTACCTTTACCTGTTTCATACGCCTTTTTAATACCATCAATCCCCTGAATAATACCGCCTGTTGGGAAATCTGGTCCTTTCATAACTGTTAATAAATCGTCAACAGTACTATTTGGCTTATCGATACGCATCATTGTAGCATCAATAACTTCTCCAAGATGATGCGGAGGAATTTCTGTTGCATAACCAGCGGAAATCCCTGTAGATCCGTTCACTAATAAATTCGGGAACGCTGCTGGTAATACAACTGGTTCTTCACTCGTATCATCAAAGTTTGACACGAATTCAACTGTTTCTTTATCAAGATCACGTAATAATTCAGATGCGATTGGTGATAAACGAGCTTCCGTATAACGCATCGCTGCCGCTGGGTCCCCATCAACACTACCGTTATTACCATGCATTTCAACTAAAACATTACGTACTTTCCAAGTTTGGCTTAAGCGTACCATTGCTTCATATACAGAGGAATCTCCATGTGGATGATAATTACCGATAACATTACCTACTGTTTTAGCTGATTTACGAAACGCTTTATCATGTACATTACCTTCTACATACATAGAATATAAAATACGTCTTTGTACTGGCTTTAAGCCATCACGTGCATCTGGAAGTGCACGATCTTGAATAATATATTTACTATAACGTGCAAAGCGATCACCTAACACGTCTTCAAGCGGGAGGTCATGAAACTTCTCTGCTTGCATGTTATTCCACCTCCGTCTCCATAATCATTTCATTTTCTAAAATATTTCCTTCTTCTTGCATACCAAACTGTACATTACGTTCAATCCATTTACGGCGCGGTTCTACTTTATCGCCCATTAATGTTGTAACGCGACGCTCTGCTCTTGCTGCATCATCAATTTTCACGCGAATTAATGTACGCGTTTCAGGATTCATTGTTGTTTCCCATAATTGATCCGCATTCATTTCACCAAGTCCTTTATAACGTTGTAACATATAGCCTTTTCCAACTTTTTTCGTTACACCGTCTAATTCCTCATCTGACCAAGCGTATTCAATTACCTCACTCTTACCTTTTCCTTTACTTACTTTGTATAAAGGAGGAAGTGCGATAAATACTTTACCAGCTTCGATAAGTGGCTTCATATATCTGTAGAAGAACGTTAATAACAATACTTGAATATGAGCCCCATCCGTATCGGCATCGGTCATAATTACAACTTTATCGTAGTTAATATCTTCAACATCAAATTCATTTCCTACACCGCCGCCAATCGCATAAATGATTGTATTAATCTCTTCATTTTTAAAGATATCAGCAAGCTTTGCTTTTTCTGTATTAATTACTTTACCACGTAACGGTAATACGGCCTGGAAACGTCGGTCTCGTCCTTGTTTCGCAGAACCACCGGCAGAGTCACCCTCTACTAGGTACAGTTCATTTTTTTGCGGGTTACGTGATTGTGCAGGTGTTAATTTCCCGCTTAACGTACCTTCTGATTTTTTCTTTTTCTTACCACTACGCGCTTCTTCTCTTGCTTTACGGGCTGCTTCACGGGCTTGTGCTGCTTTAATTGCTTTTCTCACAAGAAGTGTAGCTACATCAGGGTTTTCTTCTAAAAAGTATGCTAAATGCTCAGATACAATGGCATCAATTGAAGAACGCGCTTCACTTGTACCTAGTTTCCCCTTCGTTTGCCCTTCAAACTGAAGCACTTCTTCTGGTACACGTACCGAAACGATAGCCGCTACACCTTCACGAATATCTGTACCTTCTAAGTTTTTATCTTTTTCTTTTAATAGTGCTACTTTACGAGCATACTCGTTAAACACACGCGTCATCGCTGTTTTAAATCCAGCTTCGTGTGTTCCACCATCTTTTGTACGTACGTTATTTACAAACGAAAGAATATTTTCTGAGTAACCATCATTAAACTGGAATGCTAGTTCTGCTTCAATCCCGTTTTGTTCACCAGTGAAATATACAACCGGATGAATTGAATCTTTTTCTTCGTTTAAATATGAAACGAAAGCTTCGATTCCTGTTTCATAATGAAATATATCTTCTAAATCATTACGTTCATCTTTTATCGAGATTTTCATTCCTTTTAATAAGAATGCAGATTCACGTAATCTCTCACATAATGTTTCATAATTGTAATTTGTCGTGCTGAAAATCGTTGTATCTGGTTTGAAATGCATCGTAGTACCAGACTCTTTCGTCTTCCCGATTTTCTCAAGCGTCGTTACAGGAACACCGCCATTTTCAAAGCGTTGTTCGTAAATATTTCCGTCACGCTTAATCGTTACGACTAACCATTCTGATAAGGCATTTACAACCGATGCCCCAACACCGTGCAAACCACCACTCGTTTTGTAACCACCTTGACCAAACTTACCACCTGCATGAAGTACAGTTAAAATAACTTCAGGTGTAGGTTTCCCAAGTTTATGCATTCCCGTAGGCATTCCTCGCCCTTTATCTATAACGCTAATACTATTATCTTTATGTATTACGACTGAAATTTCGTCGCCAAATCCCGCTAACGCTTCGTCAACGGAGTTATCTACTATTTCATATACTAAATGATGCAATCCACGGCTATCCGTACTCCCGATATACATACCCGGGCGTTTTCGAACGGCTTCAAGTCCTTCTAACACTTGAATCGCATCTTCATTATATTGGAACTGATGCTTCGCCAAACTCCTTGCCCCTTTCCTAATCCAAAATCAGAACATATGTTTCTATTATAGAATAACGCCTCGACTATAGTTTTGGCAAGTTATCTTATCTCTTTTATATACCATCTTCAATAGAAAAATCCTTGTTTTCTCACAAGGATTCCTCTAGGCTACTATTTCAGAAAAATAATCGTTTGTCAACGAGAAATGGATATGTATTCCAAGATTACACATTCCAAACCTTTATTATGATCCAAATGATCAAGATCCAAAATGGGATTACAAATAACAATCCCCAAAAACAGCCTTTAAAAAATCTCATGATGAACACCTCGTTCATCGGCCCTACTTATCTATAATGAGGGCTGAATCAATCTTTCTACCTTTAAATCTATACTATTTTGTCATCGCATGTTCTACTTTAATACAACGATCCATTATTACAGTATAGTCTTTTTCTTTTAAAAGTTTATATGTATCCTCATCTTGTACTCCTAATTGTGCCCAAAAAACATCTGCATCAATCTCTACAAATTCTTTTGCAACATCCATTAAAAACTCTGAGCGACGAAATACATTTACAATGTCAACGTGTTCCTTAATATCCTTTAGTGAAGAAACTGCCTTTTCTCCGAGCACCTCATCTACTGTTGGATTAACTGGAATAATGCGGTATCCAGCATCTTGCATTGCTTTTGAAACCATATACGATGTACGTTCTGGCTTATCTGATAATCCAACAACCGCAATTGTTTTGCTTTTCTTTAACACTTCACCAATTTCCGTACGAGTTGGGTTTTCAATTGTCATAATTAATCCCTCCTATTCCTTTAGTATAGCCGATAAAGAAAGTCTCTTTCAATATGAAAGAGACTTTCTTTTATTTCGATTATTGATTCTTTGTAGCTGAATTATCTGCTAAAGTAGCCGATTTCGTCATTTTTTGACCGTTACGGTAGAATGTAACTTCTACTTTCTCGCCTACTTTTTTCTTTTCATATAAATATTTACGGAATTGAAGAGCATTCTCTACTTTTTGATTATCTAATGCTACTACAATATCATATTGCTCTAAACCAGCTTTTTCAGCTGGTGATATTGGGTAAATTTTACCTAATACAACGCCGTTTGTTACTTCTTTCGGTACTTTCAATTGATTGACTGCATAAGCTTGCACATCTTCTAGTGAAACAACACCTACTCCAAGAGCTGGACGTTTTACTACTCCATCTTTTTCAAGAGATTCAATAACTGGTTTTGCGATGTTAATTGGAATAGCAAATCCAATTCCTTCAACTTCTTGTTGTGCAATTTTACTTGAATTAATCCCAATTATTTCACCATTTTGGTTAAATAATGCACCACCACTATTACCTGGATTAATCGCTGCATCCGTTTGAATAACTTGTGCTTGCCAATCTGGTCGTTTATCCCCATCAATATCAACCGGAATTTCGCGTTCTTTACTACTGATTATACCTTCCGTTACACTTCCATCAAATCCAAGTGGATTACCGATTGCAATGGCTTTTTCACCCGCACGAAGTT
This sequence comes from Bacillus sp. TE8-1, assembly GCF_008368855.1. Classification (NCBI taxonomy): domain Bacteria; kingdom Bacillati; phylum Bacillota; class Bacilli; order Caryophanales; family Bacillaceae; genus Bacillus; species Bacillus sp. TE8-1. The sequence continues at coordinate 89,997 of NZ_QPET01000024.1, read as the reverse complement.
TACTTGAATCACCTAAAGTGGCAACTTTATTTACATTAGATCCATCAATTTCAACAACCGCTAAGTCTAACCAAGGGTCCTTACCAACTAATTTCGCATCAACTTGCTTTCCGTCGCTCAGCTTCACAGCAAGTTTATTTGCTCCATCTACTACGTGGTTGTTTGTTACAATATATGCTTTATTTCCTGCTTTTTTATAAATAACACCTGATCCTGAACCGGCTTGTTGTTCTTGACCTGTCGGTTGCATTGCAAATGGATCAACACTTTGTTGCATATTAATAACACCTACAACAACATCTTTCGCCCCTTCAATCATACCAGGTAAATCAGTTTCATTTTTCGCTTTATTTACAACAGGAACTACAGTACCTTCTACTTTTGAATCCGAACTAAATGATGATACTGGTGCTCCATTATTTTGAGCCCATGGCATATATGGTGCTGCAAAACTAATCGAAACCGCTCCGACTACAGCTCCCACTAAACCTGTGAAGAAATAGCCTTTTTTACTACCTGATTTTCTCACTTCTCTCGTTTCACTATGCTCTTCATTTAAATTTGGTCCGTCGTAATATCCCATGTTTTATTTCCCCTCTCTGGTGAATTCGTATTTTCAGTATAGTCACGTTTTGTGTCCTTCTTGTGAACTCATCGTGAAATCCAATTTAAAAAATACACTTATCTAACATTGTAGACAAAAAAAGTATTTTTTGTACATTTTACCTTCAAAAGAGAGTATAAAATTACCATTTCCCTAGGCTAAATTACACAAATCGTTCTAGATTATTCTTCAAATTTATAACCAACTCGAATAACAGTACCGATATGCTTCGCTTTATCTCCTAGCTTATTTCGAAGTTTTTTAATATGGGTATCAACCGTTCGGTCATCACCGTAATAGTCATATCCCCATAACTGGTCTAATAAATGTTGACGTGATAACACAATTCCTTTGTTCTCCATTAAATACACAAGAAGTTCAAATTCTTTATGTGTCAATATAATTTCTTCTCCATCTACTAAAACAGTTCTAGATAGACGATTCACTTCTATTCCAGCTAAAGACATAGCATTTTCTTCCGCTACTCCTACCGCACCATCCGCACGTTTCAATAACGTCTTTGCGCGAGCTACTAATACTTTCGGGCTAAATGGTTTCGTTACATACTCGTCTGCACCTAATTCGAAACCTAGCAATGTATCATCCTCATCCGAACGTGCTGTCAACATAATAATTGGTACTGCTGATTCTTTTCTAATTCTTCTACAAACAGACCATCCATCTATTTCCGGTAACATAATATCTAACATAATTAAATCAATTTCATGCTCTGCAAATAACTCTAACGCTTTTTTTCCATCTTCTGCTTCGATTACTTCAAAGCCTTCATTACGAAAATAATCACTAACAATTTCACGTAATCTTCTTTCATCTTCAACAAGCAATACTGTTTTATTCATATAATCTATCCCGCCTTTTTACTCTTTCAATCGAATAATACGTTGATTGGAGCTTCCGCGAAATGGAAGTGTTAAATCTTTTTCCTCAATTTCAAACCTTCCATCGACTAAAACATCCCCATAATGTAACAACTCTATCATATCATTATTTTGAGAACTCTGTATCTCTTCTAACGTATAACCTGTATACATCCATAGGTTTTTTTTCAAATCTTTCACGATTTTTGCTACCATTTTCACTTCAGCAGCTTGAAAAAATGGATCTCCACCTGAAAATGTTACATCAGTTAATGGATTACTTGCAATCTCTTTCACAATTTCTTCTACTGTCATTTCCGTTCCGTTGCAAATATTCCACGATTTCGGATTGTGGCAACCAACGCAACGATGCGGACAGCCCGCAAAAAACACGACTGTCCGCAATCCTTCTCCATCTACTACACTATCATGAATAATATTCATCACTTTCATTTATGTTTCACCCGATCTATCTCTTCACTACGTTTCGCACTATTCCACTTTGACATATCTCCTACAAGATAGCCTGTTATACGGCGAATTCTTTCTATATTAGCCTCATCTTCATTCCCGCAACTTGGACATTCATTCCCAATAACCCCGTGATAACTACAGCACTTACAACGGTCAACAGGATGATTAATTGAACCGTATCCAACGCCATGTTCTGCCATGGCTTGTACAATTTGTTTTAATGCCTTTTTGTTATGCATTGCTGCTCCGTCTAGTTCAATATAAGTAATATGTCCCCCGTTACATAGAGCATGAAACGGGCCTTCTAAACGGATTTTATTTATCGCTTGAATGTTATAATAAACTGGAATATGGAATGAATTCGTATAGTAATTATGGTTCGTTATACCGCTAATCACGCCAAATTCTTTTCTATCTTTTTTCACAAACTTCCCTGATAATCCTTCTGCTGGAGTTGCAATTACTGAGAAATTCAGTTGATGTTCTTCTGTCGCTTTATCCATTCTATCTCTCATAAAGGAAATAATTTCATACCCAAGTTTCCATGATTCTTCATCTTCCCCATGATGCTTTCCTGTTAAAGCTACTAAACATTCCGCAAGACCGATAAAACCAATACTTAACGTCCCTTGTTTTAAAATCGAGGCTACGGAGTCTTCAGGCTGCAACGTTTCTCCACCACGCCATACACCTTGTGAATATAAAAACTGAAAATCTCTTGCTCGCTTCTTACATTGATACGCAAATCTTTCTAATAACTGCTTAATTCCTAAATCTAAATAATAGTTTAGCGCTTCAAAAAACGCTTCTTTTGAACCACTAATTAACGCTAATTTCACTAAATTAATAGACGTAAATGATAAATTCCCTCTACCAATCGCTGTTTCTTCTCCATGTATATTAGACATAACACGGGTACGACATCCCATGTAACATACTTCACTTTCTGGTCTTCCATCATAATGTACTGCATTAAACGGAGCATCTAAAAATGAAAAGTTAGGGAACAATCGTTCAGCCGTTGTCTCTAATGCTAATTCAAATAAATCGTAGTTCGGATCACTTTCTTCAAAATTCACACCTTTTTTCATCTTGAAAATTTGAATCGGAAAAATCGGTGTCTCCCCTTTACCAAGTCCAGCTTGTGTCGCTTTTAAAAGTTGTTTAATTAACATTCTTCCTTCTTTTGATGTATCTGTTCCATAATTAATAGAAATAAACGGTACTTGTCCTCCGCCCCTACTATGCATACTATTCGAATTATGAACGAAAGCCTCACACGCTTGATACGTATCATTTTCCGTTTCTTCCCATGTAAATTCTTCTATTTGTTCTTTCGTAAGCGGATATGATTGTAATCGTTTTTTATGTCTCTCAATTGTTTTTCGTACATAAGGTGCTAAATCAATATCAAAGAGTGCAAACGATTGACCACCATGCTGCATATTTTGATTCGCTTGAAAAATAATAGACGAAAGAGCCAATGCACTTTTAATGTCTTGCGGTTGTCTCATATGTCCATGTCCAGTATGAAAACCATTAGCAAGCATTTGCGCTAACGGAATTTGTGAACAAGTCGTCGTTCCTGTTGCATAAAAATCTAAATCATGTGGATATAATATATTTTCATTTATGGCTTTTTTCACTTGATCTGACAATAAATTCTCAACAGCATAATATTTTGCACTCTCAGATGCGAACGTTCCCATTACGCCCATTGGAGAGCGGCCGTCTACATTTGCATTTTCTTGCATCAAATCTTGTTCATTGCCGTGGACTATTGTCTCAAACACTTTCATTAATTCTTCTTCTCCACGTGTATTATTTTGTAACATTTATAACCCTCCACCAATATGTTGTTATCTTTTGATTAAAATGTTACTACATATAGTCTTACTGTTTCTGTGAGAAATGTAACATTACTGTGAAATTTTTTTCACGAAATAATGAATTTTTCATTTACAAAAAAGAAATGTGCTCTTTACAAATGTATGGTACAATATACGGGAAAAACTCTTTTTACCCTTTATCAACACATTTGAATAAAGGAGACTGAACTTATGGTTACTACATATCTTTTATTTATCGTTGCCTACTTACTTGGCTCGATTCCATTTGCACTAGTTGTTGGAAAAATCGGCTACGGAATCGATATTCGTGAGCACGGGAGCGGTAATCTAGGCGGAACAAACACATTCCGCACATTAGGGAAAAAAGCAGGTTTTACCGTTACAATTGCTGACATTTTAAAAGGGACATTAGCAACAAGTCTACCAATGATTTTCGGGTTAGATATTCATCCACTATGGTTCGGGTTAGCGGCTGTTCTTGGACATGTCTATCCAATCTTCGCGAAATTCCGCGGTGGTAAAGCAGTTGCAACTTCTGCTGGGGTGCTATTATGCTATTCACCAGTTGTTTTTGCAATATTGGCTGTTGTATTTTTCACCCTTTTATTTACAACAAGATACGTATCACTTTCTTCTATGGTAACAGCAGTTGTTGCTGTTATTGCATCCATTGTTAGCGGGGATAAAATCTTCATTATTGCGATGTGTTTATTAGCAGGTATGGTTATTTATAAACACCGTGCAAATATCGGACGAATTATAAATAAAACTGAACCAAAAGCAAACTTTTCAAAAAAGCAAAAATAAGATCGTAACCCACATAACGCAAAAAGAAAACGTGAAGCATATTAATAGCGTCTTTTTGCGTTATTTTTTATACTAAAGAAAAAGCAACATAATTTGGAGGAACTATACATGAATCTTTCCGTAACAAAAGAAGCAGCACAATGGTATAAAACTGAATTAAACTTACAATCAAATGAAACACTACGCTTTTTCGTACAATACGGTGGTTGCAGTACTGTGCAAAAAGGACTTTCTTTAGGTATTCGTAAAGATGATCCTGCACATCCTGCTGTTCAAATTCAAGAAGAAGGTATTAATTTCTTTATTGAAGGCGATGATGAATGGTTCTTCGATGGACATAATTTATCTGTTACACTTAACGAAGGTGACGACTTCCCACAATTTAATTATGAAAAATAAAAAAACGTGGCTTCTGCCACGCTTTTTTATTTTTTCTTAATTTCCTCATATTTCGCATACCACTCAGGATATAACTTTTTAAATGATACAGGGCGGAACCCTTCTTTTTTCGCACAAATATTCGTTGTGCTTGCAGTAATACACAGTTCACCATCACCATTATATATTTCATATCCATATACAACGCGAAGTGGGCTCACAGTATCTACCCATGTTTTTACGATTGCTTTTTCTCCGTAACGCATCGCTTTACGGTATGAAATTTGTAAATCTAACACAGGAGAAATAATTCCTTCTTTCTCCATTTCAACATATGAAAAACCTAAATCTTGTATAAGTTTCGTGCGACCTAACTCAAGCCACACTAAGTAGTTTGAATGGTAAACAACACCCATTTGATCTGTTTCCGCATAACGGATTTCAACTTCATGTTCTGCTACAAACATATGTATTCGCCTTCTTTCACTTCTGCTACCTTGCATACATTTAATCATAATACAGTGACATCAAAAATAAAATAAAAATAGTGAATCTTTTCCCGAAAGGAGCCAGCATATGATTCAAATTGTAACGGTTCGTAGTGGTGATAGCGTATATAGCTTGGCATCAAAATATGGATCAACACCTGACGAAATAGTAAAAGACAATGGATTAAATCCAGCTGAAACGCTCGTTGTTGGTCAGGCACTTATCGTTAATACGAAAGGGAATAATTATTATGTACAGCCTGGTGACAGCCTATATCGAATTTCTCAAACATATAATGTCCCCCTCGCTAGTTTAGCTAAAGTTAATAATTTATCTTTAAAATCTATTCTCCATGTCGGACAACAATTATATGTACCAAAAGGCACAAAACGAGCTGTAGAATCCATCGCTTATTTACAACCTTCAACTATACCGATTAAAGAGAGTTTAGTTAATGCGACACGCGCCATCAATCCATTTTTAACATACTTAGCCTATTTTAGTTTTGAGGCAAAAAGAGATGGCACATTAAAAGAACCTACTGAAACAGCTAAAATTGCTAATATTGCAACGCAAGGTAAAACAATCCCTATGCTCGTTATTACAAATATTGAAAATGGTAATTTCAGTGCCGATCTAACATCAGTTATTTTACGCGACGCAACGATTCAAAACAAATTTATTACTAACATTTTGCAAACAGCTCAAAAATATGGCATGCGAGACATTCATTTCGATTTCGAGAGTGTAGCACCTGAAGACCGCGAGGCGTATAATCGCTTTTTACGAAATGTAAAAACACGCTTACCTAGCGGGTACACATTGAGCACAACTCTCGTACCGAAAACAAGTTCAAATCAAAAGGGAAAATTTTTCGAAGCTCACGATTATAAAGCGCAAGGGCAAATTGTTGATTTCGTCGTCATTATGACATATGACTGGGGATGGCAAGGCGGTCCACCGATGGCGATTTCTCCTATCGGTCCAGTGAAAGAAGTACTTCAATATGCAAAATCTCAAATGCCTCCACAAAAAATTATGATGGGGCAAAATTTATACGGGTTTGATTGGAAGCTTCCATTTAAACAAGGAAATCCACCCGCAAAAGCAATTAGCTCTGTCGCAGCTGTTGCACTAGCTCGTAAATATAATGTCCCTATTCGTTATGATTTCACAGCCCAAGCTCCTCATTTTAATTATTTTGATGAAAACGGCGTGCAACACGAAGTTTGGTTTGAAGATTCACGGTCTGTTCAAAGTAAATTCAATTTAATGAAAGAACAAGGTATAGGTGGTATTAGTTACTGGAAAATCGGTTTACCATTCCCACAAAATTGGCGTTTACTCGTTGAAAATTTTACGATTACGAAAAAGGGCTGACAAAAGTCAGCCCTTTTTGTACATTTTGTTAAGATTCATCTTTGATTTCACTTTTTAATGAGTCAATACTTTCTAAACGTCTTTGATTTTTTGCTTCAATAGCAGCACGATCTTTTTCATTAGAAAGTTCCGCTGTTTCTTTTGCTTCATTAAAGTTATCAACTGTATTTTGCACCATTTCTTGTAACTTTTCAGCGTTGTCACTTCGATTATCTGGATTTGGCATGTACTTCCCTCCTAATATTGTATATACACACCATCTTAAATTATCTATCTTTCCTCAAATTTATACATAAAAAAGGAGAATGTAATATTCTCCTTTTCTTTAACCATTATCAACAATCGGTTGTTTACCTGTTTGATCTTGCATTTGCTTTCCTTTATTTCCACCAGCTTTTTTCGATTGTGTTCCAATATGATTTGGTGCAAAGTCTTTTGAATTTTTTTTCGGATTACCCATTACTATCGCCTCCTTAACACTAGTATCGTACTAGTGTTAAGAATTATTCAGCTTGCTTAAAAAGTTTCATTTCATAACGTTTTTCAATGCGCTCTTCAATGCGATCAATTGCATCACGATCGCTTAATAATTGTTGTTTATTTTCATTTACAAGTTCTTCAAACGATTTACGGCGACTTCTTCTCATGTTGTTCACCCTCTCTCCTTCGCTTTCTTATTACATAGTATGAGCAAACAAAAAACTCTTTAATCAGATTTGCAAGAAAATTTTATGTTTTAGTACTCCTAAAAAAACTCCGTGTACAATATATTGCACACGGAGTTTTTTATACCATAATATTTAAATACTCTTTCAACTTTTCATCTGCATTCATTTCATTTTCTTTATAATCATGAAGCGCCTGTAATACAAAATCATACTGCTCTAAAATATAACTTTCTAATTTCATAACATCCTCTAAGCTATTAAGCATAATTCTCGTATTACCAACTTCACTTTTTAACGCCGGTTCACATTTTAAACTTGTACATATTTCTTTCACATCTTCTTCTAATATCTCTGTTAATACATATTTCTTTCGCCCTTTTACCTTTACTCTCATAACTGGATAAAAAGCTTTTATATCTAAATAACTTCCTACGTTCATACAACGTAGCCATTCTACATTACGTTTATTACGTGCAAGCATTTCTTTCACCGCTTCGTATACTACGATTTCATCAAGTGAGACCTTATTTACTTTTCTCTGTCCTTCTTCTTCAATAGCTGCACACTTTTGATAAACAGCAGCACACGTAATGCAATCGTCAAATGCATTATGAGAGCTTAAACGAATTCCAAGCATTCGCTTTAACGTTTCAAGTTTATGATTAGGCGCCTGCTTCATGTATTTCTTCGCTAAAAATACAGTATCAATTACTTTATTTTTAGGTTCAGGTAGCCCTAGCATATTTACATTACTTTTCAAAAAGCGCATATCAAAAGAAGCATTATGGGCCACAATAACATTTGTATGTAAAAATGCTAAAAATAAAGGTAATACCTCTTCAATCGTCGGTGCATCTGAAACACGATAATTGGTAATACCGGTTAAACTCGTTATTCGGTCCGGAATTGGCCGCTCTGGATTCACGTATGAAACAAATTGATCTACCAGTTCATGATTACGATATTTCACCGCTGCAACTTGAATAATTTTATCATTATAAGGGTTAAATCCTGTTGTTTCAAAATCAATTACAACATAATCTAACGGTAAGGATACATTCCCCACTCCATACACTCCTTTATCTCTAAACGATTATATTTCTTACATCATATCATGAAGTTATTACTACTTGAAAAAGAAAAGGCAGAAATGGGAACTCTCCACCTCTACCTTTTCACCATTATTTTAATTTAGCAACCCTTTTCTCCATCTCTTTTTGCGTCATCGGCCCAATAAACTTATCTTGAATGACACCTTTTGTATCTATAAAATACGAAGTTGGAATCGTAATTACTTTATACGCTGTTGTCACATCAATGTTCTTGTCCAATAAAATAGGAAAAGTAATTCCTTTTTCTTTAGCAAAATTGCTTACCTTTTCTTCCCCCCCACCTTTTTCTGAAGGCGTATAGTTGATTGCTAAAATTTCTACGTTTTCTTTATGTTCTTTATAGAAAGCCTCCATATCCGGCATTTCTTGTTGGCAAGGTCCACACCACGTTGCCCAAAAGTTTAAAATCACTTTCTTTCCTTTTAAATCTGATAGCTTTACATTCGTTCCATCTAACTTCGTTAATTCGAAGTCTGGCGCACTCTTCCCTATTTCAATACCATTCCTTGCGATAATCTCTTTCATCGCAGCTTCACTTTTTTCTTGCTTCACTTTTACCGCCTGCTCTTTATTACCAAACTGTTCATAAGCTGCGTATCCCGCTAAACAAAGTAACACTACAATAATCGTAAGCTTCCGCCACATTTTATATCACCCTAACGTATTATCTTCTTTTAACACATTCATCAAAATACTATATACCTTATTTTAGCTTATACGGACAAGCTTGGAAATATTCAGAGTCGAAATAATTAGAATATTCTTATTTAAAGTGTAATTTTTTCCTTTTTATCATATAATTAGAAAAACAGATGAAGTGTTGTTTATCTTCTTATGGGCCCATTCACCTTTTTACTTTCGTACTTATATAAACTTCAACAAAAGGGGGATTTTTTATGAATTCATTCGAAAAAATAACATTATATATTCTTAGTTTTCTTTTATACCCAATCGGTATTATTACATGGATCATTTCACTCTTTAGTAACGATCTTGAAAAAAAGAACATAGGGCGTATTTGTCTTTACATCTCTCTAGTCTCATTCGTCCTTTTCTTAATCCTTGGAATTGCAACTTTCCTTATGACTGCTACTTTTAACGTAGATCTAAATCATTCAGAATCTATCCAATATCAAATAAATGATGTTGAATAAAGATAAGGTCACTGCTCTTATCTTTATTCACATCTCTTTCAAAATGAATGACTATTTATTAATTCTTCAGGACTTCCACATGCAACAATACTTCCTTCTCTCATTATGACAACACGATCCGCTAGTATCACTTTCTCTACATCATGTGTTGCCACAATTCTCGTTACATCTCTTCCTAGTCCTTCAATCATATTCCAAACAGTTTCTTGATTACTCGGATCTAACCCCGCAGTCGGTTCATCTAAAATAATAAGATTCGGATTTGAACCAATTGCTCGTAATAATGCAAGACGTTTTCTTTCGCCTCCTGAAAACTCTTCACCGCTTTTATGTAGCACAGTTTGACTCCCTTCAGGTAACCCTCTAATAATCGGCGTTGCATTTATAAGTTCACTATTTTTTTCTAACTGATTTTCTAAACCCTCTTCCCCGAAATACATATTCTCTTTTACTGTCGTCCGAAAGAAACGAGGTTCTTGCCACACTGTAGTCATTCGAGCCTTTTGACCATAATAAACAACACTACCGTTAGATGGTTTATACAAACCTGTCATTAATTTTAAAAGTGTTGTTTTTCCTGCACCACTTTCTCCGACAATGATAACGAATTCACCAGGATTAATTTGCAAATCAATATTATTAATTCTACATTTCTCTTCTTCACTCTCCTGAAATGAAACATTTGTTATTATCATCCCCATCGCTCTTTCTACATTACTATCTGCCACTCTTTTATCTAAAAAGGAAAAAACTCTATTTGCCGAAGCGACTGCAACTTGTGTCATCATTAATAAATCGCCCACGTAACGGACTGAGAAAAAGAGCATTTCAATTGTAGCTAACACTGCAACAAGTGAACCAACTTCCATTTCCCCTTTCATTATTTTTTGTGCGCCTACAATGAGAACAACGATATATGCTCCTGTTTCAATCACTGTTCCAACTACTCCAATGCAATGTTGCATCATCGTCTTCTTTACTTCCGATTTATAAGATTGTGCCGTTACTCCTTTAAATAAGCGAATGGCCCATTTTTCTTTTTGTACACTACGTAAATCTTGTATACCCTTTACAAACTGTGACACCATCTCTACAACACTCGATTGATTTTTTTGAGCAATGCTTGCAATATCCCTTACCTTTTCTCCCATCAGTATTGGAACAATTGCACTGAAAAATAAAAACGGAGTTACCCACAATATAAACTGTATATCTATATGTTGTAGTGCTATGAAAGCTCCAATAAATTGGGCAATAGCGTGTATATACTCTATTAATATAGAACCATATAATCTGACCCAGTTCGGAATATCAGATACGACCAAAGTTTCTAACTCCCCTTGCTTAATCTTCTCACTCTCTTCAAACGGTAATGAGAAATAGTGACGCAATAATTCTATACGTTTCGTTTGTAATATACGTTGACTCGCTTTTGAACTTATATAATCAAATAAAAGATTGTTCGCCCACATTAAAAAACGACTACCCGCAAACAAAGCTATATATAAATACGCACCTTTTAGCTCTCTTTGAATAAGATTGTCTACAATTAATCCCATGAAAATTGGGCGTGATAAATTTAAAATGGCAGCAATTATCCCACTACATACAGCTGCTATTACTAATATTTTCTCTTGTCGTAACGGCAACAATATTCTTTTATACTCTGTCATGACGTTTCCTCCATTTTTATAGTAAAAAGAAAGGGATGAAACCAAATGGTTTCATCCCTTTCCATAAAATAAGGAAGCTAACTATTGTTAGCTTCCTTATTGTTCATTTCAATTATTTAGTTCGACACTTTTGATTCTTCAATTTTCTCACGAAGAACCATTTGCAGAATACCACCGTGACGGTAGTAATCAATTTCAACTTCACTATCGAAACGAGCTACTACTTCAAATGGTTTTTCGTTGCCATCTAAATCAGTTGCAACTACTTTTACAAGATCACGTGGTCTAACTGATTTGTCGATTTGAATTTCAAATGACTCGTTACCAACAAGACCTAACGTTTCAGCACTTTCGCCATCTTTAAATTGAAGTGGTAATACACCCATTAACACTAAGTTACTGCGGTGAATACGTTCGAAGCTTTCTGCGATTACTGCTTTAATACCTAATAAGTTAGTACCTTTCGCAGCCCAGTCACGAGAACTTCCCATACCATAATCTTTACCAGCAACAACTAGAAGACCTGTGCCATCTTCTTTATATTTCATAGCAGCATCATAGATTGATGTTACTTCACCAGTCGGCCAGTATGTTGTATATCCGCCTTCTGTTCCTGGTGCAATTTGGTTTTTAATACGGATGTTCGCGAATGTACCACGCATCATAACTTCATGGTTACCACGACGAGAACCGTAAGAGTTAAAGTCAACTGGTTGTACGCCGTTTTCTAATAAGTAGCGTCCAGCTGGTGTGTGCTTACCGATTGAACCTGCTGGTGAAATGTGGTCTGTCGTTACAGAGTCACCAAATTTACCAACTACACGTAAGCCTGATAACGTTTCAACTTCACCTGGTTCTTTAGATAAACCTTCAAAGAATGGTGGGTTTTGAATGTATGTTGAATCATTATCCCAAGTATATAAAGCTTCGTTTGAAGTTTGGATTTCATTCCAACGCTCATTGCTGTTAAATACTTGTGCATATTCTTTCTTGAACAGTTCAGATGTAACAACGCTTTGAACTACATCTTCAATTTCTTTAGCTGATGGCCAAATATCGTTGAAGTAAACAGCATTGCCATTTGCATCTTTACCGATTTCATCATTTTTCAGGTCAATATCAACAGTACCTGCAAGTGCATATGCCACAACAAGTGGTGGTGATGCTAAGTAGTTTGCTTTTACAAGTGGATGAATACGACCTTCAAAGTTACGGTTACCAGATAAAACAGATGTTACTAGTAAGTCGTTTGCTGCGATTGCTTCTTCTAATTCTGGCGCTAATGGACCAGAGTTACCGATACAAGTCGTACAGCCGTAACCAACTGTTTGGAAACCTAATTGATCTAAATATGTTGTTAAACCAGACTTATCTAAGTACTCTGTAACAACTTTAGATCCTGGTGCTAATGATGTTTTTACATACTCAGGTACTACAAGTCCTTTTTCAATTGCTTTCTTCGCAACTAGACCTGCTCCAATTAATACGTATGGGTTTGATGTATTTGTACAGCTTGTAATTGCTGCGATTGCAATTGCACCTGTTTTCATCGTTACTTCTTTATCTTCTAATGTAACCTTCACTTCTTTATCGAACTCTTGCTCATTAAATCCAAGTCCTTGTGTTCCAACTGGTGCTACAACAGCTTTATGGAACGCATCTTTCATATCTGAAAGTGGAATTAAATCTTGTGGGCGTTTCGGTCCAGAAAGGTTAGATTCAATTGTATTTAAATCAATTTCAACAAGATCAGTATAGATTGGATCTTTACTGTCTGCTGTATAGAATAAACCGTTCGCTTTACAGTATTCTTCAACAACGCGAATTTGTTCTTCATCTCTACCTGTTAAACGTAAGTATTCTAATGAAATATCATCGATTGGGAAGAATCCACAAGTTGCGCCGTATTCTGGTGCCATATTTGAAATTGTTGCACGGTCAGCTAAAGGCATGCTCTTTAGTCCATTACCGAAGAACTCAACAAATTTACCAACTACACCTTTTTGACGTAATACTTGTGTTACTTTTAATGCAACGTCTGTCGCTGTAGTACCACTTGGAAGTGTACCAGTTAATTTCACACCGATTACTTCAGGTACTGGGAAGTATGAAGGCTGTCCAAGCATTCCTGCTTCTGCTTCAATACCACCAACGCCCCATCCAAGAACGCCGATACCGTTAATCATTGTTGTATGTGAGTCTGTTCCAACTAATGAATCTGGGTATGCAACTAAGTCACCTTCAGCATTTTTCACAGCATGAACAACTGGTGCTAAATATTCAAGGTTTACTTGGTGTACAATACCTGTAGCTGGTGGAACCGCACGGTAGTTATCAAATGATTTCTGTGCCCAGCTTAAAAATTTATAACGTTCTTCATTACGTTTAAACTCTAAGTCCATGTTGAATGCAAGCGCGTCTGCCGTACCCGCTCTATCAACCTGTACAGAGTGGTCAATTACAAGGTCTACAGTAATTTCAGGATTAATTTTGTCAGGATCTCCGCCCATGTCTGCCATTGCTTTACGAAGCGAAGCCAAATCAACAACAGCTGGAACACCAGTGAAATCTTGTAAAATTACACGAGATGGTTTAAATGGAACATCGATATCTTGAACATCTTTCGTTCCCCATTTCGCTAAATTTGTAACATGCTCTTCTGTGATTACACGTCCGTCTACTTGACGAAGTACTGATTCAAGTAAAACTTTCACGGAATATGGTAATTGAGATACGTTGCCAACCCCTGCATTTTCAAGCGCTTTCAAATCATAATAATGATACGTTTTTCCATCTACTTCAAAAGTTGCACGTGATTGAAATGGATTATGTTTGACCATTATGTTTCCCCCCTGTTAAACGTGACTAAGTTGTCTGAATATAAAATGTAGACAAACTTTTCAATACCTTACGATAATATCTTATTACAACTTTCTAAATAAGTAAATAATAAGAAACTTATAGATTATCATAAGTTTTCTTTATGTTTCTAAATTTGAATAGCTTTCATGCTCCTTATGAATACTATTATCATAAAGTAAAGTGCTCTATCCGCGGTTTACTTACAGTTCGTACATACTATGAACTGCTCATCATTCAACATACAAAAAATGTTATAGAGGTGAAATAAAATGGGTAAAAGAAAAGCAAATCATACTATTTCAGGAATGAATGCTGCATCTGCACAAGGACAAGGAACTGGTTACAATGAAGAATTTGCAAACGAGCCTTTAACTCCAGCAGAGCGACAAAATAATAAGAAACGTAAAAAGAACCAGTAAAGAAAAAATCCCAAAAGGTCTATTTTCCTTTTGGGATTTTTTCTAATGTTTATAACGTAGTAATTCCGAAACCGTTACAAATCGATAGCCCTGCTTTTTCAGTTCAGGTAAAATTTTTGCTAGTGCCGCTACCGTTTGACTACGATCATTTCCTCCATCATGTAACAATACAATATCGCCACTTTTAGCATTTTTCACTACATGATTTACAATGGATTCAACCCCTGGATTTGCCCAATCACGTGGATCTTGATGCCACGACCATAGAACAGTTTGATAACCAGCTTCTTTCGCTGTTTTAAATACAGCGTCGTTAATATATCCGCCAGGAGGACGGAATAACAAAGGTTCTTTCACCCATTTTTCAAAAAATTTCTTTCCATCTAAAATATCATTTTCTAATTTTTCATCTGATGAATTACTCGCATACAAATGATTCATCGTATGATTTCCAATTTCATGTCCCTCTTTTAACACTTGTTTCACTAAATATGGATTGCGCTGAACTCGAAATCCAATCATAAAAAATGTCGCTTCAGCCTTATATTGACGTAATAAATCTAAAACTTGTGGTGTATACGTTGGATCTGGTCCATCATCAAATGTAATTGCAATAATTTTTTCATTATTAGGTACTTCCCATGTTACATAACCAGTTGGTTCTAACTCTTTTCTGAGCAACATTTTCGCTTCCACTTTTTCCACTTGAAATATATGTACTGCACATAGCAAAGAAAAAACTAATAGAAAAATTTTCTGTTTTAGCATAACGTTTACTAAAGCAGCAAGGTTGTCGAATAAACAACAACCTCATTTACTTTTCTAATTGATCTACATTTCGCATTATATTTTGGAGATTATTTTCATATTGCTCAAGTTGTGGACGTTGTGTTTCTGAAGCTACCTCTAGTGCATTTTGAATTTGTTCATATGCTTCCTGAACCTCTTGGCGTAATTCTTTTAAATCATGACCGTAGTTTGGATCATTTTTCACAATGTTGTTAAATGCATTTTCTGCTTGTGTAACGCCTTGCTGCGCTGCTTGAAACGCTTGTTGTTTATCTTTATGATATGGCATTATATAATCCCCTTTCTGTAATAGTTAGTCCCAATTATCTTTACCTTTTTTTCTAAAAACATTCTCGTATAAATTTGCAAACTTCTCTCATTCTAAAGAGGAAGAGGAGGTGTCACATACAATGGGAAAAAACAATCGTGAAGCGAAAGAAAAAAAAGGACAACCTGAACCATTAAGCGGATCTCATAAAGTAAAAAACCGTAACCATTCACGCCAAAAACATCATGCGCATCATGATATGTAAAACAAAAAGTGCACACTAGCTATCTTTTCCACATACAATGTTTATATTTTTCCATTTATTCTTCACCCCTAATTCATTCATGCATAACATAGTATGAATTGAGATTTTACGGAGGGTGTCTTACATGGGCAAGAAAAAGAAGGATTGTCTTTTTCATGTTGATGGTTTCGAAGAATGGATGGATCAATTTTGTTCTGACTCTTGTAGTAACTTTAGTTTCCCAAATCAAATTCATATTGACCTTTGCGAAACGGAACAAGAATACATTTTGGAAACAGATGTACCAAATGTAACTGAACAAAATGTAGTCATTAAAAAGATGAAGACAGGCCTAACCATTTGCATACTTCATAATAATATTTCTTTACAGCGGATCATTCCTTTACCCGATAATATTATTTATAAGAAGATGCTAGCCTGCTTAGAAAATGGATATTTAGCCATTCATATTTCCAAAAATGAAGTTGCTGATAAGCATGAAATGAAAGTTCTTTTTTCAAATTAAGAGTTAATATAATACACACTAAGCCCCAGTTGGTTACTGGGGCTTATGTTATTTCGCATGCATTTCTATATTAGAATTTCTATCATATCTTTTTTTCGATAAACCTTTTGTAACTAAAAGCACAGGAAATGCCACAGTTGAAAATATAGCTAGTGCTGAAAATACTGCAAACCCATTTTGGTACCCGTAGTAATCGAGAAGTACTCCTCCAAACCACGGACCTATTACTGCTCCAATTCCCGAAAAACCCATCGCACCGAAGTATGTTCCTTTTAGATGCGCAACAGCAATATCATCAATAAATACATCCGTCATCGAAAACATTAAGACTTCTCCAATTGTAAAAATAATTGTACAAACGGCAGCACCTAGCATAGATTCTACTATTCCAAAGCCAAATAATCCCCCGCTCACAAATAAAGTCCCAACCATAATTGATGTTAACGGTGTATACTTTTTGCACATTTGAATAACAGGGTATTGGATAATCACTACAACAATTGCATTTAAAGCGAGCATATATGAGAATAGCTTCACCCCATCCTCAAATATATGTGCATTTGCAAAATATTGAGATACTGTCGTCGTTAAATGTGAAAAACCGCAATTACTCAAAATAATACCGACTAAAGCAACTAAAAATACTATATCTTTTCGCAATATACGCATTGCATTTAACATTGTAACAGGTTTTTCTGTACTCACTTTCTTTTTTTCCATTGGATACTTCTTAAATTGGAACGCTAATATAGCTGTATATAGAATATATACCCCAGCTGCTACTAAAAAAGGAATTGTTGATTTTGCACTTCCAATCTGTAATCCAACAATTGGTCCAATAGCAACTCCAACATTTATTGCACCGTATCGTAAGTTATAGACGAGTAACCGATACTCAGGCTTTGTTAAATCTGATAATAATGCTCTTGATGTTGGCTCAAAAAACGACCTACATAATCCATTTAAAGCGTTTAATAAAAAGAAACTTAAAACATGATCCGCAAGTGAAAAACCTATAAACACAAAAATCCAAACGATCATGGACCAGAGCATAATTGTTTTCCGGCCAAATCGATCTGATAAATTCCCTCCGATAAAACTAGCAAAAACACCAACAAGTGCACTCGTTCCGATAATAGCACCAGTCATTCCAGCTGATACACCTTTAACAGTCGTTAAATAAATCGCTAAAAAAGGGATACTCATTGAAGTTGCAAACCTAGCAAACAATGTCCCTAAAATAATACTCATTCCAAGCGGATGAATATGCTGTAGCTTCCCCTTCATCGTTAAACCTACTCTCTCTATTTTCACAAAAAAAAGAAAGCAAAGGATCTGCTTTCTTTTCCTTTTTCTATACTTGAGCTGTTGATACCCGAGTTGTTCTCGTTATGTCCATATCAATTCCATATGTGAACTGTAATTCTTTACACACATCTTTAATTAAGATTGCGACATTATACTTTTCATTAAATTGTAAAACTATGTTTTCTACTTCTTCATATGTATACTTATATTCCCCTGTAATGACACTTTTTAGATCAAAGCATTCGTTAATACAAAGTTGTACAAGTAGCTGGTCATATTTCTCTATTACATCTTCTTTCTTCCAAAGTAACTCTTTTACATATAACCGATCAAACTTCACACTTTCTCGATTACAATCCGTTAAAATCCGGGTCATTTCATTTAATTCTCGATATAATTCAGAAATATTTCTGCTTAAACTAAGCAGTTTATCTACGCCGTTTTCATATAACATATTCATTCCACCCCCGCATTTTCTTTTTCTTATTATAGCAAGAAAATTCTAAAAATAGTTTCTTTCTTCTGAAATATTAGGAAACTAATTTCAATTGCTTTACAATGAAACTAGTTAATGCGGGAGGAGAAAGAAAATTGGAGCACAAATTATATTACACTGACGCTTATAAGCAAGACTTTACTACTAAAATTATAAAGCAAGATTATGATAAAGACGGTAACTTATACGTTGTTTTGAATGAAACAGCATTTTATCCGACAGGTGGCGGACAACCATATGATACTGGTACATTAAATGATATCAATGTAATCAATGTAGAAGAGATAAACGGAGAAATTCGTCACTACATTGCAGAACAATTACATACAGAAGACGTAGAAGGTAAAATCAATTGGGATCGCCGTTTTGATCATATGCAACAACATGCAGCTCAGCACATTTTATCTGCTGCTTTTTGGGACCATTTTAACATGCCTACAATTGGATTCCATCTTGGTAAAGAAACAGTAACAATTGATTTAGAAACAGAAAATCTTCATGCAGAAACGGTTGAAAAAGCAATACAAATTGCAAACAAAATTGTTTTTGAAAACCATCCAATCCGCATCCAGTGGATGAACTTAGAAGAAGCGAAAAGGTTGCCCCTTCGTAAAGAACCGACTATGACAGAAAATATACGCGTTGTTATGATCGAAAACTTTGACTACAACGGCTGTGGTGGAACGCATCCGAAACGAACTGGTGAAGTTGGTCCTATTCAAGTACTAGGATGGGAGCGCAATAAAGGTGGTATACGCTTAACGTTTATCGCTGGTTGGCGTACACTTAAATTAATGGGACAACAGCAACAAATTATGAAAAATGTTTCTAAACAATTAAACAGTAGCGAAACTGATATTCCAGCAAAAGTGGCGCAACTGCTTACTTCTCAAAAAGAAAACGAAAAAGCAATACAAACAATGAATGAAAAATTATTATTTGCAGAGGCAAATGAACTACTTCAACACCCTACGGAAATACATGCCGGCATACTTATTTCTAAAGTATTTACAAATCGTTCTATGCAAGAAATCGCAAAGCTTTCCGCTATTATTACAGAACAACAAGAGCATGCAATTACGTATTTCGTCATCGAAAATGATGACAAACTACAATGTATTCTCGCTTGCGGAAAATCAGTATCGCTCGATATGAATGCTCTTTTAAAAGATGCTCTTCCTACAATCGAAGGAAAAGGTGGCGGAAATAAAAAGAGTGCCCGCGGTGGCGGGAAAGCAATTATGAGTGGAGATGAATTTTTAAATCAGCTTGTTTCTTCTTTACAGTCAGCAGTTTAAAACATGTTATGAAGGATAGCGAAAGGCTATCCTTCCCCTATATTTACAGACCTATATTTTGTTTCAAACCTTGATAACTCCCTGCATTTACAAAACCTTCACTTATAAGATTGATAAAAGTTTCCGAAAAACCATAATGACTTAAATCTTTAATCGGCACCATTTGCACATCATGAATTGGATTATGATCAAACTCGTTAGAAGGTAGCATAATTTCACCTTCAATCCTTTTAAGCAAAAACGTTATATGTAATAAAGACGGGCGAGCATCTGGTTTATCACAAACATAGAGTAGCTTCTGAATGTTAACTTCTAACCCTGTCTCTTCTCTCATTTCTCGAATCATTGCTTCCTCTAACGTTTCGCCATTCTCCACTCTTCCTCCAGGTAAAGACCAATTCCTATTAGCAACTTTTTGCTTTACTAGCAATAATTTTTCACCTTCAATTAAAATTCCCGTAACACGAACTTGCATTACATTTTCCATATGTAATCTCCTCTTCCCATTATATTTACAAATTAACCCTTCCATAAAAAGAACATACGTTTTATAATTAAAGAAAATTATGGAAGAAAGTAGTTGTTACATTCATGCGTCCACCTTTAACAAAGTCTATATCAATTGAAGATTTCCAAAACTATTATTGGTTAAAAGCAGAACTCCAAACATTTTGTCGTGAGAATGGGTTGCCAGCTAGTGGCTCTAAGATCGAAATAACCGAGCGTATCTCACATTATTTAACTACTGGTAAAATATTAAAAAACAGCTCTGTTCAAAAGGTGAGTAAAGCTTCCCTATCCTATAAAGACCTTTCTCTTCAAACGATTATTACTAACAATCACCGCTGTAGCGAAGAGGTTCGTGCTTTTTTCAAAGAAAAAATTGGAGCAAACTTCCGCTTTACAGTAGCTCTTCAAAAGTTTTTTAAAGACAATGTTGGAAAAACATATGAAGACGCGGTAGCTTTTTGGCATGAAGAAAACAAACGAAAAAAAGACCCTGCATACAAAACAACTATCGGTGCACAATTTGAATACAATCGCTTTACTCGTGACTTTTTCGAAGATCCAAATAATAAAGGGAAAGCAAAAGCTGATGCGATTGCTGCTTGGAACGAAATGAAAGCGAAACCTGGTAGTAATGTTTATGTTCCTCAAAAAGTAGAAAACTAGTTACCTCGCTAGTCTTCTACTTTCTCAAATAATAGCGCAATCCCTATCCCGCCTCCAATTCCTAATGTAGCAATTCCATATTTCATAGACTCTCTTTGTGCCTGATAAAACAAACGTGTTACAAGCATAGCACCAGATGCGCCGTACGGATGACCGAGCGCAATTGCTCCACCATTTACATTTACTTTTTCGTACGGAATTTGTAACTCTTTTGCGCAAGCAACAACTTTTGAGGCGAATGCTTCATTTATTTCAAAATAATCGATGTCCTCTACTTTTACATTCATTTCGTTTAATAATTTGTTCACCGCAAATATCGGACCAGTCCCTGGAAGATTAGGATCCACTCCCACTACAGCACTACGAACGAAACGAAGGACAGGTTTATACCCTAACTTTCGGGCTTGTCCCTCTTCCATTACAAGAACAGCACATGCCCCATCATTTACACCACATGAATTACCTGCCGTCACTGTTCCATTTTGTAAAAATGCGGGCTTTGTTCTTTTAATGATTCGTTCATAATTCATTTCTGGCTTTATAGATTCATCTAATAATCCATTAAAAGAAAATATTTCATCATGTATATATCCTTTTTCTAACGCTTGCAGTGTCCGCTTATAACTAAGACAAGCATACTCGTCTTGCATTTCTCTCGTTATATTATAACGCTCCGCAACATATTCAGCCGCTACTCCCATGTCAGGATCACCAATTGTTTCAGGTGAAAATCGTGCTCTTTTTTGAAAAGGTGACGTACTTGTACTCTCTACTCCCCCGGCGATATAACACTTACCTGCCCCGCCTTGAATGAGATGACACGCAGTTCGAATTGCTTCTAAACCAGCACCACATTGCCGATCAATCGTTACACCAGAAATATGATAGCCAAGTCCCGCCTCTAAAGCAGATAGTCTCGCAACATTCCCTCCTGGCCCAACAACATTACCTAATATGACATCATCTATTTCCCTCTCAATCCCTTTACTTAAAAACGTAAGAAGCGGCGTTGTTAATTGCTGAACTTCATACTCTTTTAACATCCCATTCTTCTTACCAATAGGTGTTCTTTTCGCCTCTACAATAACTGCTCTATTCATATATTTTCTCCCGGTTTTCAATCATACTTTTTGCTTCCATACGAGCGATTTTCCCACTATTTGTATAAGGTATTCCATCTACAAAATGCCATTCTTTCGGTATTTTAAACGAGGATAATCGTTGTAAGCAAAAACTCTTTAATTGTTGTTTTGTAGCACTTCCTTTTACGATCGCGACCGGCTTTTCACCCCAGTAACTATCTTTCACACCAATTACAACTATTTCATCAACAGCTGGGTGTTCATGTAATACACTTTCTATTTCTTCTGGATAAATATTGATTCCTCCAAATAAAATCATATTCTTCTCTCTACCAACAATATATATGAAGCCTTCTTCATCTTCATAGCCTATATCTCGCACTGTCATCCAGCCTTCTGCATTCAACTCCCGTGTTAAAACCCCATCTATTATGTATCCCATAAAAAACTGATCACTTTTCACATAAACAGTTCCTATTTCACCTTTTTGTACTTCTTCGCCTACTTCATTACATATTCGAACTTGCACATTATGACAAGGTTTTCCTACTGAATTTGGCCTTCTTTCGCTTTCTGCATCGACTAGTGCTGTTACAAAACTTAACTCTGATGCACCATAAAATTCATATCTTTTCGCATAAGGAAATATATTCTTTATTTTTTCTTTCGCTTCAGCTTCCCATTTCGCTCCTGATGAAATAATTTTCATTTTATTTTCTATTAATCTATTTTCTTTATATAAAGATTCAAGCATTGTCGGAACTGTATACATAACCGATATATTTTCAGTTTCTAACTTATCTAATACTTGATTCGGAATGAACTTTCTCATAATGTGCACTGTTTGTCCTACATATAATGCACTTATTGCCCCGTATAAGAAAAGAGAATGAACGAGCGTCCCAGCTATTAAAATTGAATCCTCCCTTTTCATATGAAAGTCATGTACATTACAATCAAAACTATGAACCCACGATTGCTGTGCACGTAAAAATGCTTTTGCTGTTCCTGTTGATCCTGATGTAAATCCCATATAAAAAGGAGCATGTTGTACACTTTCTACAGTGGAATATGTAGGAAGATATTTCTCTATCATTCTTTTCCACTCATCAATTTCAATTACTCTTCCTTCTTCATCCAATAGATCATTCACCTTATATCGTTCTGTCACAATCATATCCGGATTACTAATTTCAATTCTTTCTCTGAGCTCATCTTGTTTCCACTTTATATCTAACGGAACACAAATCCACCCGGCCATAGCGGCACCAGAAAATAGTTGTAAAAACTCTATACGATTTTCTAATAGGATTGCTATCGTTTTATTCTTCGATTTTTTTTCATTTAACCAGCTTGCTACTTTACAAACTGATTCAAACCACTCTTTATATGTTAAAACTCTATCATTTTCCTTTATCGCTATTTTATTTGGTTGTAAAGAGGCATGCTTTTTATATTCTTTTGTAATCCCCATATGAGACGTCCTTTCTTTACAATAATAATAAAAAGAAACACGCAATTAACGTGTTTCTTCCCTTTATCATCCCGCATTTGTATATTTTCCATTCTTTAAAGCGGGCGTAATAATATGTTTCAATGAACGATGTAATTTTGTTACGAGAACTGCCGCAATAATTGCTTTTATACAATCCCCTGGTAAAAACACAGCACTCACTTTCATTATCTCCCATACAGAAACATCCATTAAGAACGCTTGTACAGTAATACCAAATACATAAACTACGAAAATACCACCAATTATATTAATACATAATACTTTTATAATAGAAACTTCACGTAAACGCTCAATTAAATAACCAATAACAAACGCCCCAATGATGTAACCAAGTAAATATCCTGCACTTGGTCCAACAAATACACCAAGGCCACCACGTCCACCAGCAAGCAATGGTGCTCCAACTCCTACAATAAGTAAGAAAATAAGCTGACTTAACGCACCTAGACGTGATCCTAACAACCCACCCGCAAGCATAACACCGAGTGATTGCAATGTAATTGGAACTGGTGTAATAGAAAGAGCAATCGGAGGTATTAACCCTAACACTCCCATAATAGAACTAAATAAAGCGACGAAAACTAAATTTTTTGTATTCATATTTGCTTCTCCTATTTGTAAACTTAAAATTGTTTTTAGATAACATATCACAAAAATCATATTATCTTTCCACCCCTCTTTTGTCAACCGTTAATGTATTAGAGTTTACAAATAGAAGTTCACTTATTTCTCTCTATGCAAATGCTCCAGTTCTTTCCGAAGCGCCTGTTTTAAAAACTTCCCAACAGATGTTTTCGGTATTTCTTCCATAAAGACAATATCGTCTGGCAACCACCACTTCGCAAACTGTGGTTTTAAAAACTCATATATTTCTTCTTTTGTAACCGTACTATTTTTCTTTTGAACAACGCAGGCAATTGGTCGCTCTTGCCACTGAGGGTGAGGAACTGCAACGACAGCCGCTTCAAATATAGCATCATGTGCCATTAAAGCATTTTCAAGATCGACCGAAGAAATCCATTCTCCCCCGCTTTTAATAACATCCTTCGTACGGTCAACAATTTTCACGCAACCTTCCTCATCCACTGTGACAACATCACCAGTATATAACCATCCATCGCGAAAACCTTCGACAGTACGATCATCGTTATAATAGCTTTCAGCGATCCAAGGTGCTCGTAAACATAATTCTCCCATCTCAGTACCATCCCACTTCACGTCACCATTTGTACCGACTACTTTCATCTCGACACCAGGTACAAGATATCCTTGTTTAGAGCGAATTTCTAGTTGCTCTTCATACGATACTTCCGTTTCATAACTTTTTAAACGCGCAAGTGTTACGAGTGGACTCGTTTCAGTCATACCATATGCATGTATGAACGGAACATTATGTTTCTGTTCAAATGCTTTAATAACACTTTTCGGCGCAGCTGCACCTCCGCATAGTATTCTCGTCATACTAGATAAATCGTAACTATTATTTTCTAACTCTTGTAATACGCCGAGCCAAATTGTCGGCACACCCGCAGCTAACGTCACTTTTTCTGATTGAATCATCTCTAATAAAATTTTCGGAGTAAACATCGGTCCTGGAAGAACTTGTTTTGACCCAAACCAAGTAGCAGCGAAAGGAAGTCCCCAAGCGTTCACATGGAACATCGGTACAATCGCCATTGCAGCATCACTTTCCGATAAAGCAGCTGTATCCGCTAAACCGAGTGCCATACAGTGTAATACAGTACTACGATGCGTATATACAACACCTTTCGGATTTCCTGTAGTCGCTGACGTATAACACATACCAGCTGGTGTATTTTCATCAATATCTTTTACAAATTGGAAATTTGGATCGCTTTCTTCTAATAGCTTTTCATAATGATATACAGGCTTCAGCGTCGTATTTGGGAGTTCATCTTTATCCGTCAGAATAATGTAAGCTTGTACAGTTGATAATTGTGATTGAATATTTTCAACAAGCGGTACGAGATCTTCATCTATAAGTAGAATTCGGTCTTCTGCGTGCTGAATAATATATGAAATATGTTGAGGAGATAAACGAATGTTAATTGTGTGCAAAACAGAAGCAATACCTGGAATAGCAAAATACGCTTCCACATGCCGATGATGGTTCCACGCTAATGTTCCTACACGTTCACCTTCTTTAATTCCAAGCTTTTTCAACGCACTGGAGAGTCTTCTCGTCCTTTCCCCTAACTGCTTATACGTTAACGTTGTAACTGTATCATGCGTCCGTGAAACAATTTCTTTCTTCGAAAACAGTTTCTCTGCTCTTTCCATCATAGAACTAATTGTTAGCGGTACATTCATCATCATATTGGTTATGTCCCCCTTTAAAACGTTTTCATTTTTTCGTTTATTATAACAGACTTCCGCAAATGATTACGATATTTTTCTGTATTTTCTGAATTATTTCTTTGGAAATAATTCAGAACGATAAACTATCTATCTTTTTTCTTACTTTCGTTTTCAGTTTAAAAATAAAACGATTACTGTATTCCTTATTTTCTACTAAAATTCGATATATCTCCCATACTCCTAACACACGAACAAAAAGATAAACTCCGATTTGTTGTTATCAAAATAAAAAAACTCCTTGATTCATTTAAAGGAGTTTTCAATGTAAGATATTTCATTGATTCACATATCCTTCTCTAGATATACAATATCTTTTTGTATCGCGATTCTTACCTTTAATAAACATATCCTTCTGAATTGTATATTTGTACTCCATATTCAAACGTTTCATTAATTTTTCAGATGCTTCATTTTCTGAATCACATCCCGCTTCAATACTATTAAGATGCAACTCATGAAAACCATAGTAGAAAAAAGCTAATGCAGCCTCCGTGGCTAATCCTCTTCCCCAATATTTTCGAGATAAGGCGTATGCAATTTCTGCTGTATGTGTGACCAAATCATATTTTATAAATCCACACGTACCTATAAGTTTTTTCTCCTCTTTTAATACAATTCCAAGAGGTGCTACTTGCCCTTCATTATATTGCCCCACAATTTCTTCTACATAGTTATATGTGTCACATAACGATCGATGGGCATCCCATACAGTAAAAGTTGTCATCTCTTTATCTGTAGCATACTCATATATATGTAAACTATCACTCATATTCATTTTCCTTAACATAAGTCGTTTCGTATACAACGTTGGATATGACCATTTCTCAATGATCATAACGGCTTCTGCTTAAACTTTTCATAATGTCGTACTTTTAATAGAAGGATATTCCCGCAATCTGTACAAATATAAGCATCCACCGGTGAAGATGTGAACATCGTTTCCTTTTTCCGTATTTGTGCATATCCGACAAACTCACCTTCTCCTATGTTTTGAGAACCACAATTAGAGCATGTCTGCACGGTTTTTTGTTTCATGAGAGCACCACCTTTAATCTGTTTCCACTCCCTTCGACAGCTCACTTCCATTTCCCTTCCAAAAAACCTCTTATTCTCTCACATTTCAACAGGAATCTCAAAACAAAAATCGTATATGTACTATGAAATATATTTATTAACGGAGGAATTTTATGACTACTGTTATGACACTCGATATAGCAACAGAAATTGAAAATGCAGAAATTGATATGCTCTCTTCTAGATTAGAGAGACTACAAACAATAAGCGGAAACCCAATGCAAGTGCAAATGAAAAATTTCGGTAGTGCCACTGCCTTTTCATCAAAAATAATTGCCGGTCCTGCTTTTAATACGGTAAAAGGTATTACAAATGCAGATGCGATTGATGCAATTATTTCTTATTATGAATCACTACAAATTCCTTGCCGTTTTGAAATTACACCAGCGCAAGGCACAACTGAACTATTTCAATACTTATCTCAAAAAGGTTTTTACCAATCTAGCTTCCATACTGCTTTGTATATTATACCGAGAGAGAGTTCATCACTTCTTCCTTCTAATATTACATTACGAAAACTGAAAGAAAATGAATTTGATATTTTTGCAGACATATATGTACGTGGATTTAATATGCCATCCTTTACAAAAGATAGCGTACGCCAAAATAATGAAATTCTTTACAATGAACCAGGATGGCATTTTTTCATAGCTGAAGTTCAAAATATCCCTGCTGGTATTGGTGTCCTGTATATAAATAAAGGTGTCGCATCATTAGCTGCTTCTGCTACTTTACCAGAATTTCAGCGTAAAGGCTGTCACACTGCATTAATTCAAAAACGAATTAAGACAGCTATTGAATCCAATTGTACTTTAATAGTTGGACAAGCAAGGTTCGGTAGCGGCAGTCAAAATAACATGGAACGTGCCCACATGAAAATTGCTTATACAAAATCAATATGGACCGCAAAAGACATATAATTTACTTTATTTCTCCTTCCGTTACATTTTTAAACATTTTATGACAAATCCTTTTCTATCCTATTAATCATTTGAATATTCAAACTAGATTTGTTACGATATTACTAGATACATCATTCAACTTGCAATATGAAAAGAGAATTCTAATCAAACTACAAGGAGGAGAAATGTATGACTAAACATGATCATGGTTTAAAAGAAAAAGTAGAAGGTGCCATTGATAAGGTAAAAGGTGAAGTAAAAGAAGTTGTTGGGAAAGTAACTGACAATAAGAAATTACAAGCTGAAGGAAAATGGGATAAGGTGAAAGGCACTGCTAAAGATACAGTTGGTAATGTGAAAGAAAAAGTACATGAATATAAGGAACATAAGAAAGAAAAATAAAAAAGAGCCCATCGGCTCTTTTTTTATTTCGCTTCATTCTTCTCTAACACGTATAAATCTTCTTCCATATTCGTTAATTTCTCACTTACAAGCTTTCTTGCATCTCCAATTGCTTGATTGTATGCAAATGGTCCAACTAATTTAATCATTTCTTCTATTAAACGCTCTGCTTGGAAACGTCCAATTTCATCTAGATCTTCTTCCATGAAAAATTGCTGAATTTGCGCTACAAGCTCTTCTTTTTTATCATTTGGTATTTTTATATTCATCATCGTTGTTACTCCTCTATATTTAAGATAATATCTTCCTTAACTCTACCATAGAAAAACAATTACCAGGACAGCTTTTTGTAACTCCTTCTAACTCCCTATGACCTAGTATATTTTCTTTCTTTATAGCAAATTGCTTCATAAACAGTTTACATAAAGAATATAATGCATTCACTTGTGCAGGAGTTGGATCGTATTTATCGAAATTTCCCGTCATACATATTCCAATTGTATGGCGGTTATGGTCTTTCGCGTGCGCTCCAATATGTAAACCTCGTCCTTCCACTACAGTTCCATCCTTTTCGATAAAATAGTTGTAACCAATTCCGCTCCACCCCCTTACAGTTTGATGAAATTCATGCGTTTTATACACGTCCCATCCATCTTCAGCTGTATGGTGAATAATCAGTTTGTTTACTTTTTCTAAAGGAACTAATTCATCTTGAAATGTTAGATTGACACGTTTAATTTCCATTTGAACTGCCTCCTCTTAAAAATCAATCATAATAATCGTTTTATCATCTGGCCTTATTCTCTTTTCCGCTTCTAGCTCTTCAATAATTGCTATATATTCGTTTATACTATTCTTTCTTATATATGCAACAGTTTGTTCTAATGACCAATCTGGGTGAAATAACCCGTCTGAACAAATAAAAATCCCACTCACTTCATCTGTATGTAATTCACCATGTTGTAAATAATGTATCGCTTCTTTCATTCCATTTGCAACTGAATAACCATTTGGCATATTTGCAAGATAACGATTGTATTTTAACTGTTCTCGAACATCTTGAAAAACATATTCTTCTGGTACAGATAACCCTTTTTTACGATCTTCTTCCCTCTTCTTTTTTGCTCTTTTACTAATTCCTTCAACTGTGTCTTTCGTTAATACTTGCATCGTTCCATTTTGAAAAGTTGCGACAATCATACAGTCCCCAAGCTGCGCATATTCAATTTTCTCACCAACTATTTGGACTGCCGCGATACATGTGCACCACAAATGCTCTTTTTTTCTCGTGTCTACTTCATATTCTAACATTTTGCTTTGCAATGCTTCATTTGCTCTGGCAACTGCAAATTGTAAACTATGATTCTCTCGTAATGCAGTAAAATAACTTGCAAATAAATGCGAAGCGATGTATGCTCCATTATGTCCCTTTTCATCACGAAACGGGACAAGTGGTGTTGCACCGTCACATACACCATAAATCTTTTTATCTTTATTACAAAAATAAGAATCCTCACATTCTTGCTTCAACGGGCTTTTCTGTTGATATGTTTTTATCTTCACAACTGTATCCCCTTTCAAATGATAAAATACTCAAATTCTTTCGATTAATCTAATTTACCAAAATAAACTGTTTTTACCCAAAACTTTCAATATCATATATAATCTTGAAATAATATGAATTTTTCAGTGAAGGACGGGAAAGAAATGGTCAGATTCCTTGGTGTTATTATCGGTTCTATTATTATTGCGGTTGCCTTTAATCTTTTCCTTATCCCCCACAAAATTTTAAGTAGTGGAATTGGCGGAATTGCTATTATTTTAGGGATTGTAACCCCTGTAAACACAGGCATTATTAACTTTGTATTAAACTTACCTATCCTTATTTTAGGGTACATAGGCCTTGGAAAAAAAGTAATTTTTAACACAGTTGTCTCTGTAGTTGTATTATCTGTTGCATTATACTACGTTCCAGTAAAAGTCGTAGCAACAGATCCATTGTTATCTTCTATCTTCGGAGGTGTAATCGCCGGAGCTGGTATTGGTCTTGTTTTTAACTGTAATGGATCCACTGGTGGATTTGATATTATCGGTATGCTTTTATCCCGCAAGCGAGACATTAAACTTGGCGGATTCCTTATTATTTTAAATGCAGTCGTTGTAATAATCGCAGGATTCTTCTTCACCTGGGATGTTGCACTTACAAGCTTACTTTCAATTTATGTAACTGGTAAAGTAATTGATGCTGTTCATACAAAACATCGTAAAGTTACACTTATGATTGTAACAAATGAAGCAGAAAAAATGAAAAAACAACTTCTTTCAACTGTTGTACGTGGAATAACGTTACTTGATGGCGAAGGTGCTTATTCAAGCGAGAAAAAGCGTGTACTTATGACCGTCGTTTCTCGTGAAGAATTAGCAAGTATGAAACTAACAATTTCTGAAATTGACCCGAATGCTTTCGTTAATATTACAGAAACTGTAGAAGTGTTAGGACTTTTCAGAAGAAGTTAAAGACTAGGTGGGAATCCACCTAGTCTTTATTTTGCATAAATTCAATTCGGTTTCCAAATGGATCTGACACGTAAAATCGAATTACATCTGGCCGTACATAATCATCAATCACTTTAACACCTTGCTCTATAAGTGTTTGCTTAAATTCATTAATTTCATTCACATAAAAAGCTGGATGAGCCTTTTTAGCTGGTATAAAGTTCCGCTCGACACCAATATGGATTTCTTGATTTCCGCATTTAAACCAACATCCACCTCGTTTTTTCAACTCTTCTGGCTTTGGAATTTCTTCCATACCAATCGTATTCCCATAAAAATCACGCGCCTCTTCTTCACACCCTACAGGTGCAGCTACTTGCACGTGATCAATCCCTTGAATATAATTTTTCATTTTCTCTCCCCCTCCTCTACCCTAATGTTATACGGAAAACAGCCGTCTGTAACTTACAAAAGGTTTATAAAACAATATAAGCTCCCCTTATTACCATCCTGCACTCACCTTACAAAAAATAAAAAAACAAAATTTATTCTATAACTTCCATTTTTTATAGAAATACACATTACATCTATATTATAGTTATGAATAGACAAATCTTTTTAGATGCTATTTGTACGGAGGAACTATTATGAGTCGTAAAAAATATTCACCAACTCAAAAAAAACGTCATCCGAACATTTCTAGACGTTTGCGAAACCATATACAAGATCGTTCATTAACAGAAATGTACGCATCTCTGTTCGAACACAATCCTGATAGTATTATTTCATTAAATTTAGAAGGAGTTATTCTACATATAAATCCTTCTGCCGAAAGAATATTAGGTTACACTTCTTTAGAATTAGAACAGAAAAATATTACCTCTATTTTAGAAGCCCATATTTCTGAGCAAGTATTACAAAATATAAAGAATACTGAAGCGGATAATCAACAAGAGTATATCTTATCTATTTATCATAAAAATGGATTCTTATTAGATGTTGTGACAAAACTAGTTCCTATTTTTGTTCAAAATCGTCTTACTGGCGTATATGCTATTATGAAGCCGCTTGAAAAATCAGAAAGAATTGAGAATATGCTAAAAGAAAGTGAGAAGAGATTACGTACATTAGTAAACTCCATGCCTGCGTTTGTTATATTTAAAGATCATGAAGGGCGCTGGCTTGAGGCAAATGACTACGCACTTTCTTGCTTCAATTTCCATCATGTACCTTACCACGGGAAAAAAGATAGCGAACTCATTCAATATAATGAAGCATACCGAGAAGCTTTTTTACATTGTGAAGAAATCGATGAACTAGCATGGCAACAAAGACAAATTCTTCATGGCGAGGAATTTATTATACATAGAGATGATTTCGATCTAATCTTAAGTATATCAAAAGTCCCGCTTTATCATCCTGACGGTTCTCGCAAAGGTCTTATCGTGATGGGGAGAGATGTTACTGAGCTAAAAGAAACTGAAAAGTTACTACGAAAATCAGAGAAGCTCGCAGTAGTCGGACAACTGACAGCTGGAATTGCCCATGAAATTCGAAATCCACTCACTTCTCTAAAAGGTTTTCTAACGTTGCTCCTCCCTGAAATAAATGAGGAGCAAAAATGGTATATCGATGTTATGTTAAGTGAGATTTCACAAATGGAATCCATCACGAGTCAATTTATGGCGATGTCTAAGCCACAAGTATTATCTATCCAAACTTGTAACATACAAACTTTAATTGAAGAGGTAGTTACATTTATTTTACCGACTGCAATTATGCATAGCGTTCATATCATCATGGATCATTTTGATTACGTATATGATATTCAATGTGACGGTAACCAATTAAAACAAGTTTTTATAAACATATTAAAAAATGCGATAGAAGCAATGCCAAATGGCGGAAATATTTTCATCCAAACAAAACCATTAGAGAATAATTTCATCTTAATACGAATTATCGATGAAGGTTGTGGCATTCCAGAAGATCGTATCTCCCGTCTAGGCGAACCTTTTTATAGTTTAAAAGAAAAAGGCACAGGACTAGGATTAATGATGTGTTACAAAATAATTGAAGAACATCATGGTAAATTACACATTTCAAGCGAATTAAATAAAGGTACAATTGTTGATATTGAGCTACCACTTTCTTCATCTCACCTTGCAATTCAGTCTTAAATAAAAAAGAAGCATCTGCTAATCGTTAGCAGATGCTTCTTTTTTAAAATGCTTTGTCATACCACTCTTTTGCTTTTTCTACTTCACCCATCGTTAATTGATGCCCTCGATTTTCCCAATGCATTGTTACATTCGCATTTGCATTTTCTAATAGTACCTTCAATTCCTCTGACTCTGCTGATGAACAAATTGGGTCATTTGTCCCAGCAGCAATAAACACAGATTTCCCTGCTAAATTTGCTAATTGCATTCCTCTTCTAGGCACCATTGGGTGATGAAGCACAGCACCTTTTAATGCATTCTCATAATGGAATAATAAGCTTGCTGCGATATTTGCCCCATTCGAATAACCGATAGCTACAATGTTATTTCTATCGAATTTATATTCTTTAGCCGCTTCATCTAAAAATTCATTTAATTCCTTCGTACGGAAAATTAAATCCTCTTCATCAAAAATGCCCTCTGCTAATCGGCGGAAGAAACGCGGCATCCCATTCTCTAACACATTTCCCCTAACGCTTAATACCGACGCTTCCGGATCAACTATTTCTGCAAGTGGTAGTAAATCTAATTCATTACCACCTGTGCCATGAAGTAATAACAACACTGGTTTTGACGTATCTTTTCCTTTTTGAAAAACATGTTTCATCATAATCCTTTTCCCCCTTCAATCACTTTAATCTAAATTTCTCACTTCAAATGGTAAAAGCGTTTGTTCAATCTGTTTTCTATGTTGTTCATATTGTTCCGGTAACTTTAATTCCTCACCCATCGTCTCTAACGATTCATCATGAGCGAAACCAGGAGGATCTGTTGCAATTTCAAATAAGATTTCACCATGTTCTCTAAAATAAATCGCATTAAAATAATTTCGATCTTGTACAGGAGTTACGTGATATCCAAAACGCGACACATGCTCTTTCCAGTCTAGCTGATCAGCATCGTCACTCGCTCTCCAGGCAATATGATGAACTGTGCCAACGCCCATTTGGCCACGACCGATTGTTGATAATTTCAAATCAATAATATTTCCAATGTCAGCAGAAGAACGGAATCGAACAAATTCACCCTCTTCTCCAATTTTCTCAAGACCCATAATATGTTCTAACAATTCAGCAGTTTTTTGAGGCTGTGTAGATAAAAGAACAGCACCTCCAAACCCTTTAATTGCTACTTCTGGTGTAACTTCTCCAAAACTCCAATTATTTAATTCGCCTTTTTCTCTTTCAACTAATTCTATATGCAAACCATGCGGATCATCAAATTCTAAATACTGCTCTCCAAAACGAGTCATTTTTGTATACGAAACATCGAATTTTTCTAATCTATTTTCCCAAAACTCCATTGCACCTTTTGGTACAACGTAAGATGTAATTCCTACTTGACCATCTCCAATAATACCTTGACGAGCACCTGCCCATGGGAAAAACGTAATAATTGTTCCAGGCTTTCCTCCTTCATTTCCAAAATAAAGATGGTACGTACCTGGATCATCAAAATTCACTGTTTGTTTCACTAAACGTAACCCCAATACACCAGCATAAAAGTCTACATTTTCTTGTGGATGCCCTACAATCGCTGTAATATGATGGATTCCCGTTGTTTTCTTTTCCATTTCTTCCACTCCTTTTTTATTTCATTATAAAAATTCTTTTACATTTAAATTCATTATTCATTTTGTCCATGCTACAAAGTAAAATCCGTCATTATAATTTTATCTCGAATTCGAGATATTAATCACAAAATTACGTATCGGCGTCTAACCTATCGAATTATCTCGAACTTAAGATTTATTATAAGTTACTTATTTTTTATTGTCAATAAGTCCTTACTTTCATTTTACATGTAAAATGAGTAAACGCTATTCACCGTTTACTCTTTTTGCAAATCATTTCTTTTCTTCTTCCAGTACTGCTTCCATCTCATTAAATTCACGATGAACTGCCTTAACGGGTTCTTTCGTTAATAAACTTACAACGATAACAGTTAATAAACTACAGAAGAATCCCGGTACCATTTCATACATAGTCGCTTTTAAACTTGGAATTTGTACCCAAGTGATAACAACTAATGCACCGACAATCATCCCAGCAAGAACGCCCCATTTGTTCGTTCTCTTCCAATATAAACTTAATAAAATTGCTGGTCCAAATGCTGATCCAAATCCTGCCCAAGCATATCCAACAAGCGTTAAAATTGTATCACTCGGATGATACGCTAAAACAACTGCAATCATCGCTACAACTAATACTGACAGCCTACCGATAAATACAAGTTCTTTATCACTTGCGTTACGACGGAAAAATGTTTTATAGAAATCTTCCGTTACTGCACTTGAAATAACAAGTAATTGTGAGGAAATACTACTCATAATCGAAGCCAAAATAGCTGATAATAAAAATCCTGTAATATACGGATGGAATAAAATATTTGAGAATGTTACAAAGACCATTTCTGGGTCTTGTAATGTCGCATTATTTTTAGCATAATAGGCGATACCAATTAGACCAGTAAGCATTGCACCTATAATTGAGATCGTCATCCAACCGATACCGATTCTACGAGAAGTTTTTAAATCTTTAATAGAGGTAATTGCCATAAAGCGGACAATAATATGTGGTTGACCAAAATATCCAAGGCCCCATGCTAAAAATGAAATAATACCAAGTATTGTGGTCCCTTTAAACATATCTAAATGCGATGCATCGACTTGCTTAATCGTATTAAATGTTTCTGTTACACCACCGACATCCGTAAAAGCAACAATTGGCACTAGTACAAGCGCAATAAACATAATACAACCTTGCACAAAGTCCGTCCAACTTACGGCTAGAAAGCCACCAAATAGTGTATACGCAACAACGACACCTACTGTTACAAATAAACCAATTTTATAATCAAGGTTAAAAGAATTTTCAAACAAACGTCCACCTGAAACTAAACCAGCCGATGCATAAAATGTGAAAAATACTAAAATGACGATAGCGGAGACAAAACGAAGTATTTTCGTACGATCTTTAAACCGATTCTCTAAAAAGTCTGGAATCGTAATTGAATCATTTGCCACTTCTGTATACGTTCGTAAACGCGGGGCAATGATTAAATAGTTTGCATACGCACCTATTAATAAACCTATCGCAATCCATACACTTGATAATCCTGTTGCATACATCGCACCAGGTAATCCCATTAGCATCCAACCACTCATGTCAGAAGCACCAGCTGATAAAGCTGTAACTGCTGGGCCGAGTCCCCTCCCGCCTAACATATAATCTGATAAATCGGATGTCTTCTTATAAGACCAATATCCGATATACAACATACCTGCCATATAAATAGCAAGCGAAACCATAATTTCAATCTTCACCAAATCTCTCCCTTAGTCCATAAGCCATTCAAAATTTCGAAAAATGACTTTTTCTATTTTCTTGTTTTCGCTTATGGTTCCCTACCTTAACAAACATTTTTTGTTCTTTCAAGTGAACGAGCACTTTTCATTACATGTGAAAACCTTTATAAACGCCTTTATCCCAGTGGATTACAATGATTTTTCAAGAGATTAAAGTAATAATATTCTGAAAATTAAAGGGTGTTTTTTCACACCTTATTTTCATTCCTTTACCCGATAAATTTTAAAAACTAAAAGCCATACAAATGTATGACTTTTAGCTTATTGACGTCTCAAATTTTGCTTTCTCTACATATACTTTACGAAATTTCATATAGCATCCAATACGCCAAGGTACTATATAACAAACCGCAAGAGTGTAGAAAAGAATGCCGATTGACTTTGGATCTAGACCTTGTAAATGTCTTCTAAAATAAGCACGTAAAAGAACGATAACTAAAAATGTAGCAATAAAAGCGATACTTTTTTTTGCATAAATTTGACCATCTTCTCTGACTTCATACCCACTTAAAATAATAAGTGGAATTGACAATAACAGTCCGATCCCAGCAGCTATACCAATTTGCCAACCAGCAAGTTGTATCGGTGCTGCGTATAAAGAAAAACCTGGTAATAAGAAGAATAATGGCAATAGTAGTCGTCTTCCTTTATTATTAATTGGTCGATTCATAGAGCGCATGCGTCTAAATATAACGAGCCCTATGACGAGTAAAAAAATTGTAATACTGTACGAACCTTGCTGCAAGTGAATCTCTCCCTAAAAATAGTCATTTTTAAAAATACTTCCCTATTATACTCCTAATTTTTCCAAAAATATGATTATTCCTTAAAAAAATCTTACATATCAAATATACTTTTAGGTTTGATTTACTATAGGAAACAATTCCGAAAGAGGAACTACTCTCCCCACCTCGTCTTTAAAAACAATATGCTCTCTAGTTAAATGGCGCGGGCTCTTCACTCCCGCCGCTGCCGCTAATGAAAATAAACTATATCTCATACTAATAATATAATTCATGACTCGCCACTTCTTCTCATACGGATCTAACGCTTTTTGATAATGCGGATTCGTCGTGGCTACACCAGATGGACATTGGCCAGAATTACATTGAAGGGCCATAATACAGCCGCTTGCCATCATAAATCCGCGGGCTGAACTTACAGCATCCGCCCCAATCGCTAAAGCAATCGCCACTTTATCTGGTGTGATTAATTTACCCGATGCAAATACTTTAAACTTGTTACGAACACCATAATGGTTTGCTGTATCAATAAATGTAAGTAATGCTGGAATAAGCGGCAGTCCCATATAATCTGCCATCGATTTATACGTTGCCCCTGACCCGCCTTCTGAACCGTCGATTGTAATAAAATCTGGGTAAATGTTTAGTTCTTTCATTGTTTTTATTAAATCTTCCAAAGGCTCCTGCTGACCAATTACAATTTTCATTCCAACTGGTTTACCGCTGTTTTCTTGCAACTGTTGAATAAAACAAAGTGTATCCGCTGCATTCTTTAAAAATGAAAATCGATTCGGTGAATTAATCGTCTCTCCCTTTCGGACGTTGCGAACAGAAGCAATTTTCTCATTTACTTTTTGCCCCTCTAAATGACCACCACGTATTTTAGCACCTTGCCCAAATTTCAATTCGAATGCTCTAATATTACTTTCTTTCGCTTTCTCCATGAATTTTCCCATTGAAAAATTACCGTCTTCATCACGGTATCCAAATAACCCTGGACCAATTTGCGCAACGATATTCGCTCCTGTATGTAAATGTTCTGGAATAACGCCACCTTCACCCGTATTAATCCACGATCCGCCTGCCATTTTTGCTCCAAAACCACTCGCTAAAATATAATTTTCTCCAATCGCACCGTAAGAAGTCGCAGATGCACCAAACATGCCATGTAGCTTCCACGGATATTTACGGTTCTCACCGACTATAATTGCATCATCTTCTTCGTACAGCCAAAGATTCGTTGTATCCGCTGTCAATTTTTCTCTTCTTGAAAATAACCCTTCTTTATGAATCACGTACTTTTTACCTTCCCGCTCTTGCGTGAGATTCACACTTAATTCCTCAGTTAATATCGGAAATAATGTATTAGCAATATAATATCCAGAAGCTTCAAAATCTCGTTTTGATCCAAAACCAAGTATTTCAGAGCGATATTTCGCTAAAAACATAACACTTTGAAAATCATAACGTGAGAAAGGCTTTCCATCCGTATCATGATCAAACCAATATTGTCGAAATTCAGGCCCTATCTTTTCCAGTAAGTAGCGCATTCTTCCTAAGTACGGATGTAATTTTAAAATAGAATGGTGTGTTCGTTTTTTTATAAAAAATGTAATGATAAAAAAGACGATTAAAAGCAACATTAAAAATAGTAATATACTAATAATAACGAGTAGCGTTTCACTCATCCCGCTTCCCCCTATGAAATTCCATAATAAAAGGAGAACACTAGATGTGCTCTCCTTTTATCTTTATTCATACTAACGTAGCAAGATGCTCTTTCGCGTCATATTCAACTAAACTTTCAGCGTGTTTAATTCGATGAACAAAGTCTGGATTAGCAATTAACGGTCTTCCGAATGCCGCTACATCAATCGTTCCTTCTTGCAACGCTTCTTCGGCCTCTTTCGGATTTAAATTACCAACCCCAACAATCGTACCATCCCAATATTTTCTTACTAGTTGATGAAAATTCTTTCCGTCAGCAATCTCTTGGGTATAATTCATCGTTGAAGGATGGATCATCGTTAACCCAACCTCTTTAAACATATTTATGAACGTTTCAATTGCAAACTCAGGGTTTTCCCACATATAAGTAGGATTATCACCTTTGAAAGCAGAGAAACGAAGAAGTGTTTTATTAGCTCCAACAGCTTCTATTACAGCCGCCGTTACTTCTTTCATAAACGTTAACCTTTGTTTTAAATCACCGCCATATTTATCTGTTCGCTTATTCGCAAACTCATACGTAAATTGATCGATTAAATATCCGTGTGCACCGTGAATTTCTACTCCATCAAATCCAGCTTCGATCGCATTTTTCGCAGCTTGTGCGTATTGCCCGATCACTTCTTGTATTTCTTCTAACGTCATTGCTTCTGGCGTATCAAACGGTTTACGAAAGCGTGGAACATTTCCCTCTGCAGCGATAGCCGACGGTGCTTGTGGCATTTGACCACCAATTATTTCATGATGACTCATACGCCCAACATGCCATATTTGAGCAATAATCGTCCCGCCTTCTTTATGTACCGCCTCTGTAACAGGTTTCCAAGAATCGATTTGCTCTTGTGTATAAATACCTGGTACTCCTGGGTTTCCTTTTGCTCTCGGACTAATGACAATTCCTTCTGTAATAATTAGTCCAATTCCATCCGCAGCACGTTTTCTGTAGTACTCCACTACATCCGCACCAACTACTCCAGTCTCATTATCTGCAAAGCATCTTGTCATCGGTGCCATCGCTATACGATTACGAAGAGACCAAGCTCCAACTTGAATTGGATCAAACAACTTTGTTTCTTCAACGTTTTCAAAAAATCCCCCAGCATTTACATTTGTTCCTTCATAAATACTCGCTGCTTTATTACTTGAACTTGTCATTTTTCTTCCCCCTAAAAAATCTTACTATAATCGCATCATACTTACTTTTAGATAGTAACGTCAATTTTTACGACTTTACAATAAAAAATTCGAATATCCAAAAAAAAAAATGCTATAAATAATATTAAAAAGGTTTCCTTAGGAGGAAACCTTTTTTGTTGACCATATATGGCTGTCAATTCGTTTATCTCTTTAATAAAAAAAACACCTTATCAATAGAAGTAAAAATGGTTCAGTATTCTTCTAAAAATAATAACTTATATATACCTAAAACAATGAAAGCCCTACCTCTCTTTCATCCTTACGGCTCCTCGTCCGTGCCAGTGTGAATCAGGATTGCAAAAATCAAGTAACTATTTTATCGAAGTATTCAATTAAACTTCGAACATTCATAAATGAAATTAACAAATAAAAATGGATTTGATTGTAGTAATAACAATAGAGGTAATGCTCTAAAAGTGGTTTGAAAGAGTTGAATGTCTTTGAAATGATAAATTTTCTATAATTATGTTCCCAAAAAATTCAAGATCTTTTTTGGGATATAATACATTATTTGTAATGAACCTTAACAAAAGCTTTTTATCTGATTTTCTGTGATACCTTCAATTAATCCCAGTTCACTAATCAAAAATTCATATGCGTTATCTAACATCTTCTTTTCGCTTGCATTAAGTGCTTTTTCTTTCTGTATACGCATTAAATCACGCACAACTTCAGCACCTTCTTGCATTTTACCCGTCTTTATTTTATCAGTGTTCAATTTATACCTTTGTTTCCATGTAAGTAATCTATCTGATTCCCCATGTTGAAAAATATCCATTATGTGTGCTAATGCGGTTATATCCGTAACTGGACGTATATTCGAATTCAATATTCTCCCTGCTGGAATCATTAGTTCCATATTACTAGCCGACATTTTTATAACATAATACTGTTGTTTTTCTCCTGAGATTTCCTTCTCTTCTATGGCTTTAATTATACCTGCTCCCTGCATTGGATAAACAATGTTATCGCCAATTTGAAACAAATAATCCACCTCCATATATGGTAACCTTCTCAAGCTTAACATACTTTTAGTTTTTTAGCAAAATTTTTATTTTATCATAAAATTATTTTACACGTCAACACTTCAGAAGCAAGAAATTAAATTTACACAATACACTATAAAAATCGCAATTCCATTAACGGTTCCACACACATTCATTCTCTTTTAATACAAAAACACATCACTACATTTAAGTAGTGATGTGTTTTTGTTAAGGCATAAATAAAGATCTACTTTTCCGTCTATATACTAACTTGCTTACTAACCGTTTCCCTCGCTAAAAGAAAACTCATAATCACTTGCGCTGCTACTCTACTCGTCATATCTCTGAAATCAAGAGTTGGATCAATCTCTACTATATCCATCCCTTGAACGAGCGGTTCTTTACCAAGGAATTCAATCGCATCTAGTAAAGTCGTACTATCCATTCCACCAGGCCCAATTGCTGGACAACCTGGTGCGAATGCTTGATCTAGTACATCCATATCAAGAGAAATGTAAATAGAGGTCACGCCTTGCTTTCTTAATACTTCAATACTTTCTATAATAATATCTTTGATTTCTCGCTCTCGTACATCTTTCATTGTATAAACTGTCACACCGTGTTCTTTTGCATATTCATGGTACGCACGTGCATTAGAAAAATTACGAATTCCAATTTGAACAAGTTGTTTCCCTGTAATGACATCATTTTCTAGTAAACTACGGAATGGTGTACCATTTGACGGGCCTCCATCATCTAAATTACGTAAATCATGATGAGCATCAAATTGAATAATTCCGACCTTTCCTTTACTGTTTGCAAAACCTGTTATACTCGGAAAACTAATCGAGTGGTCACCGCCAAGAACGATTGGTATCATGTTCGGGTTTACTTTCGTTACATGACCAACTGTTTTCGCAATTCGTTTATGACTTTCTTTTATATCCGTCACATGCATCGTAATATCGCCGCAATCATATAAGACACTTTCTTTCATATCGTGTTTTTCTGTAATTGCATATGTGCTATATGCATCTAACATCGCACGAATTGTCTTTGGAGCAAAACTTGCTCCTGAATGACTAATAGATGGTTTAGAAAGGGGTGCTCCAATTAAAGCAGCACCGAATATTTCTACGCCTTCCTCCCAATCTTTAATCAGCTCACTCCATTTTGTCACTTCACGATCAATAAACTTTGCATTTTTCTTTAAATAGTGGCCGTGCTCCACGATTGTTCACCTCTTGTATATGCAATATTACCATTCTTCCATACTGTATTCACATGACTTACGCCGTAATGATACGGTACGTAAGCATAATTGTAAGCATCCCATAAAACTAAATCTGCCTTACGACCAACTCTAATTTTCCCAGCTACATCACCACGGTTAATAGCATATGATGAGTTAACCGTTACGGCATTCCAAACTTCTTCTGGTGTCATTTTCAGTTTTAGCATCGCAATGCTCATAATAAGCTGAATATTTTCAGTTGGACAGCTACCTGGGTTAAAGTCTGTAGCTAACGCAACTGCAACACCTTCATCAATCATTTTACGACCACGAGCAAAGCTTTCTTTATTTAAATAGAAAGTTGTTCCTGGTAATAATGTTGCTACTGTATTCGAGTTTGCAAGCATTTCAATCCCTTTATCAGAAGCTCCAACTAAATGGTCCGCTGATGCTGCACCGATTTCTGCCGCTGCTTCCGCACCACCAAGAGGGTCGATTTCATCTGCATGAATTTTCACATCAAAGCCAAGCTCTTTCGCTTTTAATAAAAATTCTTTTGATTCTTCCACAGAGAACACACCTGTTTCACAGAAAATATCAACGAACTCCGCTAATTGTTTCTCTTTCATTTCTGGTAATAAATCTAACATCCATTGTAAAAACTCTTTCGATCTACCTTTATATTCTTTCGGAACTGCATGAGCACCTAAAAATGTGGAAACTAAATCGACTGGATGCTCTTTTTGTAATTGTGCTGTTGCCTCTAATTGTTTCCATTCCGTCTCATCATCTAATCCATAACCACTCTTCGCTTCTACAGTAGTAACTCCGAAAGATAGCATACGGTCTAAATGGAATTTCGCTTTTTGAACAAGTTCTTCTTTCGACGCCTGTTTCGTTGCATTTACAGTTGCAAGTATGCCTCCGCCTTGTTCTAAAATTTCTAAGTACGGAACTCCTTGTAGTTTTAGTGCGATTTCATTTTCACGAGATCCACCAAATACAAGGTGAGTATGCGGGTCAACAAGACCAGGAGAAACCATTTTCCCGCCGCAATCAATAACTTCTCTCGCTTGTAATCCTTTCGCTTCTTCCGCTGTTCCAACGAAAGTAATTACACCATTTTCAATTCCAACCGCACCGTTTTCGATAACAGGAAGCGTGTTCATCGCTTCCCGTCTTAACAAGCCATCTTCTTGATCCATTGTTAGTAATTGACCGATATTTATTAGTAAAGTGTCCAGCATGTTTTCTCCTCCTTATTTCATCATCGGAATGTTAACGCCTTTTTCTTTCGCAGTTTCCACAGCTAAGTCATACCCTGCATCCACGTGACGAACAACACCCATACCAGGATCAGAAGTTAATACGCGCTCAATTCGTTTTGCTGCTGCTTCTGTTCCATCTGCAACGATAACCATTCCCGCATGAAGTGAATAACCCATACCAACGCCACCACCGTGGTGAACAGATACCCAGCTTGCACCGTTTACACTATTAATTAATGCATTTAAAATTGGCCAGTCAGCTACTGCATCACTACCGTCTTTCATCGCTTCTGTTTCACGGTTTGGAGATGCTACTGATCCGCAATCTAAATGGTCACGACCAATAACAATCGGTGCT
Organism: Bacillus sp. TE8-1; assembly: GCF_008368855.1. NCBI lineage: Bacteria > Bacillati > Bacillota > Bacilli > Caryophanales > Bacillaceae > Bacillus > Bacillus sp. TE8-1. The sequence goes on along the minus strand of NZ_QPET01000024.1, from coordinate 46,193 downwards.
GATAATTCACCATTTGCAACCATTTCATTAATGATGCGACCAAATTTCGCACGCTCACCGTAACCTAACCAACAAATACGTGATGGAAGTCCTTGGAACTCAACTTGTTGACGCGCCATACGAATCCAGTTACATAAATGTTCATTATCAGCGAACTCACGTAAAATTACTTCGTCTGTTTTATAAATATCTTCTGGATCACCAGAAAGTGCTACCCAGCGGAATGGCCCTTTTCCTTCACAGAATAATGGACGAATAAATGCTGGAACGAATCCTGGGAAATCGAAAGCATTTTTCAAACCTTCATCGAAAGCAACTTGGCGAATGTTATTTCCATAATCAAATGTAATTGCACCTTTTTCTTGCATCGCAAGCATCGCTTCCACATGTTTTGTCATACTTTCTTTTGATAATTGTACGTAACGTTCTGGATCTTTTTCACGAAGTTTCGCTGCTTCTTCTAATGTGTAACCTACTGGAATATAACCGTTTAATGGATCATGAGCAGATGTTTGATCTGTAACTAAATCTGGCGTAATATCACGCTTCACTAGTTCTGGTAAAATCTCTGCCGCATTTCCTAGCAAGCCAATTGAAATTGGTTCTTTCTTCTCTTTATACTCGTTCGCAACAGTTAATGCTTCTTCTAATGATTCTGTATACATGTCACAATATCTCTTTTCAATACGACGATCGATGCTGCGCTTATCAACATCAATAGCAATGACAACACCGCCGTTCATCGTTACAGCAAGAGGTTGTGCACCACCCATACCACCTAAACCAGCAGTAAGTGTTAATGTACCTTTTAATGAACCGTCGAAATGTTGACGAGCTGCTTCACCAAATGTTTCATATGTTCCTTGTAGAATCCCTTGTGTTCCAATGTAAATCCAGCTACCAGCTGTCATTTGTCCGTACATCATAAGACCTTTTTTCTCTAGTTCTCGGAAGTGATCCCAGTTTGCCCATTTTGGTACTAAGTTTGAGTTCGCTAACAGAACGCGAGGTGCATCTTCATGTGATTTAAAAATGGCAACTGGTTTTCCTGATTGAACAAGTAACGTTTCATCGCTTTCTAACGTTTTTAATGAATCTACAATCGCCTGATAGCTTTCCCAGTTACGAGCTGCACGGCCAATTCCGCCATACACAACTAATTCTTCTGGTTTTTCAGCAACTTCCGGATCTAAATTGTTCATTAACATACGAAGTGCAGCTTCTTGCACCCACCCTTTCGTTTGTAACTCTGTACCTCTTGGCGCGCGAATTGTTTGTTTTACTTTTTCCATTTCAATCTCTCCCTTTTCTCGTTTTATAGTGCTGCGTTTACATCCAATCTTTCTTTTATCGAATAATTCGTTTTTAACCAATGTGCAATATTTTCAATATCCGTTGAGAAGATGCGATCATTTGTAATAGATGGTACTTGCTGACGCCCTTGATGGTAGAAGCTCTTCGTCACTGTACTCATGTTTTCAATCCCGCGATATTCTGCCGCTTGCATCGCACAAATCATTTCAATTGAAAGAACACGTCTTACATTTTGAATAATTTGATGTGCATGACGTGAAGCGATTGTTCCCATACTTACGTGATCTTCTTGGTTAGCTGATGACGGGATTGAATCAACACTCGCCGGATGTGCTAACGTTTTATTTTCAGAAACTAGTGACGCTGCAGCATATTGCATAATCATTGCACCAGACTGAAGTCCTGGTTCTGGACTTAAAAATGGCGGTAAATCGTTTAACTGCGGATTTACTAAACGCTCAATACGACGCTCTGAAATGTTTGCAAGTTCTGCCATTCCTACTTTTAAGAAATCCATCGCAAATGCAATTGGTTGACCGTGGAAATTACCACCTGAAATTACTTTTTCCCCGCCATCAAAGATTAGCGGATTATCTGTCGCCGCATTCATTTCAATTTCTAATTTTTCTTTCACATAATTTAATACTTGCCAAGAAGCACCGTGTACTTGCGGGATACAACGAAGTGAATAGGCATCCTGTACACGTAGTTCTCCTTGTTTTGCTGTTAACTTACTATCATGAAGAATGTCACGAATTCTGCTTGCTACATCCACTTGCTCTTTATAACCACGTGCTTTATGAACATTTTCATCAAATGCATCAATAATGCCTTGTAACCCTTCAATTGTCATCGAAGCAATTAGTTCAGCTTGATACGCCGTTGCTTCTGCTTCTATATAAGAAAGAACTCCTTGTGCTGTCATCGCCTGCGTACCATTAATTAACGCAAGACCTTCTTTCGCTTCAAGTTCAATTGGCTCAAGCCCTTCTTCTGTAAGAGCAACCATTGCATGAACGCGTTTCCCTTTATAGAACACTTCACCTTCGCCTAATAATACGAGCGCAAGATGAGATAAAGGCGCTAAATCTCCACTTGCACCAAGTGAACCTTGTTGCGGAACGACTGGATGAATTTTACGATTTACAAACTCAAGAAGCATATTTACAACAAGCGGCCTTACGCCTGATACTCCTTTAAGCATCGTGTTCGCTCGTAAAATTAACATTCCGCGCGATACTTCTTCCGGGAATGGATCACCTATCCCACATGCATGTGACTGAATTAAATTATGTTGAAGTGCCTTTACATCATCTTTTTGGATAAGCACATCACTAAACTTTCCAAATCCAGTTGTAATACCGTAAACGACTTTTCCGTCCTCTACAATTTTCTCAACTACTTCGCGACACTCCGCTACCTTTTGCATACTAGTTGGACAAGCTGTTACACCTTCTCCTTCCAGTAATAACCTCTTCATTTCTTCAACTGTCAATGTATGTCCTGTTAACGTAATCATCATTTTTCCTCCTTAAAAAGGCAAAAGGGGACCTTATCTTTTTAAGACAGACTTCTGTCCTAAAAAAGTAAGGCCCCCTTCTAACTAATAGACTATGGGCAAATCATATGTGATTAATTCCTAAACCAATCGCCTCATGCTCAGATCCTTTTACAGGTGCACCAATCGTTCCATATAATGCAACAGCAACCCATTCGCCTTCTTTTTTCCCGTCGTATGGTGTACCGCGCACAATCGCAAAACGAAGTCCTACTGTACGAAGAACGTCTGCTAACTGAATTTGACCTCTCGTCACTCCGTACAAAGCTTCCATAATTGCATGATAAAGTGCATGTGTTTCTCTGTAAACGTCTGTTTCAATAACTTGGTTGCTTTTAGCCGCTGTTTCCATTGCTGCGACAACCTTTTGCGAATTCATCGAACCCACTTTCCCCGTACAATACTTCCAACCTTTTGGAATGGATAATACAGGACTTTCATTCTCATCCGCAAGTGCCAACAGCATGGCCATACGACCAATTCGATGTGTTCCTTGAAGAAGCATGTGACTCTCTCATTTCTTTTGAATTATTTGAATATTACTTAATTTAAGAATATATGAAAACGGTTAAATCGTCAATAGTTTAAAATCATATTCAAACATTTTTTTCATCCCCCTAATTTTGTGTACACAAATGATTTACACAAAATTTCCAGACGTGCTATAGTCTCACTAACAGATGCAAAGGGGCGAAATTTCAGTGAAAAAACGAAAAGATATTCATTTTCGAATTGAAGAGAAATTACTTGAAAGGTTTGAATCAGCACTCCATTACGAAGGTTTAAAGAAAACAGATGTATTAACACATGCAATCCAACAATTTTGCACAAAGGTGGAATGTGACAAAATGAATGATGTAAAACGTCAATATAACGTTAGCAACCATTTACAAACACGCATCGACACACATACACATTACGAAGAAAAACACGTAGATTTAGATAAGATCGTCATTGAACATTTACACCTTCAAGGGGATGAAAACATATTAGAGGTTGGGTGCGCTAGTGGAAAATTCCTTTCCCTTTTACAAACAAATGGTCATAAAGGCCCATTAACCGGGTTTGATCAATCCGAAGCTATGCTTGCTGAAGCTGCTAAAATAAATAACTTAATAGAATGGAAACGAGGGGACGCTAGTAAACTTCCTTTCGAAACAAATTGTTATGACCTAATAATTGCAAGACATATGTTATACCATGTGAAAGATGTTGAAAAAACAATTCAAGGCTTTTATAAAGTCATTCGTCCTGGCGGAACACTTTTAGCTACAACAAATTCTAAAGTTTCATTACCTCGTATAGTTGAAATGTGTAACAACATGCTTGACGCATTTGATCTACCGAAAACATCACCAGCAGTCTCTCCGTTTTGTTTAGAAAATGGTAAAGAGATAGTAGCATCTGCTTTTCCAACGGTTGAAGAAACAGTTATTCATAATGCGCTCGTTTTTCATCATGCTACCCCAATAGTAAACTATATTTCCAGCATGTTTCCATCGCTAAATATACCCGATAATATGTATCTTCAAGCCGAGATGAAAGAATGGCTAACAGAAGAAATCAACAAGGAATTATCGCTCCATAACGGTATATGGCGCGATCCAAAAACGTTAGTAATTTATCGGTGTAAAAAAGAAAAAAGCTAGCGTTTGCTAGCTTTTACACGTTTTCTCGTAAAAGTTTCTCCATTACTACATTACCTTTACCACAATAAAAATCTGTATTATGTTCGTCTGCCACTCCAAAATAAGAGGCAATTGCTATTCCAAATGGTACAAATGCATGCCCTTGTGCTGTAATAATATTTGAGTGTTGCACAACTTCTTCATACACGAAATTTTCTACTGGAAAACAATCGAATTTTTGATAATCTATAGTCGCAGTATAAGAAATCTCTTTAAATAACCCTGCTTTTGCTAGCGCATACGGTCCAGCACAAATTGCCGCCACTAATTTTTCTTGTTCATGAAATTGACGAATGATTGAAAAAAGAGGTTTTGCATCTTCCAACTGTACTTCTTCTCCACCTGGAATAAGTATCCCCTCATACTCATCTACACGTACTTCACTTACTTCTATATGTGGCTGCACTTGCAACCCAGTTTCACTTATAACCAATTCATTCGTTAAGCCCGCTGTAATGATTTCATATTTATTTTTCAGCAATGCCGTCGCTACTGTTATTTCAAACTCTGCAAATGTTGAGTATACAAATAAAAGTATTTTTTTCATAGCCCTCTCTCCTTTAACCAGTCCATAAAATATACCTCTAAATCGTCCACTGTTAATCTATTCGTGTCCACATAAGTTACAGGAAATTGTTTATACCAGTCTTTTTCAGTTTCTACTAATTTAAATTGCTCCTCAAATGTACTTCTGTTTCTTGTTCTATCATTATTTTTTCTATCATATAAATTACTTTCCGATACATCCAAATAAAAAATAGCATCCGAACGGCATTCTCTTAAGTTATATAATTCATCTTTCAATTCAATTTCTATATCCCACTCTTTCCCTATAACCATTGGGTAAAAAAGTGTATAAAATTCGATGTCTTCTGGCCCACGATCAAAAATCACGACTGAACCTTTTGCATTTTGAAAATCTTTTATTTTAGCTTCTATAAACATTTTTTAATTTGCTATAAACCCTTCTTTTGAATTCATATCCAACTTTAATCGCTTTCGCTTTTCTACAATTGGATAAGGATTTTCATATATAACTGAAAACCCACATCGCTCTAACCTTTTAGCCAATGTCGTTTTTCCGCTTGCCATCGGTCCTTGGAGTGAAATTACATATGCCATTCCTCTCATTCCCTTGCGCTTTAGTAAAACTATAATATACAGAATCTTGAAAACTATCAACAAAATATATATCATCTTGTTTCTTATTCTTATCTAACTTATAATGAAAAATAGAGATTATGACGGACGCATCAATAATGTAAGCTTGGAAATCCAAGCTTACATTATTTTTTGCTTTCCCTTTTCTAATAAAAAGAGTATACTAGATTAGAACGTATGTTCTTAATAATTACATACAGTAAGGAGATAGAACAATGGTATACGACACAAAAGCAATTTCTTGGAATGAATCTTTAAAACAACTTCAACGCCGCTATACAAACAAACAAGTTGACCGAAAAGAATTTGAGGATATTGAACTGATGGAATTCTTCCGCGATAACGACTACATTTCTTTACCTACACACATAAGCGGCCTATCAAAAACACGTTTTACTTCTTACTCTATTTTCACAACTGAAGATAAAGATCGTAAAGTTGGCACATTAATCATTGAATATGTAGAAGATGATAATAATAATTTACATGTGGAACAACTATACTTTGTTTAAATGATAACGCTTGGTCAAAATGACCAAGCGTTCTTGCTTTCTATGAATCTCACTGTATATAATATGAATAAAAGAAAACCGCTATCATTAAGGGGGGATATGCTTGCTCGAAGGATGGTTCAGTTGGTTCATTGTATTATGGACGGTTATTTTATTAGGGCTTATGTCTATCGGTGGATACTTTATGTTCAGAAAATTTTTAAAACGTTTACCAAAAGAAGACGGCATGTCCATTTTGGATTGGGAAGAACACTACATAAATAAAACGAGACATTTATGGGCTGACGAACAAAAACAATTGTTAGAAGAGCTTGTAAGTCCTGTTCCAGAACTATTTCGCGATGTTGCAAAATCAAAGATTGCTGGAAAAATCGGGGAACTTGCATTACAAGAAAATGCCTCTCAAATTACACAAGACTTAATTATTAAAGGATATATCATTGCCACACCAAAGCGTGATCATAAATTTTTAATTAAAAAACTACAAGAAAAAAAGATTGATTATTCTAACTATCGATCTTTACTCGCAAAGTAACTTCATATTATTTTCAATAAAAAAGACAGCGCCTTTGACGCTGTCTTTTTATTTGGTACATATACAGTTTTTAAGTTAGCTTCATATCTTTTTCATTATAAAAACCATCTTCTTTTTCCATTTCCTTCTGTAATTTCGTAAAGGAACGATACATTGCAATTCTCCATGACACAATCATCGCGAACGCAAGTAAAAAGAACATGCCACTAAGTTGTCCTAAATCAAGAGATTGGCTTAAGTATGTTTTAAATACAATCCGCACTACAAGTAATCCAATTAATATAAAAACAAAGGCTTTTGAACGCTTCAAATAAATCTCTTGTCCTCTAATTTCAAATTTAGATGTTTTAATAAGAAAAATAGAGAAAAACAAACCGACGCCAATTGCTTCTAACATTTCCGCTGGAGTTAATCGAAATTCAGGAAAAACATACATCAATGCTCCCGTGCTCATAAAAAATGGCGGAAGTATAATTTTTTTCAATGTTGCAGGTTTCTTAGCTGCTTTTAAACGAATAAACATCGCACCGACAGCCATACAAACAGCAACGATACTTGATAAAAGAACTATGTTCATATTTTCTCATCCTTTTTTGTGGCTATATGCAAAATATACTTTCATTATATGCTTTTCCGTTAGTATTTCCAACATTTTCGCAGAATAATACTAAAAACCGGTAAAACCACCAAATAAACTTGAGAAATATACGATAATTTTCGTCATCCAGTTAAAGTATAGGAAGACCCCCATAACAATCATAATATATCCTCCGACTTTCATGAAGGCCATACTATTTCTTTTAATCCAAGACATTTTCGTAATAAAGAATGACAGTACGAAAAACGGGATAGCAAATCCAAGTATGTAAGCAATCATGTAAATCATTGCTGATTCTGGGTTTGTTGCTGCTAATCCAATTACAGACACTAGAATTGGTCCGGTACATGGCGTCCACCCTGCTGCAAAGGCTAATCCAATTAGTACTGATCCAAAATAGCCACTTGGACGATTTTTAAATGTAAATTTACGGTCTTGCATTAAAAATTTCGGCTTAAACACCCCGACAATAATTAAGCCGAACACGATGATAAATATACCACCTAACTGTCTGATTAAATCTTTATAGTCAGTAAAGATTCCTCCAATAAAACTTGTACCAAATCCAATTGCAATAAATATAATTGAAAATCCAAGTAAGAAAAACGCTGTATGTATCATACTTCTTTTGCGAAGCATTGCATTTTCTTCTTTCAATTCAGAAACCGACATACCTGTTATGTACGATAAAAATGCCGGATAAAGCGGTAAGCAACATGGGGAAATAAATGATAAGAACCCGGCGCCAAACGCTAAAAAAATACTAATATCTTGCATCATTCCACTCCTCTCCCTAAATATTGTAACAAAAACACATAAAAATACTATGAACAATTCGTGAAATCACTTTTACAACGTGGCAATAAGAAAAAAGTACTTCCTCACAGTTTCTAATAAAACGTTTTCATTTCCTTCTATTATATAGAAAAAACTCAAATGGATTATGAAACTCCTTTAATTGTCATTACCATAACAAAGGTAACATAGTTTCTCAAATAATTAGCACGTTACGTCTATATACATATTGGTTTAAAAAATATTTTTTTCAAATGCTGGCTCTATACAATGCAAAGTTGATTTTATAATACTTCTACTATTAATAATTTCAAAATTATGCATAAATATCATACTTTTATTATTATTCTATAAAATGTCATACTTTTCTTTCATTTGACCCTTTATTTCTAATTTTGTATACTTCCCTCTAGTTATATATTTTCGATACGGAACAACTTCATATAGATGGGAGGAATTTTTCATGCTTCGTTATTCTCTTTTAGTTTTATTAGGAGCGTGTAGTTATGGAATTTTAGCTATTTTTGTTAAGCTTGCATATGCAGAAGGATTTTCACTTGGAGAGGTAATTGGCAGCCAATATTTGTTCGGTTGGATTATTTTGCTTGCTATTACACTTCTATTTTCTAGACATCGCGTTCCTTTAAAGCAAGCATTACTTTTATTCGTTGCAGGAACATCTGCAAGTTTTACCGGAATTTTTTATTATGCTTCATTAAAAACTGTACCAGCTTCTATTGCAATTATTCTTTTATTCCAATTTGTTTGGGTCGGAATTATCATTGAAGCAGTCGCAACAAAAACATTACCTTCAAGAGAAAAAGTTATTTCTGTTATTTTCTTACTTGTAGGGACATTTTTATCAAGTGGTTTACTTGAACAATCAGCAGGTGCTTTCGATACGACTGGGATCATTTTAGGTTTATTATCTGCTGTTACATTCGCAACATACATTTTCGTGAGCGGAAAAGTTGCTGTTGAAGTACCTTCATTACCGCGCGGTGTTCTCTTAATGACTGGTGCTTTAACTTTAGTCATGATTGTATTCCCACCAACATTTATTTTTAATGGTGCCATTTCTCAAGGTCTTTGGAAATACGGTTTAGGATTAGGAACATTTAGTATCGTAATTCCATCTATTGCCTTTACAATCGGTATTCCAAAAATCGGTTCTGGCTTAGCAACTATTCTTGGTGCAGCGGAACTACCAGTTACAACAATTATGTCCGTATTCGTTTTAAAAGAGGCTGTACTATCTTCACAATGGTTCGGTGTATCACTTATTTTAATCGGGATTGCAATCCCGCAAATTGCATACACAATGCGTGGACGTTATCGTAAACATCATACGCATAAAAAAGTCGCAGCATAAAGCGAAACTTTAATTAGTTGAACCAATCGGACTGCCCATTAATACGGGATAAACGAGAGAGGATTTTCATTTGAGAATCCTCTCTTTTATTGTTGTATACTTATGATAAATATTTTGCTGAAGAAAGAAGGCATACTACATGGTATCTATTTCAAATCAACTAAAAGAAAAACTTATTTCCATCCGTCGACATTTACATGAGTATCCAGAACTATCATATGAAGAGTTCGAAACAACAAAAGCAATAAAAAATTGGTTAGAAGAAAAAAACATTACTATCATTGACTCCAATTTAGAAACAGGAATTATCGCTGAAGTGTCTGGTAATAAAAACGGGCCAATTGTAGCAGTTCGTGCTGATATTGATGCCCTTCCTATTCAAGAAGAAACACATTTGTCCTATGCATCTAAAGTACGAGGAAAAATGCATGCTTGTGGACACGATTTTCATACAGCTGCCATTTTAGGTACTGCTTTCTTATTAAAAGAAAGAGAATCTTCCCTAAATGGAACGGTTCGCTTCATATTCCAACCAGCTGAAGAAAGTAGTAATGGCGCTTGCAAAGTTATTGATGCTGGACATTTACGTAATGTGCAAGCGATTTTCGGCATGCATAATAAACCTGATTTACCAGTAGGTACAATTGGCATTAAAGATGGTCCACTGATGGCTGGAGTTGATCGATTTGAAATTGAAATTCACGGAGTTGGTACACACGCGGCTGTACCAGATGCTGGCGTAGATCCTATTGTCGCATCCTCTCAAATTGTGATGGCACTGCAAACAATTGTAAGCCGAAATATAAGTTCATCTCATAATGCGGTTGTTAGTGTTACAAATATTCACGCAGGAAATACGTGGAACGTAATTCCTGAAAAAGCTACGTTAGAAGGAACGATTCGCACGTTCCAAGCTGAAACACGTGAAAAGATTCCAGCACTCATGGAGCGTATTATTAAAGGTGTATCTGATGCATTAGGTGTAAAAACGAAATTCCGTTTTTATTCAGGTCCTCCTGCTGTTCACAACGATAAAGCTCTTTCAGACTTATCTACTCAAGTTGCCACAAAGATGAATCTTAATATCATCTCGCCTAGTCTATCAATGGCTGGAGAAGATTTCTCATTTTACCAACAGGAAATACCAGGTTCATTCGTCTTTATGGGAACGAGCGGTACACATGAATGGCATCATCCTGCTTTTACAATTAATGAAGAGGCACTGCCTATAAGTGCAGAATACTTTGCTTTACTAGCCGAAAGAGCACTTAAACAATTCTCATAAAAAAAGCCGTTCAAAGTGCATCTCAGCACCCTGAACGGCTTTTCTTATTAAGTTAAATCACGTTTTAAAAACACAGTATATGAAATACATAAAAATACGAACAAATAAAGTAGCAACATACATGATGCAAACGGGAATGTTACTCCATCAATAAAACTTCCGTTCTTTGAAATACTATATAAATCTGTGTTTGCTGGCAATAAATATTTCGCCCAGTTATATCTAGTGGCTGCTAATAACGCAATATTGCCTGATAAAGCAAGGAATAGTGAAATACCAATTGCACCTCCACTAGATCTCGTTAACACAGAAATCATAAATGCAAACGATGCGTACACAACCGTTGGTAACCACGATAAAACATAATATTTACTTGCTTCTACAAAAATGTTTTGTTTTATTATATTTCCATCTTGGAAAATAAACTCACTCCATGCAGGCTGTTGGAATTTATAAATAACAAGTCCACATAAAGCGGAGAAGATCATATTAAATATAAATAATAAAGCTGCAAATATAACGATTGCTAAAAATTTTGCTGTTAAAATTTTAAAGCGACTCGCTGGTCGTATCGTTAAAAATTTATATGTTCCCCAGCTATATTCATTCGCAAAAATTGTACTTGCATACACGAGGATAAATGGGAGCAAAATTGGAAATACGATAAAACCTGTATCTCTCATGAAAGAAAGTGGAGAACTGCTTGCCGGTGCTGTATCCGTATCTAAATGCTTCATCTTAAGCTGGTATTCTTTTACAAGCTCATCCCCTGATTTTTCTGCTAAAATAGCTTCTTTTTTCATGCCAAGCTTTTTCTCAATTTCTACAGTTCGTTCTGTATAATCTACTTTCCATCCTTTTGTTTCCGGTTCAAAATACTTTACCGTAACCCATCCTAATCCGATTATTAATACTGCAATAACTGCAAATGGAATAATCGTTCGCTTCCGCTTAAATATTTTATACAGTTCGTTATATACTAAATTAAACAATATCTTTTCCCCCTGTTAATTCTAAAAATTGCTCTTCTAACGTTTTTCTTTCTTCATATACACGATACACTTGAATATTTTTCTCAAGCAATGTACGAATAACATTTGGGATTTCTTCATCTTTTACATTAATAAGTAATTCATTATCTTTTACTAAAACATCATGCCCTAATATTTCTGCTGCTTTATTCGCATCATCTACACGTATACGGATCGTCTCCATCTCTTCGCTTTGGCTATGCTGAATATTTTGCGTAGCCACATATTCCCCGTGCTGAATAATGATAACTCTGTCACACATTAATTCAACTTCTGAAAGTAAGTGACTTGATACAAGTACAGCTTTTCCTTGTTCATGTGCAATTTTTTTTATGTACATTCTCATTTCATGTATTCCACTAGGGTCTAATCCATTTGTCGGTTCATCTAGTATCAACACGTCTGGATCGTGAATAAGTGCCTGAGCGATTCCTAAACGTTGTCTCATGCCGAGGGAATACGCTTTTACTTTGCGATCAATTACTTGTCCCATCCCTAACAATTTCACTACTTCATCGATACGTTCTTCGGTCACATTACCATTCATTCGTCCGAAATATGTTAAATTTTCATAGCCGCTCAAAAAAGGATAAAATTCAGGTGTCTCAATTACCGCTCCAATTTTCGCAGCTGTTTTTTCGAATTGCTGTTTCACAGATTGACCATCAATCCATACTTCACCTTCTGTCATACGAATCATACCAACCATCATTCTCATTAAAGTCGTTTTTCCAGCACCGTTTGGTCCGAGTAAACCGACAACCTCGCCTTTTTTCACTTCAAAACTAATATTTTGTACAAGTGTCTTTGATCCGATTCGCTTCGTTAACCGATCGACTTTTACAATTGATTGTTCATTTGTCATTCTATACAACCTTTCCTTCCCATTCTTTGTCAGGTCTTTTCACTGTAACATGATTATTTTTATGTGTAAAATGGAAAAAGGCATGATTTCTCATGCCTTTTTCTTGAAATGCAACGAATTTTTATCTTGTAAACTTTGAACAAATCGAAAACATTGCACCATCGATAATAGAAGGATAACAATCATAATTATACTCACTACTACTATTGCATATATTGTAATCGGTGCACTATTTATCCCTTGTATTCCTGCTATTCTTATAAAGATAATCGTAAATAATTTTAAAAATAACATCCCATTAACTAATCCAAAAACAAACGCTGCTCCATAAATGAATAATTGCTCCTGACATAATAAACATAGTACATCATTTCTCTTCCTATTCTCTGCTACATAAGATTTAACTTCTTCTTTCCTCACTTGCAGAAGAGAATAAGTCATTTTATATGTAATAAACGTACATATGAAAATGACTACGATAAACAACGTGTAAAAACACATTTGAAATAAAAGCGTAGTCCCTAATTCCCCAGCAACTACTTCATTAAATTGTAGCGATATCATAAAAAACAAAATCATAGTACTCATAGCAATCCACATAAATTGCTTTATCCTTTTGGTAGCAAATGTTCTAATATTTTTTCTCGCTAACCGACATAAAGACATAAAATTCTTCCCCTACCTTATTACATACGCATTCTATACTACTAGTGTATAAAAATATGACATTTTAAACATCGCACTACAATCGGAATTTCTTCTAAGTCTTTAGTCCTAGAAAACGAAATGATAAAAAATCACATTTAGAATATAATTGTAAAAAGGAGGAGATTGCATGCGTATAAAATTACTATCAATCTTGTGTTTATTATTACTCCCAAGTTGTAGCCAAATAAAAAACAATGAAGTTGCCATTGTTGAGCCATACAAATTAACAAAAGAGCAAGCTTCTATTTTACAAATGACTCCTTTTCAAGAAGGAAATAGCATGTTTTATAACGTTACGCTTAAACATGATAAAGATGAAATAAATGCTACAATTGATTATTATAACAATGGTAAAAAAACAAAAGAAATTGCTAATATAGCTACCTCACATTTTTCAAAAAAGAAAGTAAAGCTTTCTTTTTTACCACCACATTTCCAATTCGATAAAGATATACAAGAAAAAAGGCAGTGGTATATGAATATTGAAGGTGATTCAACGCTTGTTCATGAAGAAGCACCACCAAGCGTAAATAGCTCCGCAACTACTACAATCCAATCTATAAAAAATTTAAAATACAATCAAAAAACAATTTTAGCTGCTGTAATCCAAACAAGTAAAGAAACTGTAAGCGTCCCTACAATTGACGAAGACAAAGGTATTGATTTACTCTTAAAAGAAAATGAACACGTTTATCTATTTAGTATCGAGCTAAAAAAAGAACAATAAAGCGGAAATGCAACTTAAGTTGCATTTCCGCTTTATTGTTTAACAAGGTGTACTTTTATAAATCTGAATTAACTCCATTTTCTGTTACTACTATTACTCATCTTCTACTTCTATTCTTTTCTTCTCTCTTGCAATTTTTAAAAACTCTAGTAGCTCTGGATTACTATTCATTTTTTTGTAAGCCACTGACATTTCTGCCACAAAATTAGAATCATATAATTCTTTATATACAACTTCTGTTTTATATAACTTATTTGCCGATACGGGTATTACTGTAATTCCAATCCCTGCTGCTACAAGCCCCATAACTGTTTGATACTCTGTTGCTTCTTGTACAATACGTGGACTAAATCCAACTTCTCTGCAAAGAGATAAAATTGTATCATACAAAGCTGGCCATACTGGTCTCGTAATAAATACAAACGGCTCATCTCGTAAATCTTCTATATGTATTTCATCTTTCTCTGCAAGTGGATGTGCCTTTGGTAAACATAAGGTGCAAGATAACCTTTGAATTGGCTCTAATTCTAATAATTGTGTTGGAATTGGTGGACGTAAAAAGCCAATATCAATACGGTTATCATGAAGTGCATGAACTTGATCTGGTGTTGACAATTCATGTAATGCAACAGACACTCTCGGAAATTTCTTTCTATATTCCCTAACAATTGATGGTAAAATATCATATATCGCCGCACCTACAAAACCAATTGAAAGTGATCCTACTTCTCCCCTTTGCGCACTTTGTGCAACTTCTACTGCTTTTTCAATTTGTTCAAACGCTTTTTTTACTTCTTTTAAAAACATTTCTCCTGCTTCTGTTAGTTCAACCTTTCTTTTCGTTCTTGAAAATAATGTAACTCCCATTTCTTTTTCTAATTGCTGTATTTGTTGACTAAGTGGTGGTTGTGTCATTTGTAAACGAGCAGCTGCCCGTCCAAAGTGTAACTCTTCTGCCACAACAACAAAATATTGCAAATGCCGTAATTCCATTTTTGGACACCCTTTTCACTTTCGATTAATATGTCTAATATATTAATAACATATAATTTATATATTAGACAAATATTTTGAATGAACGTATAGTAGAAATTGTTAATTCTTTTTTACAATTTTTATGTAAAAAAAGAAAGAGGTGGTTACTGTATGAAATGGTGGAAGTTAAGCGGACAAATTTTATTACTATTTTGTTTCGCTTGGACAGGTGAATGGATTGCAAAACAGGCACACCTCCCAGTTCCAGGAAGTATAATCGGTATTTTTTTATTATTAATTTCATTAAAATTTAACCT
Source organism: Bacillus sp. TE8-1 (assembly GCF_008368855.1). Lineage (NCBI taxonomy): Bacteria > Bacillati > Bacillota > Bacilli > Caryophanales > Bacillaceae > Bacillus > Bacillus sp. TE8-1. The sequence goes on along the minus strand of NZ_QPET01000024.1, from coordinate 30,752 downwards.
AGTTAAAAAAGAATGGATACAGGACGGAGCAGATTTTTTATTAAAAGAACTTATTTTATTTTTCATCCCTTCTGCAGTCGCTGTCATACGTTACAGAGATACACTAACACAATATGGAATCGATCTCATTTTAATTATTATGATTAGCACTCTTTGCGTTACCTTAGTTACAGGACTTTTAACAGAATTGCTACTAAAGCGGAAAGGATCAACGCAATGATCGGATTTCTTTGTTTACTATTAACACTATTCACATATTGGATATCAAAAAAAATGTATCAACGTTGGAATTGGAGTCTACTTTCTCCTCTTCTCGTCTGTCCCATTATTTTAATTGCTTTATTGCTCGGATTAGATACACCTTATGAAACATATGAATCTGGTGGTCACTGGTTAACTGAATTATTAAAGCCCGCAACAGTTGCTTTTGCATGGCCAATCTATAAATATTTTGATTTATTAAAGAAACATGGAATGGCTATCTTACTTAATGTCATTGTCGGTTCGTTTTTATCAGTCATTACTTCAGCACTACTAGCAAATTATTTTCAAATTGATTCATCACTAGAACATAGTTTAGCGCCACATATCGTAACAACACCAATCGCAATGGCTATTTCAGAAATGATTGGTGGTATGTCACAATTAACTGCTGTATTTGTCGTTTTAACTGCCTTAACAGGAGCATTGCTCGGTCCTTCTCTCATACGTATTTGCCGTATTAAAACAGCAATCGCAAAAGGTATTATGTTAGGAACGAGCGCAAATGGAACCGGTACATCAAAAGCATTCGAAATCGGTCCTGTGGAAGGAACAATTGCAAGTTTATCCATGCTTTTAACAGCAGGCGCTAGTTTAGTTATCGTTCCGCTTTTCTTGTCTTGGATACATTAAAGAAGCAAGTATTTACATACTTGCTTCTTTATCTATATATTGGCACAGCAATTCATAATCCTCTGGAAAAGCTAAACACAATTGTTCAACTTCATGTATCCCTTTCCAAGCAATTTCATGTATTAACTTATCAGGATCTTGGATTTTCATATTACCACCTATTTGTTTAACAAAATAATAATGGACATACACTGGAACACCGTATGTAATACCCTCTTTTTCATATATTTTATTTACCACTTCCACATTGTAACCTGTTTCTTCCCAAACTTCCCTGATACAACATTCTTCTAGTGTCTCTCCCTTTTCAAGTCCTCCACTTGGGACAGACCATCTTTTTTCTTCTCCCTCTTTGCCCTGCAGTACCATTAAAACTTCATTTCTTTCATTTACACATACCGCTGCACTACCTATCCATCTCTCCATAAACATCCCTCCCCTACTAAAATTCGCCCTCTTTTTTATTTTCCCCTTGAAAAAAAGAGGAAAATAATAAAACAATGACGAAAAATTACATCAACTTCATAGACAATCCTTTTTTAGAAATTAAAACTGGAAGGATGAAAATATGATTTCTAATTATGTTGTGGAATGTGTCTTTTGTGAAGAAAATCGAAAGGCTCGCCAAGCTATTGTCACAGTTCCCGCGACTACTCAGCTACTAGCCATTGAAAAAGTGCGTGCGGAATGCAAACGTCGCTTCGGAAAAACTGTATTATTACAAACAGAAATTAAAGAAAAAATTGTTTTTGAACAAAAAGAAAGCCGACCATAAATTGGTCAGCTTTCTTATCCGATCATATTTTCACATGAAGATTAGGGGCATCCTCTTTAAGGATCGGGATTTTCCCATTATGTACGTTCCATAATGGTCATCGAACAATATATTTCTATGCAATTAACTATTGAATAGAATAGGGCAAAACTTGTTCGCATTTTTAGAAAAGGGATAGGGATATAATTCAAGTAGTACTTCGAATACTCGAACTTTACACTCATAATATTAAAACAAATCCTTTTATATGGGAAATATGAATTACCTACATAATTCATTCGTAAAATATATTAATAGTTTGCTATATTAATTTTATCCCGCTATTTGTAAGCAGTAACCCCCTACTTATTATAATTTCACCTTATTCCATCAATAGCATACATCCAGCTAAAACCGGTGTCATAATCATCGAAAACCTCAAAAGCATTCGCGGTGCATAATTTGTAAACTTCGCGCCAATATATGCCCCTAACATGGTCCCAATTAATACTTGCAATAACAATATATAATCTAAATATCCTTCCGAACTATATCCTAGACCGCCTCCAATTGCAATCGGTAATATAACAAGCATTGTTGTCCCTACAGATTGCTGAATCGTTAATCCCAATAGAACCATTAATCCAAGCTGAATAAACGGTGCAGAACCAATCCCAAATGAACCAGCCATCATTCCAGTAACTAATCCAAGGCATATACATTTCAACAAGTAGTTCATGGAAAACTTTTTATGCTTATATAAAGATGACTGTTCTTTGTTTTGGAACATAATTAATTTAATAAACATAAAAATTGCCGATAAAAATAACATCCCAGCTGTAAACCAATGAAGAAGATGTGCTGGTATAAGTGAACCAAATTTAGAACCAATATAAGAGCCAATTGCGCCAAATCCCCCAACAATCCCGCCTATAATAAATGCTACATTACCTTCACGGTAATGACTGACAACACCTGATAATGTCGTAAACGCCATTGCAGTTAAAGATGTTGCAAGAGCAACATGAATAGGAATATGAAATACTAAAGTGAGTATCGCGATAATAAACCCAGCTCCTCCAGCTCCAACAAATCCTAATAAAATACCCATTACTAACATTGTTATAATAATTGCCACAGACTTTCCCTCCAGTAACACAATTATCCATCATATTTATCCTTACATACAAATAAAAAGCATCCTAGATGGATGCTTTTTATTTCAATGATATGTACTTAATCTTGATTAATCAAAATAACCGCTGGACCAGCTACTACTACTCCAGCTACTTCTATTTTTTCAAATTCCTTTACTGTAATAGATATAACTCCTTCTCTTTCCATCAATTCTTTACTCAGGACATCAGTCGGGATTGCTTTCACCGTCTTACCTCCTTTTCATTTATACAATATGATAAAGTGAAACTTTCATCAGTGGGGTTTTTGTCCGTACTTATTGATTATTAACCCTCACCAATCGGGCGAATAATCGCCCAATGCATCTATATATATGCATCACCTCCGCTTTCATTCCTTATTCCACTCAAAAACCTTCTCCCCCTTCCTTGACATATTGAAAAATAAAAAAGAAGCTATAACATATAGCTTCCCTCCACGTTTCTTTAATCTTTATGCACCGTATATTCCATGACTTTACCATCTCTATCAAATTGTAAAATAAGCTGTTCGCTATCTATTGGAATAAAGCCACGTTCAGTCCCAAGATAATACAAAGTGATAACTCCTTCTTCCCCACTTCTCGTTTCCGTTGGGGCTCCTAACAATTGTGTAATTTCTTCATTTGATTTCCCTATTAATTTATATTTTTGTAATAGATCATCTACCATATGTACCCGCTTATCTGCATGATTTAACCATCTATTTTGATTAAACTTTGATGTATATTCATTTACACTTAGTTGTACAGTGCACACTATTAATGGTATGAGTGCTACTATTAACCCCCCCAACATTTGCTTCTTTTCTTCATTACGATTTTTAGAAACATATAAAATAGCCCTTTGAATCATGACTAATAAAACAAATGGTATGAATACTACAAAAATGCTCCTTACACTTAAGGGTATATGGACCATATCAATGACGAATATAAATACAATGTACATTATTACTATATATAAACAAAAAGAGACATACAAAATGCCACGTAGCATAGCGTTCAGAAAGATCTCCCCTTTTAACTCACTATATAATTCATCCGGCTAATCATTTCTTGAATCTGTTCTAATTCTTGCACTGTATATACTACTTCCCCTGCTAATATTTCATTTTTAAAGAACGTTACAATTTGCTCCCGATCTTTTAATCTAGGTGTTTCCTCACTAGAAAGGTCTACTATTTCTTTTCCATTTTTATTATAAAAATATACAACTGGTTTTACTTTTTCTTTTATACTATTAGCCTGCATTTCTTTCAAACCACTGTATAAAATTTGAGATAGTTTCTTCGCCCTATATACTGGATTCCCTTCATTTTTCACTTGTATAGTTGACGAATCTTTACCTACTATATATTCAAATGTCTCTTCTTTTTCAACTTCTTGTTGATACTTACCCATTTCATCAATCATAAATGAATATATACCCGCATTTTCTTTCGTTAAACCATGAATTAATTTCTCTTCCCATTCTTTCGTCTCAAGTAGATAAATACCAGTTTTGCACAAGATGAGATGATGGATTCGATTATCGTTTATTTCACTATTATTTTTAATAAAAACATTCGGCATGATTTGAATTTCAGCATCTAATATGGTGCCTTGCTCTATGAATCCTCGTTTCATATAATGTAATGTTTCGTACGTATTCATTTCAGCGCCGTTTTTAGTATATTCTCGTAGATTTGCAATTAGTTTTTGAAACATATGTATTTCGTTATTATGTTTATTTTGCATTTCACTACGTTCTTTACTATGCTGCACAGCTAATTGATTTTTCATCATACGCATATTTTCAATTTCTCTATTTGCACTTACTTGTAAATCATTGTATTTTTTCTGTTCCATATTTTTTAAATTATTTTGTTGTTCTTTATGCTCTATCACCGTAGCTGCAATTTCATTTTTATACGTTTCAATCGCTTGTTTCTTTTCAAATTCTACTTGCTGACTCTCTGATTCTAACTGTTTATTTTTATAAAACAGCACAAATACTACAGCTAATAATATTAAAACCGCACCTATTAGCACATAATTCATATTTTTACCCCTTTATTTCATGTTCGATTATTTTTTTATAAATATATCTATTATAGTATACTATGGTTTCGATATAGACTTTGTAAAAGTTGTATATTTTTAATAAAAGGCACCTCTGACGGGGCACCTTTTATTTTCACTCTATTGTACACCATACTGAATATAACTTGGATCGTAGTATATCCATTGATTTGTCCCTAAGCAAAGCCATCCATCTTGCTTGCTCCATACTCGATACGATTCACCATGATGTAACTGTCTTATAACATTTCCATTTAATGATGGAGCATCACGCAAATTTACATTATCACCAGTAATAGTCGCCACATAATGTTTATACTGAATATAACTCGGATCATTATATACCCACTGATTTGTCCCTAAACAAAGCCATCCATCTTGTTCTCCCCAAACTTCATATGTTTCGCCACGATTCAATTGGCGAATTACACTAGACTGCAAAGATGGTCCACTTCTCAAATTCACATGATCTCCATTAATTATAGCAACCCCGTACACTGGAGTTGCATTATTAGGCGGGGAAACATTACCTCCACCACTTGCTCCATTCCCTTTTAAAGCTTCTAATGAAACTGCAGCTGATACATCACAATTTCCTACGCCTGAAATTTGTCCAGAATCTGTGTACTGCCACGCTGTCCACGCTGTCCATCCACCAGCATCAGCAGGCGGTGTACTCGAGTATTTAGCAATCCAAAGCGGTATATCACTTAATCCGCTAATTCCGAACTCATTAATATACCAAACTCCTGTATATAACATTACATCTTTTCCAGTAGCCTGTTTCACATAATTTATGAAGCTTCTTGCCCAATTCGATATAGCGTTACCAGTTAAATTACTGTTACTCGGATCTGTTGGTGATTCTAAATCCAGAACTGGCATTAAGTCTGTCTGGTTATTTTGTAATATACTCACAAAATATTTTGCCTCTGAAATTGCATCATTTTGTTCTGGGCGTGCAAAATGGTATGCACCAATTAATACATTCGCATTTCGTGCTGCTTGTACATTCTTAGTAAAAGTAGGATCAATGTAGTTTACACCTTCTGTCGCTTTTGCATACGCTGCTGGAATTCCAGATGCCTTCACTGCATTCCAATCAATATTCCCTTCCCAATGAGACACATCAATAAACGTAACATTTGAACTTGATCTGTTTTGCATATAAAATCTCCTATCATTTTTTTACTTCGTATACATACAATATGTACAAGTTTCATAAGAGGACACGACATTTATGCTATAGAAACAAAGAGTAAACATATTTTGTATACAAAATAAAAAAGACCTTGTATTACAAGGCCTTTTGCAAACTCACTTTATTTTGTAGCAAATACATATTATAATACAAACCTTGCTCACTTAATAATTCTTGATGTGTCCCTCTCTCTATTATCTCTCCATCATGCATCACAAAAATTTGATCCGCATCTTGAATTGTAGATAACCTATGCGCAATGGCTATCGTCGTTCTACCTTTTCGCATTTGTTGCAACGCTGTTTGAATAGCCTCTTCTGTTTCTGTATCGATATTAGCTGTTGCTTCATCTAATACTAATACTTTCGGATTCGTTGCTATCGTTCTAGCAAAAGCAATTAATTGTCGTTGACCGCTTGAAAATGCTGCACCTCTTTCTACTACTTCTGTTTCATACTGTTTTGGTAACTTTTCAATAAACGTATTCGCTTGCACAAATCGAGCAGCTTCTTTTACTTCTTCATCCGTAATTTCTTCATTATACATACGAATATTTTGCTTTACATTTCCAGCAAATAAAAATGCATCTTGCAATACGAGTCCTATTTTCTTTCTAATTTCTCGTTCTTCAAATTTTTCTAAATCTACACCGTCTATTACAATATTTCCTGACTTAATATTATAAAATCGCATTAACAAATTCATAATCGTACTTTTTCCGCTACCAGTATGCCCAACAAAAGCAACCGTTTGCCCTTGTTTCACGTGAAATGATACATTTTTTAAAACGTCACGCTTTCCATCATATGAAAAAGTAACATTTTTAAATTCAATATCTCCATCCACGATTTGAAGATTCTCATTGCCTTTTTGAACCGGTGCTAAATCTTTCTCGTCCATTAAATGAAATACACGTGATGACGAAACAAGTGCCTGTTGGAAGAAGGACAATTTCATCATCATCTCATTTACAGGTTGGAAGAAACGATGTATATAGTTAACAAAAGCATATAAAACTCCTACTTCAACAGGACTCTTTAAAGCATCAATCCCAAATAAACCTAGTACTAACGCAATAGCTACAATATGTACTAAATCCGTAGCTGGTCGTAAAAGTAATGCGTCTAACTTCAAAGTACGTCGCCCTGCACTATAATGTTTATTATTCACTTCTTCAAACTCTTTTCTCATACGTTTTTCTTGTCTGAACACTTGAACAATATTCATTCCTTGTATGGACTCGTTCAACTTTGCATTTAACACGCTTAGTTGATTACGTACTTCTAAATAAAAAGCTGCACTTTTCCGGCGATATAATACCATAATCGCAAACATTATCGGAATTAATACGAGAGAAAATAGCGCTAATTTTACATCTAATAAAAACATCGCTACTAAAATACCTACTAAAAAGACTACATTTTTTACAAATGTTGATAATACACTGACATAAAAATCTTTAATCGCTTCCGTATCATTTGTTATACGCGATACAAGTGTACCAATCGGCGTACGATCAAAGAAACTTAATGACAGTTTTTGAACATGTTCATATACTTCAACTCGCATATCTTGAACAATCTTAAAAGCAATGTTCTGAAAGTACAATAGATTTAAATACGTAAATAGTACTTTTAATAAATGAGCAACTATGTAAATTACAAATAAAGTAACGAGCGCTGATCGTTCAAAATCCCGCGGTACTAGGTGTTCATCGAGGAATTGTTTAATTAAAAAAGGACCCATCATTTCCGTTACTGTCGCACCAACTAAAAAGATAAATGCTAAAGATAGTAACCCTTTATATGGCTTCATATAGGAAAGCAATCTACTTAAATCACTTCGCTTCTTCTCTACCATCATACGCCTCCTTTCTCGACTAAAGCTTCTAATTGCTGGCTTTCATACATTTCCTTATACCAGCCGTTTTCCTTCATTAATTCCTCATGTGTACCTCTTTGTACAATTCTACCTTCATCAACAACAAGAATAAGATTGGCATGCTGAATTGCACTTAATCGGTGTGCAGTAATAATCGTCGTTTTCCCTGCTCTCTCCCTCTTTAAGGCACTTAAAATCGTCTCTTCTGTTTTTGCATCTACCGCTGATAAACAATCATCCAAAATTAAAATTTCAGCATTTGTTAATAAAGCACGAGCAATAGAGATTCGCTGTTTTTGACCACCAGATAACGAAACACCTCTTTCCCCTACTACTGTTTCATATCCTTCTGAAAATTGGAGGATGTCATTATGAATACAAGCAATCTCTGCAGCTTTGGTAATTTCATTATATGTAGCATCCGCCTTTCCAAAGGCAATATTCTCACCAATACTTGCTGAAAATAAAAAATGATCTTGCGGCACGTATGAAATGGCAGAACGGACACCATGAAGTGTTATATCTCGAATATCTCGCTCCCCAATTTTTAATTCACCATTAAAATGATCATACTCACGGATTAAACATTTTAATAAAGTCGTTTTCCCTGCGCCTGTACGTCCTACAACTCCTAGCGTTTCGCCCTTCTTCAAATCAAAGTGAATATCGTTTAAATGTAACAATTCATTTTTCTTATACGAAAATGAATCAACGGCAAACGAAACATTACCGCTCGCTATTGTATGTACAGCATTTTCGCTATTTACTACATCTGATTTTTGTGAAAGAATTTTTTCTACACGGTCATATGAAGCACGCCCACGCTCCATAATATTGAATAACCATCCAAACGCTAACATTGGCCAAACGAGGGTACCTAAATATGTCGTAAATGTAACGAGATCACCTACTGTTAATTCACCTCTTACAACTAATACTGATCCGTAACATACTGCGATTAAAAAAGAAAATCCAACGATAAGAGAGATTGTCGGATCAAATAACGAATCAATACGTGCAACTAACACATTTTTATGTACAACATCTTCTGATTTTCTTCGAAACGCCTGTAAATCTTCTTTCTCTTGTCCAAGCGAGCGAATCACTTTCATTCCACTCATACTCTCTTGCACTTTATCATTGATTTCCGAAAACGATTGCTGTGCTTTATGAAACCTTTTATGTAATAAAGTTCCATAATAATTTGTCGAAATAGCTACAATCGGCATTGGAATTAAACTTAATAATGTTAACTTCCAACTAATTGTAAAACCCATCGCTACGAGTACACATCCTCCGACAGCTAATGAGTCAACAAGCGTCAAAACACCTGCTCCAGCAGTTTGCTGGATCGCTTGAATATCATTGGTCGCATGTGCCATTAAATCACCTGTTCGATTTGACTGATAGAAAGATGGACTCATCTTTGTAAAATGTTCATACAAATTTTTTCGTAATTGGCGAGCTAATTTTAATGAAGACCCGAAAATCATAATACGCCATATGTAACGTAATATGTACATCGTAATACCTACAATTACTAATAGTACAACCCATTTTAGTAACTTATCGGTCGTCAATGTTCCATCATTAATTTCATCTACAACGATTCCAATTACTTTTGGTGCTACAAGTTCTAAAAGTGCAACGCCAAACAATAAAATAATTCCAGTTATGTACGCTCGTTTTTCTTGTTTAAAAAACCACGCTAAATTCATAAACACTTTCATTTTTTTCCTCCTCCCTTAAAATGAGCGATGTTTTCAGTTTACCAAAAATACAGAATTTTTAAAAGTTTTAAAAACTATAACTAACAAAAAGAAAGACACTCTTAGCGAGTGTCTTTTAGCGCTTATTTCATTTGTTGCTTGTTCATTGCGCTCATCATTTGATTGATTTTCTTTTGGGAAGGTTTTTGTCCCATTTGCATCATCATCATTTTTAACATTTGTTCGTTAATTGGTGGATTTTTTTGTAAGTAATTCATCATGTATTTGCGGGCAATGAAAAATCCTAACGCCACGCCTGCTACTAGTGCTACTACGCCCACTAGAATACCTAACCAAATTGGCATATATTTTCCTCCTTCATGTTGTCTACCTTACAGTGTACTAAAACCTTTTCAATAAGACAAGATACAATTCGACATTTTTTACACATATGTTCGTACTTGTTTTAGAGGATTCAGCCATCCGTACTTTGTATTTTCATAATCCATAGCTAAAAATGTTAATTCACACTTTCTTAACACCTCAAAGAACGTCGTTTCCATAGAGACATTTCCAGAGGTATTCATACGAATATAGTGCGGTTTCACCATTATTTCGCCGTACTCCGCTCCCGTATAAAGTGTATGTGTATGATGTGTTCTATCATATTTACCAAGAACGCGCAAAGCTTGTTCTAATTTATGATGAATTTTCATTACTTGCAATGGCATCGTTATATACATCATTTGCTTATATAACACTTTTTTCTCCGAAAGGGACCCAGATTCTGAAAATCGAGCAAATAAATCAAAAAACAAATATTCACGACCAAAATAAGCTTTCGCAATATCCTCTTGAATTAAATACAATTCATACGTTTTCATTTTTCCACTCCCAATCTGGACAACCTTTTCTCTTCATTATATATAAGAAAATTTGCAATGATTGTCTGACTGCGGAGAGATAAAAAACTTTTTCTGTCGAAAAAACTCATTTACATAGAAAAACCTCTCCATGCTGGAGAGATTTTTCTAAAATCATTAAAGCATTTCTTTTACTTTACGAACAACGTTCTCTACAGTAAATCCATACTCTTCCATAATCTTCTCACCAGGAGCAGAAGCACCGAATGTATCGATACCTAACACATCTCCTTCAAGACCTACGTAACGGTGCCATCCGAATGTAGCACCCATTTCGATTGCGAAACGTTTTGTTACTGCTTTTGGTAATACAGATTCTTTGTACTCTGCAGTTTGAGCTTCGAAGCGATCCATAGATGGCATGCTGACAACAGCTGCGTCAACGCCGTCTACTGCTAATGCTTTTTGAGCTTCAACAGCTAGGCTTACTTCAGATCCAGTTGCAAGTAAGATTACATCAGCCGTTTCTTTCTTGCTTGCAGAAACTACATATGCACCTTTTGCTACTTTTTCATACGTATCATCTTTTGCACCTTCTAATGTTGGAAGGTCTTGACGAGTTAATACTAAAGCAGTTGGTTTGTTTGTAGATTCTAAAGCTAGTCTCCAAGCTGCAACAGATTCGTTACCATCAGCAGGACGAATAACAGAAACGTTTGGCATTGCACGAAGCGCTGCTAATTGCTCGATTGGTTCATGTGTTGGACCATCTTCACCAACAGCGATACTGTCATGTGTGAATACATACGTTACTGGCAATTGCATTAATGCTGCAAGGCGAATTGCTGGACGTAAGTAATCAGAGAATACGAAGAACGTACCACCGTAAGTTTTTAAACCACCATGTAGTGCAATACCGTTCATTGCTGCACCCATTGCGAACTCACGTACACCGTACCAAATGTTTTTACCGCTGTAATCATCTCTTGTAAAGTCTTTTTCGTTATTCATGTATGTTTTGTTAGAACCAGCAAGGTCAGCAGATCCACCGAAGAATGATGGTACAGACTCTGCAATTGCATTAATTACAGCACCAGAAGAATTACGAGTTGCTGCTTTTGATCCTAATTCATAAGTCGGTAAGTTTTGCTCCCAACCTTCTGGAAGTTGACCGTTCATTGCTGCTTGGAATTCGTTTGCTAATTCTGGGTATGCTTGTGCATATTCACCTAGCATCGTGTTCCACTCAGCTTGCGCAGTTTCACCAACATCTTGTACTGTTTTACGGAAGTTGTCATATACTTCTTCTGCTACGTGGAAGTCTTGCTCAGCAGTCCAAGCATATGCTTCTTTCGTTAATTTTGTTTCTTCTACACCAAGTGGAGAACCATGTGAAGCTGATTTTCCTGATTTGTTTGGAGAACCGAAACCAATTGTCGTTCTTACTTCAATTAGCGTTGGGCGTTTTTCGTCAGCTTTCGCTTCTTCAATTGCTTTCGCGATTGCTTCAATATCGTTTCCATCCTCAACACGGATTACTTGCCATCCGTATGCTTTGTAACGATCTTCTACACTTTCAGAGAATGAACGATTTAAATCGCCATCTAATGAAATATCGTTTGAATCGTAAAGCACAACAAGACGACCTAATTGTAAATGAGCAGCTAATGAAGATGCTTCAGCAGAAACGCCCTCCATTAAATCTCCATCACCACAAATAGCGTATGTATAATGATCTACTACATTATACGCATCACGGTTATATTTAGCAGCTAAATGTCTTTCAGCCATTGCCATACCTACAGCAGTTGCAATACCTTGTCCAAGTGGACCAGTCGTTGCATCTACACCAGCTGTATGACCGTACTCAGGATGTCCTGGAGTTTTGCTTCCCCATTGACGGAAGTTCTTTAAGTCATCCATTGTTACATCATAACCAGATAGGTGAAGTAGACTGTATAATAACATTGAACCATGACCTGCAGATAATACGAAACGATCACGGTTAAACCACGTTGGGTTATTTGGATTGTGTTTCATAAATTGAGTCCATAATGTATAAGCCATTGGTGCTGCACCCATTGGCATTCCTGGGTGACCAGAGTTTGCTTTTTCAATCGCATCGATGGATAATGTGCGAATCGTGTTGATAGAAAGTTGTTCGATTGAATGTGACATGCTATTCTTCCCTTCGCTTATATTAGTAAACGTTTTATACATTTATATGATAGCTTCCCACGCAAGATTATACAACATGTATCGACAAATATGTTGATATTTTTTTGATTTTTTATAAAAAAATCAATGTTTCCGGGAATGTATGGGCATTCAATATGACATACTTTTTCATTATTTTTATTTTAAAAAGAAAGGGAATTATCTGTATATTTATACAAATTCCTTCTATACTTACTTTTTTAAATAAGTTTTTAAAAACATAAAAAAGCATCTAACTTCGATGCTTTTCAAATAAGTTAAACAATCCGTTTCCGAATCGAGCTTGAAATCAAATCAATTATAATTACCATTAAAATAATACCTAATAAAATAATACCAACACGAGACCAATTCCGTGAACTCAGCGCAAAAATTAAAGGTGTACCAATCCCTCCTGCTCCAATAACCCCTAAAATTGCAGCGGATCGTACATTAATTTCAAATCTGTATAACGTATACGATAGAAAATCTGGTAACACTTGCGGTAACACCGCATACCAAAGTATTTGAAAACGATTTGCTCCTGTTGCTAGTAACGCTTCCGTCGGTCCTTTATCTATGTTTTCAATTCCTTCTGAATATAGTTTTCCTAACATTCCAATAGAATGCAATCCTAAGGCTAATACTCCTGCAAAAGAGCCTGGACCAACAGCTTTTATAAATAAAAGAGCCATAACTAATTCAGGAAACGTACGAACAAAACTAAGTACAATTTTCCCAGATCCTGAAGTTAATTTTCCACTACTCATATTCGTTGCCGCCCAAAAGGCAAACGGAACAGATAAAAATGCAGAAATAAATGTACCTAATATCGCAATTGCCAACGTATCAATTAATCCATGTAATAAATCTTCACCATCTGGCAAAGATACATACGACCAGTCTGGACTCAATATCCCTGTCATAATTGCTTTTGTAATTTCTCCCGCCGTTTCCTTTATTCCCTCTAGCGGTACTCCTGAAAAAGCCCATATATAAACAAATGTAAGTGCTATAAAAATAAACGAGCGATACACACTCGGTTTCTTCGGTTTTGGTACGATTATCGTCGTTTTACTCATTATAATTTCTCCCGCAACAATGTACTTACATAATCAATTACCAATACAACAACAAGAGTATAGATGATAATAGATGCAGTTTGTTGATATTGTAAAAATCCAAGTGTACGATCATAATATAGTCCAATACCACCTGCTCCTACTAAACCTAGGACAGCCGCTGCCCGTACATTCACCTCAAATGTATATAGTACATAGGAAACAAAGTGTGCTTTTACTTGTGGAATGACTCCATAAACAATCCATTGCACCTTATTAGCCCCTACAGCTGTCATCGCTTCTAGTGGGCCAGGGTCAATTGATTCAATTGATTCATACAACAATTTCGCCACGAGCCCAATTGAGAAAAAAGTAAGAGCTAAAATACCCGGAAGTGGTCCTATTCCAAAAATAGCTACGAAAATTGCCGCTAATAATAAATCTGGTATCGTTCGAATAAAATTTAAAATCAATCGAGCTGGACTGTATAAAAATGTACTAGTAAACACATTACTTGCCGCAAACAGTGCAAGTGGAATAGCTAAAATCGCTCCTAAAGTCGTCCCAATAATCGCCATACGTATTGTATCTAGCATTGCTGTTGTAATAACTTGAAAATAACTCCAATCTGGCGGCACCATTTCTTTTAACAAATCCATTATATTAGGAAAACCAACTACTAGCTTTGAAAATGATGCGTCGACCTGTATACTACTTCCCCACAACAGTAAAATGACTAGAATAAACGTTAACATATGTTTTAACTTACTCGGCGGCTTCGGTATCGACTTCGAATATATCGTCACATCATTCATTTAGCTACCACCTCTAACAATTCACTTTTCTGTGCTACGTCACCATAAATTTCAGCAAACTTTTCATCCGTTGCTGCTTCTACTAAACCATCAAAAACAATTTCACCTGCATGTAATCCAATAATACGCGTCGCATATTGCCTAGCTAAAGCAATAGAATGTAAGTTTACAATTGTTGTAATTCCAAAATCTTCATTAATTTTCTTTAAATCATCTAATACTTGCTTTGTTGTTAGCGGATCTAACGACGCAACAGGTTCATCTGCCAATATGATTTTTGCTTCTTGCGCCAATGCTCTAGCTATCGATACACGTTGTTGTTGTCCTCCTGATAATTCATCAGCACGTGCATATGCTTTTTCTAAAATATTCACTCTTTTTAACGCTTGAAATGCGAGCTCCACATCCTCTTTCGGAAACAAACCTAACGTTGTACGCAATGTCGAATGATATCCAACACGGCCAGCTAATACATTCTTCAATACTGTTGATCGCTTTACAAGGTTAAAACTTTGAAAGATCATACCAATATCCCGGCGCATACGTCGTAAATCTTTTCCTTTTGCAGCAGTAATAGACTCACATTCAATCATGATTTCGCCTTCTGTAATCTCATGAAGACGATTTACCGATTTTAGAAGTGTAGACTTTCCAGCTCCGGACAGCCCTACCATTACAACAAACTCACCTTTTTGAATTTTCAAGTTTATATTATTCAATCCTTTTGTACCATTTGGATACACTTTGGAGACATTTCGAAATTCTATCACACATCTTACCTACCTTCTATGTATTCAAAACGGCAAACTAACTGAAAACATTCCCTTTCAGCTAGCTGCCATTTCCATATGTATTATTGCGTTTTTACTTTCTTCCCATATTCACGAACGATGTCAAATTTACTATCATCAGATTTAACATATCCTTCATGTGAATATACTTCTTTAATGATTTTGTGACCTTCCTCATTTTTTCCAATTTCAATGAAAGCATCCTGTAATTTCTTGCTCCACTCTTCATCTAAATCAGAACGTACCGAAATCGTATCGTTTGGAATTTTCTCCGTAAATTTCACTATTTTCGTTTGCTCGAATATATTCGGATAATCTTTTTTTACAATATTACGAGCATCTTGGAATACAACAGCTGCATCTACGTCACCATTTAAAAGAGCAATAAGCGACTGATCGTGACCTTTTAATGTAACAGGTTTCACATCTTTTAACGGATCAATTCCCTCTTTTAATAGAACAGCTGCAGGCCATACATACCCTGCTGATGATGTTACATCTTGATAACCAATCTTTTTACCTTTTAAATCTTTTACACTATTTATATTAGAGTCTTTTTTAACAACAAACTCAGATTTATAATAATCTACTAAATCTTTTGTAGGAGCTCCTGTTTCATCCTCTACTCCAAAACGTTGTGCTTGTAAAATTACATTTGCAGCCTTCTTTTCATGTGCTAATACGTACGCTGTTGGCGGTAAAAATCCTACATCTACTTGTTTAGATGCCATCGCTTCTACAATTGTATTGTAGTTCGTTGAAATACTAACTTTTACTGGAATATTTAACTTATCACTTAATAGCTTCTCAAGCGGTTTTGCCTTCGCCTCTAACGTATCTGCATTTTGAGAAGGAACAAATTGAACATTTAAAGTCTTCGGTACATACCCTTTTTTCGTATCTTCATTTTTACTTGCACTTGATTCCTTCGTTCCACAGCCACTTAATAATCCCGCTGCTAGTACAACTGTTGTGCTCATTGCAAAAACTTTTTTCAACATATTAATGCCTCCATTTTTCATTGTTATAAAATAACCTTTCATAAACATGAAGAAATATATCACATATTTTTACAAATAATTGATTATTTACAGAATCTTTACACATTCTATACACTCACATTAAAATTCTCTTCACATATTTGATATGATGAATTGGAAGATAACAATAGAAAAGGTGAGTCATATTGGAACAAAATCAAACTGTAACTTTAAACATCTTATTAACAAGCGATATACATGGCACTGTTTATCCTATTCACTACCAAGATAACTCCCCAGCAGAACTTGGTTTAGCTAAAATTTCTACTCTTATAAAAAAAGAACGTTCCCAAAATACAAACGTTCTTTTAATTGATAATGGCGACTTTATTCAAGGAACACCATTTACTTATCATTATGTTACATACGAAAAAAACAAAAAAAACCCAATGTCCTTATTAGCGAATTACTTACAGTATGACGCTGCAATTATCGGCAATCATGAGTTTAATTACGGGATGGATATATTAAATAATGCTGTGACTACTGCGAACTTCCCGTACCTATCAGCAAACATTTTAGATAAAAACATAAAGAAGCCTTATTTCGGAAAACCTTATATAATCAAACAGATTGAATCCAATATAAAAATTGCTATTTTAGGGGTGACAACGCACTACATTACCAATTGGGAACAACCCCATCACATTAAAGACTTACAATTTGAAGATGCATTAGAAACAACGAAAAAGTGGGTTTCTTACATTCGCAAACATGAGAAACCAGATTTACTAGTCGTAGCGTATCACGGGGGAGTTGAACGAGATTTACAAACCGGGGTACCGACTGAAGTTTTAACAGGAGAAAACCAAGGATATGCAATGTGCCATGAAATTGAAGACATAGATATTTTATTAACAGGCCACCAGCACCGGGAAATTGCTCACACAATGGCTAACGGTGTAACAATTTTACAGACCGGATGTAATGGAAACTCAGTTGGAAAAGTAAAAATAACATTCGAAAAAACAAAACATAAATGGGTTAAAAAAGAGAGTTCTTCTGAATTATTATCTGTACAAGGAGTTGAGGCTGACCAAGATGTACTTTCATTGGTAGCCGATTACGAAGAGAAAACACAAAAGTGGCTTGATCAACCTATTGGAATCATTCAGGGGGATATGCAAATTTCAGATGCTATGCAAACTCGTTTGCATGATCATCCTTTTATCGAATTCATAAATAAAATACAGATGGATATAGCTAATGTATCAATTTCTTGTACAAGTTTGTTCCATAATACATCTCCAGGTTTCCCGGAACATGTAACAATGCGTGACATCGTTTCTAATTATATTTATCCGAACACATTAAAAGTAATTAGACTAACTGGAGCGGACATAAAAAATGCTCTTGAACTCTCTGCTTCTTATTTCACATTAAAAACAGATGGATCCATCACCGTAAGTCCTACCTACATAGAACCAAAGCCACAACATTATAATTATGATATGTGGGAAGGGATTTCATACGTATTAAACATTTCAAAACCAATTGGTGAAAGAGTAGAATCTTTACAGCATAACAGTGCTCCTCTTAATATGAATGAAGAATATGACGTTGTAATGAATAATTATCGTGCAAGTGGCGGGGGAAATTTCTTTATGTTTCAAAACAAACCGGTAGTAAAAGATATCCCCACAGATATGTCTGAACTTATCGCTAATTATATATTGGAACATAAAACGATAGAAGCAACAGTTAATAACAACTGGAAAGTTATTAAATAACGATTTTTACATATAAAAAAGATGGGCTTCGCCCATCTTTTAATTTAATCTTGCATTATCTTGCTTTTTTAAAGCTTTTAATTTCGTCGGTGTAACATCTGTACCTTCTTCGTTAACAACTTTAATACCTTTAAGTTCGTTTAACATATTTTGACGAAATCCTTTTAAATATTGTTCACGTAGCGATTGACGCTCACGTTGCTCTTCTTCAGTTAAACCTTCAGCTTTTGCTTTTTTCGCTAAGAAGTTAATGCGTTCAACGAGTTCGTGATTAATCATCTCGAATCCCCCTTCTAATCAAAACTGATTATTATCATACAATAGTTACTCTTCTTTATCAAGCAATTGCTTCGTATACTCTACATATCTACGATGTACAGTCGCCTTTGAAACATTATGACCAAATCCACGTAATGTTGCTGCAATTTCTTCAAACGTGAGTTCACTTTTTCGCAAACGTACAATTTCCTCAATTGGCACTTCTTTTTTCTCTCTTCCTACACTTAAATGACGATTTTTTAAATTTTTTTCTGGACGATAACCTTTTTCTACTGCACGTTGCATACCTCGTTTAATTTTCAAATTATGAATCTTTCTTTGATATTCTTCAACAATACCAATAATATCTAATACCATTGAATCAGAATCCGACAATTGTAATTCACCATTATGTGTATGCGTATATACTTTTATGCCTTCTTTATGTAAACAATGCATTAACGCGATCTTCGCATTTCCTCTACCAAGACGCGTTTCATCTTGTATAAGTAACACATCAATTTGTTCGTCTCGAATTGTATCCAACACCTCTAATATACCGTCACGTTCAATTGTATATCCACTAGCCTGCTCTTCAATCACCTTAGTAACATTCATTTGATAGCGCTCAGCTAAATGCAATAATTCATCTTTTTGACGTAATAATGATGTTTCTTGCGCTTCTTTCGTTGTACTCACACGTGCATAAATAATTGCATTCATTTTGAACCCCTCTTTCTCCCTATTATTTCCCTATAGTGTAACATAAATCCGCCATTTGTTCGAACTTATGTTTGTAGAATGTTTTTTCACATGTTATACTTATTAATAAGAAAAATGAAAGAAAACGAGGTGTTAGAAAACATGGAAAAGTTAACGAAACGCCAGCAAGACATTCTCGACTTTATTAAGCTAAAAGTACAAGAAAAAGGATATCCACCTTCCGTACGTGAAATTGGTCAAGCAGTCGGCCTCGCTTCTAGTTCTACAGTGCACGGACATTTATCACGATTAGAAGAAAAAGGATACATTCGACGCGATCCAACAAAACCACGTGCCATTGAAATTTTAGGTGAAGACCGAATGGATACGGAAACACAATCTGTTATTCAAGTTCCAATTGTCGGAAAAGTCACTGCTGGTTTACCAATTACAGCGGTCGAAAGCGTAGAAGAACATTTCCCACTTCCAGCTAGTATTGTTGCTGGAGCAGACCAAGTGTTCATGTTACGTATTTCTGGAGATAGTATGATTGAAGCTGGTATTTTCGATGGAGATTTAGTTGTTGTTCGCCAACAGCAGTCTGCATATAATGGTGAAATTGTAGTCGCTTTAACAGAGGATAACGAAGCAACAGTTAAACGTTTCTATAAAGAAAAAGACCATTTCCGTCTACAACCAGAAAACTCTTCATTAGAACCTATCATTTTAAAACAAGTGTCAGTTATCGGGAAAGTAATTGGCGTATATCGTGATTTACATTAAAAATAACAAAAAGAAGATAATTACCTTATTTATATACGGTAATTATCTTCTTTTTGTATTTTGATAGATTTCCATGCATTCTATTTCTTATTAACGAGTTTCAATCGTCACATCTCCCGCAGCCGTTTTACCGCTAATCTTTTTACTACCATTTCCAATTGTTACATTTTTATTTTCTTCATTAAAAATCGTTACATCTCCCGCAGCACTTTGCCCAGTAATTACCGCATCTTGTGGTTTTTCCGATAAAGTAATATCTATATCTCCCGCAGTTGAACTTGCTTCTAGATTATATTTAGAATCATGATCTTGAATATTTATTTCCCCACTTGTTGTTTTTGCGGTCACTTTCCCTAATACCTTCTTAAAGTTCACCTCACCAGCTTTTGTCGATCCCTCCACATTCTTAGCCGTTACTTGTTTCAACTCTACTTCTCCAGCAAGTGTTCTAACACTTACGCTATCACTTTTCACATCACTCATTTCGATTTGTCCAGCAGATGAATTTACTTTTACATCTTGGTAAGAGCGTTCGGGCACAAGTAGAGTCAATTTAGACGTTTGAAACCTAAAATCGTAAAAAGAAAAATCAAATGAAGCACCTTTTTCTCTTTCCCCAATAATTTTTAATGTGTCACCATCTTCTGCGATACGAATCTCTTGTTTACGTACATCTCCCGATTGCTTTACATAAAAAGAAGAGTCAGGAGATTTTTGAACAATAATATCCCCGGCATCTAACTTAACTTCTATATTTTTTAATGTTTTGTTTTTAATTACATTTTCTTTATCGCCTTTTTCAGCAGTTTGTACTGCTTTTTCATATGTTTGGGAAATTCCTATTACTCCAATAACGATACAAGCGATAGCGATTAAAAATAGTTTTTTCATCATTTACTCTCCTTTTATCATTTTGAAGTTCCATATTACATATCGTACACACAATCTCTTAAACCACTTTGTACTATAAAAAGCGATAATACATAACAATAAACCTACTCCAACAAACGTTATACTAACGAAAAGATCCAACCATATAAAAGTACCCATAAATACTTTTCCAATAACGAAAAGTGGTGTTACTACACTAGCAATACCACCGATCCAAAAAGAAAATATAAAAGCAATAATTGCGACTAACGGGCCTAACACAATAATAAAATTAAACAAACTAAGTCCAATCGCTGCCATAACAGCTCTTGTCACATTTGAAGTCGATGGATTTTTTTTCATTTCATCGAAGCGATACATCGCAAGTAATTCTTTCGCGATTACTTTCGGAGAACCAAGGCCCTGTATTATTTCCGATTCAGTTTTCCCCTCTTCTAGTCCAAACTGAAAGTGCTCTTCATAATCCAATAAAATATCTTGCCTCTCTTCCTCTGGTAACTTTCTAAGATAACTTGATAATTCTTTAAGAAACCCTTCTTTACTCATCCCATTCCACCCCTTCAATAATTTCTTGTACCCCTTTCGCAAAATCACGCCATTCTGTTACTAACAAATGAAATTGCGTCTCCCCTTGCTCTGTTAATTGATAATATTTACGAGGTGGCCCTTCCGTAGATTCCTTTAAATACGTTTGAAAATACCCTTCTTTCGTCAAACGACGTAATAAAGGGTATACTGATCCTTCCGATATTAAAAATTTATTAGAAATTTGCTGAACAAGTTCATAACCGTAACTATCTTTACGTTTTACAAGTGCTAATACACAAAGTTCAAGCACACCTTTTTTAAATTGAACGTTCAAGTGCCATCCTCCTTTCCTATCTTAGTACTGTTCAATACACGGTACCTGTTTTATCCATAATATACCACTTAGTATTGTTTATTGCAAGGTACTAAACTATATTTATTCCCTAAATTTAGAAAATGAACTAACGAAATCCTGAATAAGACTGCGTTATAACTAAGCATCATTACGTTAATATCATTGAGTGATAATCTGATTCACAAGCCACAAACTTATAGCCTTGCAGATGAGGACATAAAAATCATCGCTCGCGTTGTACAGGCAGTAAAGAATTATTAAGTTATAGCACAAGTGATTTAAAAAAGATAAAATCAATTCTTTTGAAAAGATTTTCTTAGTAACATGATTCAAAATAACCAAAAACAATCCATTATCTAGTAGTTAATATATCCAATAACTTCACTAAAAAAGCCCTGATACCGTAGTATCAAGGCTTTTTTAGTTCATAAATTATATAAAACTTACGTTTATCTGATAATGTTTTTCTATGATATCACTACTTGTTATTAATTATTGGCTTTTATGTGGTTGTTTTTCATTTTGCAACCACATAAAATTGTAATAATAGGGAATTAAAAAACCCTTGATACGAGTTGTATCAAGGGTTCAAGCCTCTTAGTATAGAGACATATATTGATCGCGTTCCCATTGGTGAACTTGTGTTCTAAAGATATCCCACTCAATCTCTTTCGCTTCGATGAAGTGCTCAAGTAAGTGTTCTCCTAGTGCACCGCATACTACTTCATTAGATTGTAATGTAACTAATGCTTGCGCTAATGTTGCTGGTAAGTCAACGATACCTGCTTCTTCGCGCTCTTCTTTTGTCATTACATAGATGTTACGATCTACTGCTGCTGGTGGAGTTAATTTGTTTTTAATTCCATCAAGACCTGCAGCTAATAATGTAGCCATTACTAAATATGGGTTTGCAGCTGGGTCAACACTACGCACTTCTACGCGTGTACTAATACCACGAGATGCAGGGATACGTACTAACGGACTACGGTTTTGTGCAGACCATGCTACGTAACAAGGCGCTTCATATCCAGGTACTAGACGTTTATATGAGTTTACAGTTGGGTTTGCTATCGCTGTAAATGCTGGTGCATGTTTTAAAATACCTGCGATGAAGTGACGAGCATCATCACTTAATTGTAAGTCACCGTTTGCATCAAAGAATACGTTCTCACCATTTTTAAATAATGATAAGTTACAGTGCATACCTGAACCGTTCACACCGTATAGCGGTTTTGGCATAAACGTTGCGTGTAAACCATGTTTACGAGCAATTGTTTTTACAACAAGTTTGAATGTTTGAATGTCATCACATGAGCGAATTGCATTTGCATATTTAAAGTCAATTTCGTGCTGTCCTGGAGCAACCTCATGGTGAGATGCTTCAATTTCAAATCCCATTTCTTCAAGTTCAAGAACGATATCACGACGACAGTTTTCCCCTAGATCCATCGGCGCAAGGTCGAAGTATCCACCGTTATCGTTTAGTTCTAATGTTGGATTTCCTTTTTCATCAACCTTAAATAGGAAGAATTCTGGCTCTGGTCCAAGATTGAAGTCTGAAAATCCTAAAGCTTCCATTTCTTTTAACACACGTTTTAAGTTGTTACGTGGGTCTCCATCAAATGGAGTGCCATCTGCATTGTAAATATCACAGATTAGTCGAGCTACTTTACCTTTTTCAGCTGTCCAAGGGAAAATTACCCAAGTGTCTAAATCAGGATATAAATACATATCAGACTCTTCAATACGTACGAAACCTTCAATCGAAGATCCATCAAACATCATTTTGTTATCAAGAGCTTTCGTTAATTGTCTCACTGGAATCTCTACGTTTTTAATTACCCCTAAAAGGTCCGTAAATTGTAAACGGATATACTTTACATTCTCTTCTTTCGCCAAACGGAAAATATCTTCTTTTGTGTATCTAGACATTATAAATTCCTCCTTAGTCCCTCTAATCGCCTTCAGAATCAGTTATCTTTAGTGAAAAAATCTTGAAATGTCACCTTGTCGCAATGAAGTTCGATTGAATCTACCTGTATGTTGTAGTTCATCTCGAAGTATTTTGCGAAGCTCAGTTTTTGAAATTTCTTTCGTTTCTTCTTTTACTTTCACTGCTTCTGTTTGATTTTCTTTCATTAGTAACACTTGTTTAATACCAGCCATATTCAGGCCTTGATCTAACAAATCTTTAATTTCTAACAACTTATCTACATCGTTAAATGAAAATAATCTACGATTCCCCTTTGTACGGGTTGGAGAAACAAGATTATGCTCTTCATAGTAGCGAATTTGACGTGCAGACAATTGTGTTAAATCCATAACAATACCAATAGGAAACAGCGGGGCAGAACGTCTATCTTCTTTCATTTTTCAGTTCCTCCTTCGCCTTAACTGCTTCTCATTTTATACCATGTTATGTTTAGTGTCAATAGATGTTAGCTTTTCTTACATGATTTTTTATAATTTTTTTATGAATTTTTTCATTCTTTTTTCTAATCGCATAAATCATTACTTTTATACGAAAAAAGCTGCCAAAATCGACAGCTTCCCATTAAGAAATTATTAATAAATTCTTTTCAATCAATTCGTCAATCGCAGAACAAATCGCAATTTTAACATGCGAATACGTTAAGCCACCTTGCACATACGCAACATACGGTGGTCTAATTGGACCATCAGCAGACAATTCAATACTTGCACCTTGAATAAACGTTCCCGCCGCCATGATTACATCATCTTCATAACCTGGCATATAGTTTGCATACGGAGTAAAATGCGAATTAATTGGAGATGCATATTGAATCGCTTGGCAGAAGGCAATCATACGGTCTTTATCATCAAATTGAACCGATTGAATTAAGTCTGTTCTTGGCGCATTCCACGCTGGTGACGTGTTCATTCCTAACTTTTCTAAAAACGCAGCTGTAAAAATTGCACCTTTCAGCGCTTGTCCTGCAACATGTGGCGCTAAGAAGAACCCTTGATACATTTCTTGCAGACTGTATAAAGACGCTCCAGCTTCCGCACCAATTCCCGGAGACGTTAAACGATATGCACACGCTTCAACATACTGTTCTTTCCCGACAATATAACCACCAGTTTTAACAATTCCGCCGCCCGGGTTTTTAATAAGCGAACCCGCCATTAAATCTGCACCAACATGACATGGCTCTTGCTCTTCAATAAACTCGCCATAACAGTTATCTACAAACACAACAACATCAGGTTTAATTTCTTTAACAAACGCGATCATCTCTTTAATTTGAGAAATAGTAAACGATGGACGAGTAGCATAACCTTTCGAACGCTGAATACCGATCATTTTCGTATTATTATGAATCGCCGCTGCAACAGCCTCAAAATCAACAAGCCCAGCACTAGTTAGCGGAACTGCATTGTAACCGATATTATATTCTTTAAATGAACCTACACCTTTCCCACGTACACCAACAATTTCCTCTAACGTATCATACGGTTTCCCAGTGATATACAATAACTCATCTCCCGGGCGTAAAATACCAAATAACGCTGTAGAGATAGCGTGAGTACCTGAAATAATTTGCGGACGAACAAGTCCAGCTTCCGCCCCAAATACATCAGCATACACTTTTTCTAACGTATCACGGCCAATATCATCATAACCATAACCTGTTGTCGGGATAAAATGCGAGTCACTAATTTTATGTTTCCGAAAACTTTCTAATACACGAAACTGATTGCTTTCAATCACTTCATCCGCACGTTTATGTACTTCTGTAATCTGACTCTCTACTTCTTTTACAATTGGAGCAATTTTTTCTCCATTTTTCAAACGATCAAACATTTTTATTTTCTCCTTCTTCCACTAAAAATCTCTTTAATTGCACATTAAGCGATGAATGAGTAAAAATATACCCTGCACAATCATATACAAATTTATCTTCTAGAAACTCCATCTTTGCTAATAGAGTTTCCGTCTTTAAAAGCGTTAACAACTTACCTTCACTCGGAGGGATTTCCACTCGATAACAATCCATTTCTTTCTTCATCTTCGTTTCTATCGCTTCTTTTATACGCAATAAATCACTTTCTTCAAAAGCACTAGTCATTAAGAAATCACTTTTCGGAAACGGAATAAAGTTTTGATGTAATTCATCTTTTTTATTATATAACGTAATAATAGGAATATGGTTAATTTCAAGTTCTGATAATAATCGTTTTACTGTTTTTTCATGCCCTATGTAGTTAGGATCCGCGGAATCAACTACATGTAAAATGACATCTGCTTCCCCCGCTTCTTCCAGTGTCGAACGAAAAGCAGCGATTAATGAAGTGGGTAAATCTTGTATAAAACCAACAGTATCAGTTAGTAATACTGTATAACCAGAAGGTAACGGCATCTTCCTCGTCGTTGGGTCTAATGTTGCAAACAGAAGGTTTTCTTCAAACGTATCAGCTTCCGTTAATCTATTAAACAGTGTCGATTTCCCTGCATTTGTATACCCTATTAACGAAACTTGAAATACTTTATTATCTTTTCTTCTCTCACGATATCTTTTTCGATGTTCCACAACAACTGCAAGTTGTTTCTTTATTTCATCAATACGGGATCGAATATGACGACGATCCGTCTCTAATTTCGTCTCACCTGGTCCTCTCGTTCCAATACCACCACCAAGACGCGATAAGGACAATCCTTGCCCCATAAGACGCGGCATTGTATATTGCAACTGAGCTAATTCTACTTGAAGCTTACCTTCCCTCGACTTCGCACGTTGCGCAAAAATATCCAGTATTAGTTGCGTTCGATCAATTACTCTCGCATTTAATACTGAGGATAAATTCCGAATTTGACTCGGCGTTAATTCATTATTAAATACAATAACATCCGGCTCTAATTCTTCAGTTAACATTGTAAGCTCTTCTAATTTCCCTTTACCTATGTAAGTTGCCGGATGAAACTTTGGTCGTTTTTGCGTTGTTGACACTAACAATTCTGCTCGTGCAGTCTTCGCTAGTGATGCAAGCTCTTTCATGGAATGCATAAATTTTTCATCATCATCTTGTGGCAATTGACAGCCTACTAATATGACTTTTTCTTTTTCTTCCATCAAATATGTTCACTCATCCTTTTCGAAATTTAAACCTTCTAATATAATAGCAGAGGAAGCACATTTCATCTAGTTAGCGGGGGAGAAAATTCATGGCATGGGAGATTTTTAGCATCATAGGCACAATCGCTTTCGCACTAAGCGGAGCCATTGTTGCAATGGAAGAGGATTATGATATTTTCGGGGTGTATATTTTAGGAATGGCAACCGCATTTGGGGGAGGTGCCCTTCGTAATTTATTAATCGGTTATCCGATTGTCGCGTTTTGGCAACAAGACATGTTATTCCAAATCGCACTTTTATCAATGACTATTATTTTTCTTTTTCCAAATAAGTTAATTAGACATTGGAAAAAGTGGGAAAATATCACTGACGCTATCGGCTTATCAGCATTTGCTGTACAAGGAGCATTATATGCCCAAAAATTAAATTTACCAATTAGCGCCACAATTGTAGCAGCTGTTTTAACTGGTATTGGCGGCGGTATCATTCGCGATCTTTTAGCCCGCAGGAAACCTCTCGTTCTTCGAGCTGAAGTATATGCCTTTTGGACAATTTTAGCAGGTTTTTTAATTGGCGCTCAAATTATTGTTAGCGATTGGGCTCTTTACATTTTATTCATTTTAATTGTTTGCTTCCGCATGGTTTCTATTCATTACAAATGGCATTTACCACACAGACGTATCGAAACGAAAGAACGTTCAATCCATAAATAGCAATCTAACCTCTTTACATATCGTAAAGAGGTTTTTCTTTTCTAACGATTTTTTCTTTATATAATGTTTATACTAATTTTTAAAGTGAGGTGAATACAAATGACAAACCACGTTAATAAAGGAGCTCAAAAAAGCTCAGTAAATCAATTTGGACACGATCCTAATTCAGCACACGAAAAGAGCGCTAAAATGGAACACTTCCATAAAGTACACCAAGAAAAAGAAAAAAAAGAGTAAACGAACTTATACACAAAAATCGACGCACAGTTTATGTACTGTGCGTCTCCTCTTCGAGCATCAAATCCATACTCGATATTCCAATTAAATCATTTTTATCATAGGCATCTTCTTGCAACAACCGCATCGCCTGTGTACGAATTGATTTTTCAACAATATTCCGTACATACCGCCCATTACTAAACGATGTAATTTGCGACGAATACTTTACAGCATGTAAATGATCCCTAAATTTCCATTCAGCCTCTTTCGATAACTGATATTCACGATCTTCATACATTCTTTTCCCAATTTCCAACAACTGATTTACCGAGTAATCCGCAAATTCAATAATAAATGGAAAACGAGATTGCAGCCCTGGATTTAATGAAAGAAAGTGATTCATCTCTCTTGAATATCCAGCTAAAATCAATACAAAACCATGTTGTTTATCTTCCATATGTTTTACAAGCGTATCAATTGCTTCTTTTCCAAAGTCCTTCTCTCCTCCTCGAGCTAAAGAATACGCCTCATCAATAAACAAAATACCTCCCATTGCTTTTTTTATTAAGTCTCTTGTTTTTTGAGCTGTATGGCCGATGTACTCTCCTACAAGATCAGCACGTTCAGCTTCAACCAAGTGGCCTTTCGATAGAATATTCATCTCAAACAGCAATTTCCCTATCATTCTAGCAACAGTTGTCTTCCCTGTACCTGGATTCCCTTTAAACAGCATATGAAGTACTTGCTTCTCTGACTTCAATCCCTTCTCTTGTCTTTTTTTATTCACATAAATCCAAGCATATATTTCTTTTATTATCTTTTTTATATCATCCATCCCAACAAGCTTCCCCATCTCTTCTTCAATTCTCTGCAGCATTTCATGTTTAATTGCAGTTTCATTTGAAATTACCGTTTTATTTTCTGCGGCTGGCAAAGAAATTTTCTTTCGATGGTTTAACACAATATTAATTTGATTGTTGTTTTTCTTTCGCATCGATTGTTCCATACAATCACCTCATTTTATCCACTCACCAAATATTATTATTCCTGTCCCCCTTGTAAATGCCTATTTTCAGAAAAGTTTGCTATAATATAAGAAATAATTAAGGTGGTGGGACTATGGAGACAACGGAATTCCATGATACAATACAAGCCTTTTCTATTTTTTTATTGAATAAAGGCCGAAAACCCTCAACTATTAAACGTTATGTTTATGACGTTGAAGACTTCGGACATTGGTTAGAAAAAAACAAAAAGCTCCCTTCCAGTAATATATGGGCTACACTTTGTACAAAAGACTACGAAGATTACTTTTCCGATTTAAAAACGAATCGACATTACTCAGAAAAAACGATGCATCGTGTATTTATTGTACTAAATAGAATGCATCATTTTCTAAACATTCCTAATCCATTGAAAAATATGGAGATATCTATTCAACCAGACCGTACACTTCGTAACGAAGATTTCATTTCACCTGATGAAGAAAAAAGGTTAAAGTATATAGTCACTTCATTAGAAGGACTTTCAGAAAAACAACTTCCTGTGCGCCCCTTATTAATGGATCGCAATATTGCTATTTTAAATCTATTGATTGACTACGGTTTATCCTTACAGGAACTTACAGCATTAACAATGCATCACGTTCACTTTGAAACTAACACATTATCAATCCCAGCAACCGCAGGTGTAGAAAGAACAATTACATTAGCAAAAGAAGACAAAAAACAACTATATAATTATTACAAAAGCATCCCGGAACCAGTTCGTCCTAAATACCATAGTGATGATCCATTATTTGTCGCATTCGATTTTAACCGTGGAACATACAGGTGGGTATATGAAAATGATGCACCAAAGGCATTAACGGAAATTGCTATACAAAAAATGATTCGCCTCGAAGTGGCTAGAGCCAATTTACGTAAAGGAATTTCAGGACAACATTTTCGTAACACCTATATTTTAAACTTAATAAAAAAAGAAACTCCTGAATCAGAAATTATAAAACTCGCTGGATTCAAATCAAAAATTTCATTAAAGCGATATTATCAATACGCAGAAAATAGAAAAAACGCCTTATTGTAAGGCGTTTTTTCTATTTTTTCTTTAAACAAACGATTTTACTATGACCATTTAACTAATTTCTGCATCTACTATGATGAGTTTCGTTCACATTTTCGTGAGAAAGGAGAGATTTAATGTCTCGTTATAACGACAATCAAAACAAATTCTCCAAACCATGCTTTCCAAGTAGCGCCGGACGAATCCCAAATACTCCATCAATCCCAATTACTAAAGCTCAACTTAGAACATTTCGTGCGATTATTATTGATTTAACAAAAATAATCCCAACACTTTTCGCAAATCCATCTCCCCAAAATATTGAAGATCTAATCGATACATTGAACCTACTGAGTAAATTTATTTGTTCACTAGACGCTACTTCCTCCCTGAAAGCACAAGGGTTAGCTATCATTAAAAACTTAATAACTATATTAAGAAATCCAACCTTTGTAGCAAGCGCTGTATTTATTGAGCTTCAAAATCTCATTAACTATTTACTATACATTACAAAATTATTCCGAATTGACCCTTGCACACTTCAAGAGCTCCTTAAATTAATAGCAGCATTACAAACTGCTCTAGTTAATTCCGCTTCGTTTATTCAAGGACCTACCGGACCTACTGGACCAGCAGGCGCTACTGGTGCTACCGGTGCCACTGGACCTCGAGGTAACACGGGCGCTACCGGCGCTACTGGACCTCAAGGTAACACGGGTGCTACTGGTGCTACCGGTGCCACTGGACCTCGAGGTAACACGGGCGCTACCGGCGCTACTGGACCTCAAGGTAACACAGGTGCTACCGGCGCCACTGGGCCTCGAGGTAACACGGGCGCTACCGGCGCTACTGGTGCTACCGGACCTCAAGGTAACACGGGTGCTACTGGTGCTACCGGCGCCACTGGGCCTCGAGGTAACACGGGCGCTACCGGCGCTACTGGACCTCAGGGTAACACGGGTGCTACCGGTGC
>NZ_QPET01000023.1:0-197299 GCF_008368855.1 Bacillus sp. TE8-1 | reverse complement strand
TCTGTTCTTCTTTAGGCTTTACTTTCTCTTTTTCCAATTTCTTCTGATAGGCAAGAAGTTGTGTGTCATTCATCTTACCAATATTTTTATGAATATGATCCAGAACTTCTTTTTGCAAAGGCTGCAACTCTTTTTCTTGTGCTAATCCAGTGTACACCTGGCGTATATAAAAGTTTGTGGTGTTGTACATGTTCTTAGCGTTATGACAACATTCTTGAAAATAAGAATACATACGATGCCCTTTTTTAATCCAAATTTGAAGAGTTTTATAGTTTGATGGATTTTCCTTTGTCATTTTATTCACCTCCTTGTTAAGGATATTATAGCAAAAAAGAACATACGTTTCCGTTTTTTTCTCGAAAATAAAATATTTCTTTCGATTCACCTCACCACCTTCACTTACGTTTAGAGGTGGGAGTCCTCTCGAAAGGAATGATAGAAAATGACTTAAAAATTAAACATTATAATTGCCACTTTGATTAAATGAGATAATAATAAAAAAACGTACACTTCTGTACGTTTTTTTATCTTCTTTAGTTCCTAATTATCTATACAAAAAATTGAAATACCATTTCAACTTCTGCCTCATTTGTATATTCAACCCTAGGCATGGTGCTCGGATTACCATCAATAGCTAACGATAACGGTGCAATACTAACCATTGGTGTAGGTGTTGTTAATAAAACCTTACATGCAGTTACCCATTCTACGCCATATTTCTGACGCGCCGAATCATTTAATTTCACATCAATTCTAGAAATATTTCCAAAGTTCGTTACTGACTCCCCTGTTTGCCTATTGAACCCTTTAACCGCAATACCATTACGTAACGAGTCATACGATACAATATACTTCTCTGATGCAATTGTAAGGATTTTATACGGCATTGCGCTCTTAACAAATTCAAATACATTTGGTCGTTTGTCGGGCTTTCTAGTACTCATCTCAAATACTTTAATTAACTCAATATCTTTAAGTGATAATTGTCTCTTTTTACCTCCGCAATTGCTTGCTGTATCATATGGTACAGGAGCTATATCATGAGATAATTCACCTGGAATATCAATACAATTAAAGCATCTTTCAATAGATTCTATAATTGTAACAAAGTTTAATAATTCAAAATCTATATTTGTACGTTCTAATTCATATAATTTTTGTTCAAGCATCTCTAATTCTATTTCCAAACGACATTTTGTAATAGAGGAACAATCTGAACTAGCTATATCATCTCTCATACGCTGCATAGCATCTTCAATAGCTAAGATTTCCTCATACAAATCTCCAAATCTAATTGTCATTATCACTTCCTCCTCACTTTTTTTTCGGAGCCTTAGTAGGATCTAATGTCCAAGTGATCCAATCGCTTACATCTTTTAAAGAGCTTACATGGAAGTACTCTCTACACTGTCTAAAGAAAGGAATGATAGGACTATTCCAATTCCCTGGCCCTATTTTCCCAGGTCCTTTTCTTCCTGGAAGAACTGTATATATAGTTTTCATAGGCACTAACGCATAACGATTAAATACTTTAAGGCTATTTAGCTTCCCGTCAACCTGATCGTATGTAACTTCTTTATACAGGCGATGTGAAGGTTCGCTACTGCCCTCTAACTTTTGTCTATCATCTGATACAAGAATAAGAGAATTCTCTACGGGTTTACCATTTATTACACTTTTATCTATCACTTGATCAATTGAATGATAAATTGCAGACATACCAGATTCAGGGAAATCCGATCCTCGATTAAATGTTAGCGTACTAATATCAGAAAATGCTTGTGCTAATCCTTGTACATCTACACTTTTATTCAGTAGAATTCTCCAAAAGTTCGGCCTATTCTTTCCTGCTCTGTCTGTAGGATCAGCATAGGCTACTAATGATACTTTACATGGGATTTTAGCAGCTTTAGCATAACGTTCGATTTCATTTGCTGTGGCAACTAATAAGTTTCTAACACGACCTCCAGGTTCAAGGCCCCCTCCTTCAAACATAGATTCAGAAATATCCACAACGAAAATAATATTAACCCCTGTGACTGTAACAGGTGGTACCCATGGATCCGGTTTTGGATAAGGTAAAACTTGTGGTTTTCGTGCATAAGAAGGTCTCACGCACTCCCTTATACATTCCCTAATTTTATACATTAATGTATCCAAGTTTTCACCAGATTCAAGTCCTGATTCCATGATTACTTCACGTATAGCTTCTAATTCATCTACATATTGCCGTAAAGCATCTACTGAGTATGGATGGCTATGTGCCATACCCTTACGCAAATCTTTAATCATTTTATCTATTTCTTTAACATATCTCATAATACTTTTGAGTTTAGGCATATCGATTGTAACCTCCTAACCAAATATAGTAAGCCCATTATAGGAAAAGGTGTGTCAAATGACACACCTTTGTGGTATTACCTTTTCAAATTTCTTCTCAATTTAAGGCATCTTTTTCTAATACTTCCTCTTCAGCCTCCATTTGGCTTGCTAATTTACTAGCCTCAATAAATTCCTGAATTTCTTGCTTAGGAGTAAATCCAACTTTCTTTTCAATATTTTTACCATCTTTCATAAACAGAAGCGTTGGGATCGTACTAACTTCACACAATTTAGTGATATCTAAAAATTGATCAGCGTTAACTTGAATAAATTTAATATCGTCAATTTGTTTTGACAATTCCTTAATATCCTGTGTAATCATTTTACAGGGGCCACACCAAGTAGTATAAAAATAAACTAAAACAAACCCTTCTACTATCTTTTCTTTAAATTCTTCAACTGTATTAATTTCAAACATTTTATTCCTACCTCCTGTAAAGTATTTATAAGGAAGAACGCTAATAAATCCTTTATACTGTATATTACTATAAAATAATTATATATTTGCATACATTTATGTCTACTTAATTTCCACCACAGCCGCATCCAACCTTACGAGCTACCGTATATGTATTACCGTCATTCCACTCTTGAGAAATATTTAATGCATTACGAGCAGAACTAGCCCAAACTTCTTTTTCTACATATTTTCCTTCTGCATCATGACCAGAAACCATATATTTTCGCTTGCCTAACAAATTAACCCTCTCCTTAATTACTTTTATAGAAATTACCTAAATGCTCAAAGCGAGGAACTTTTACTCCGCATACCTCAATATCCGCCATAAAAGTACTCTGAGGTTCAATCCAAGTATTTCCTTTAGCATCTTCATAAATTACCATTTCTTCATCAGTTCCTGTTTGTTTTCCCTTACCAGTAACGAGATAAATTCCACCCTTATAATATCTATAGATTTTAACTTTTTTATTATCCATATCTCCTCAACCTAAACATAATCCTCATATAAATTTATTTAATAATTTCCTTCATTTCTTTTAACCAATTTACTAAAACCATTTCTATTTCCTGCAAACGTCTTATAGAAGTACTTTCAGTCATTTTTTTAGATGCTTTATTGCAAATATAGAGACGTTCTTTTTCAATATCAAATACCAAAGAAAGATGGTAATCTTGTAAACCAAGTGAAGTGGAATCATATCTTACCATTCGTTTAATGGAATGCTCGATATGTATCTCCTTTAACTTACTAGCGAGGTTTTCTCTATGCTTTTTCCACTGATCCGTTGTAAATGTATTTAATAGCATATTAAATTATCACCAACCTTAAAATCATATCCTCTAAATCTCATTTATTAACTACACTAAAATTGCTGAATCATAGTCCCCTGATACAATATAATTAATCCCTGAATCATTATGAATTTTCATTATAATCACTTCGTTAATTTGATGATTTATAAACGATCCATAAGGTACCTCAATATCTTTCATTGCATCAATAACATTTTGAATCTCTTTATTCTTAACTTTCATTGCATTTTCTATTTTGCTGCTACTATTAGAAAAATGTAATGGATACTGTAAATTTTGCTCCGTTACATTTTTTACATTTAATTGTTTCACTAAATATTTCACATAATCTTCTGCTTTTTTAAGCCGATTCTCCATATTACGATAGTTCTTTTCCAGCTCAGCAATATAAAGATTTCTACTCATATCTGCTTCATTATTAGAATTTGATTCAGAAGCATTCTTAGCCTTTTTATTCAATTGACTTTTTTCCTCATTGTTATCTCTTACTTGCAAATGTTGTACCTCAAGCAAATCTACATGTTTCAAAGCATTATTTTCACCTTGATCTAATTCTTTTTTTATTGTCTTTTGCAAGTAATTAAACCATTGGACTAACCATGTGTTATCAATGTCACCATGAATAATTTTGTTTTGTTCTTCCATAGAAAAATCCATGTCACAAATTCTAGCAAGTCCGGAATTAATGTCGATACTAATGGACAAATTTTCGCCACTTTGAATTAACTGTACTAATCGACTAATTTTCTTAGATAATTCCATATCGTTTACCTCTCCTATTTCGTACTGGTATTATAGTAGTCGATATATATATCAATTTAGTTGCGAGTTTTTTTATATCTAATTTAAATATTAAATTTGCTATAATACCTGTACTTCTTTATGAAAAATAATGTACTATGTTTTTACATTCACATTAAAAAATCTTAAGTAGTCGATAATTCATCTAATGGTTTATATTGAAATGCATTAGATTTTTCAGACTCTTTACCCTCTAAATTAATTGCCGTCATTTCAATTACAGATACTTTATCATTAAAAATGTTATGATCTAATTTAGCAGGTGAATGCTCAACACCTGTTAAAACTAATACATCATTTACAAAAATGTTATAACTCTCACTATCAGGTGACGTACTATAATCAAATCTAACTTCTACTCCGCTTTCCATATTATCTACAGAAGTAATAGCTGGTGGTTCAGGAGCTTCATTTCCTACGACTGTAATTGGTACAAATACTTCATGCACCCCATTTGTAATGACTATATCTGTTGTTCCTCCGCTAAGGCCTGTTACAATTCCTTCAGGGCTCACCTTTGCTATATATTTATCTTTGACAGAATAAGTAGTGCCTGTACTCGCCCAATATACATAAATTAACCAGTTATCACCAACTTCTTCTTTACCATCTGTTTGGAAAGTAATCCCTAAATAGTCACCTTTTAAATTTACAATTCGATATTCATTTCGTTTATTCGTTGCTATAACTTGTAACCCTTGTGTTTCTCTATCATCACCCACACCAAAACCATTGGTAGTCTTTACAATTTCAACTATTCGTTCTTCAAATTTATAATTACTAATGTCTACCGCTGTAATTAAACCTTTATTATTATATAAATTATCTATATCTTTAAATAACATAGCCGGACGAAGTTCAGCAGTAACATTCTTTGTAATCCCATCACTAGTTAATGCTTCTACATTCAACTGAACTTGATCACCAGTGTTGAGATTTAAATGCTTGTGGGAAACCATTAGAAAAGCTGTTGATGATAAAGGCTCGAATTCTGTATTAAGAAAAGCATCTACTTTCTTCTGGTACTTCTTTAGAGAGTCCTCTAAAACTAACTTTGCTTCTCTATAGGAAGTCTCAATTAATGCAGAACTTACCTCATCTCTCTTTTGCTCTAAAGCACCTAACTTCGTTAAAATTTCTTTTGCCCTCATATTTCATCCTCCCTCTTGTATCGCATTCATTATAAGAATTTACAAAATTTTTTATTTAATTTTTTGTAGAATAATTCTAGCCTTTTGTATAGTCATATTGTTTAACTTCCCAAAAGAAAAGTCCTTCATATTCAAATCTATAAAGTAAATTTTCAATGATGCTGCCTTGTTCATTATTATTTTTTAAATGCAGGATGTTCTTGAATACTTCTTGTTGCTTTAGAAACATCTTCTTTCAACTCAGTTGTATCTAGAGAGATATCTTTAGCTAAGCTAACTAACATGGTCATATATTCAACTTCTGCAAAGGATATGATAGAATTTTCACCTTTAGCATTTTTACGAATTATAGTAGTACCATTTTCTTGCCATTCCTTAAACTTACTTTGAAAAAAAACATCTGCTTCCTCTAAGCTAAGACCTTCAGTTAATTCTTGTGTCTCACTCTTTAACTTTTTTACTAATTTATCCTCCAACCAATCAACTTTCTTTGAATTTCCACTTTTAAAATAAAAGACTGCAGAAACGTTAAATTTATTTATTTTCATATTTAAATTCCCCCTAGATTATAATCTTTCATCTACACCTGATCTTACTCTAAAGCTTCAATAGGTTAATTAGTTTGATATGGAATTTATCCTTACAGTTATATATTTATAGTCGTTTTACTTAACTAGAATGTTGCGAACTTATTTCCTAATAATTAAGAACGAGCCAATATCATGAGAAGCATCTATAGGTATTGATATAGTTCCTTTAATATGAGAGTTACTTGATTTGCGAATTGAAATACTTCCCTCTAATCGCGATGCACTTGCTACATAAATAGAACTTTTTATCTCTTCAAACATACTCATTCTAATAATAGCTGTTCCACTAAGAGTATAGCTCGCATACTGTCTTGTTAAAATTGTAGACAGTATTTGTGACATATCAGGGTATACCACTAAAATATTGCTATGAATCTCCATAAATTTATAATAAGTACCGTCTGCAAATGGTTCCGTATTTAATACTTTTCCAATTAATAAATCGTATGCTGAGCCGCCAATCAAATTAATATCATGATGTTTCTTTGTATCCATGTGCTCAAATACTAATACAGTACGATTATTAGAAAAATCATATACCCCACCTAATTTACAAAACACAGGAATGTTATTATCTCGAAAGATAGTTGTAATCATTTCAGGAAGTTCACTTTCAAATTGCTCATGATAAGTTTTATATTCCCCTGTCTTTAATATGACATTGTATACTATTCCATCAATCTTAATTTCTAAGTTTTCATCTAAAATAGAAATAACATCCTCCAATTTTTTATCACAATATATTCTATAACCATGCGGAGTCAATGCCACTTTCTTCACCTCCTAAGAAAATCCAAATTTTAACAGCTTTATTGCTCTTTAAAAAGTTTTCTTTGCTTTTAGTTTTGTTTAACTGAAATTTAGTTTGAATAAAACAGAATCATTACTCCTCCTTTTTCATAGTAGCTATCGAAATATCCCTAATAATAGTTGTTAGATTTTAAAAATCTAATATAAAATAGTTTTTTCTAACCTCTAATTCCATACTTACAAGTAATCTCCATCTGTTCACTTAATACATCTATATTTTCTTCCCGTTTTAGATCATTCTACTTTTTCCGTCGCAACCTATTAACTTCTCATAACGACAGTTAGTATGCAGATTCAACAAATAGGAGGATTTAAAAATGACAAAAAACAAGTTACTAAAGACATTACATTTCAATTCAAATACTTTAAATTGGGGCCCATACTTTGATTCATTACATCAACCTTATTTCTTAAAATTAACCAACAGTTTTTTCTTCGTTAATAGAGTTGGGGTGAATTAAAGTGCCTTCCCAAAGATATATTGACCTTAGAGAAGATAATTTACCTGACTTACATAACAATGTGTTATTGAAAGCTTGCCAAGAGGATCCTGATTTACTCTCTGAACTTTTATATGAAAATAAAGAATTTCTCTTCTCAATCATTGCTCACTACAAAGGAAGCATTGAATCCCTGAAAAACAAATTTAACGTGGATGAAGAAGAGTTACTTCAACACGCTTATATAGCTGTTATTACAGCAATTAGAGATTTTGATTTTAATAAAGGAATTAAGTTTACTACTTATATTTATCGGCCAATTATATGGGAAGTTAACCAATTACTCTATAATGATTCTAGACTTGTACGCTTAAGTCGAAGTGCAGTAGATCTACTCAAACAAATGGAGAAAGTTGAAAATGAACTAGGTTATTTTCCAAAAGCTGAAGAATTAGCAAAATTACTTGATGTTACTGTAGAGCGCATTGAAAATGTTCTTCGATTCGCTTCAGAATTAACCTCTTTAAATTCACTTGAAAGCTTTGAACCCGAGGATTACTCAATAGGTTATGAAAGTAAAGTAATGGATAAAATCTATGTAGAAAATCTACTTAAAAACTCCGATTTATCCGAATTTGAAACTCAAGTGATCAATCTTATTATGGATGGTAACAATAACTCACAGATAGCAAAAAAATTAAATGTTTATCCAATGACAGTTAATCGTGCTTTAAACCGTATAAAGAATAAATTAGATAACAACTTTGAGTCAAAACGATTGTCCAAATATGAAAGTGAAATTGGACTAATTGCAGAAGAAATGATCGAATTAAACTGTATAATGAATATAGAACAACTCAAAGATTTATTAGATGTATGTGGTTACAATATAAGCAAGTATAGCTCTCGAGTTTTATATTATATTCGTCAACAAGCTATAAGCCGCTTAGATCAAAACCTATCTGAATGCAATGATTTCTCGCAATAAAACGTAATTAAAAAAGTATACAACATTAAGTGACAGAAGATTCAAACTATAAAAATTATTAAAAAATCATTTTAGTTATATATAAAAATAAGCAGATTCTTTAAATAAAGAATCTGCTTATTTATTAAATTTCTTGAATCCACATACCATAGTTAGGAAGAGCTAATTTTAATTTATTAAATGTTTCATCAACCCATGATTTAGTATTAAAATCTCCTACTATAATTCGATAATTATCATTCCCTAAATTCTCCTCCCACAAACCATAACCAGGTAGAATTTCTTTTACTCTATTCATTGTCGCATCCTTCCACTCAGACGTATTAAAATCACCAAGGTAGATACGATAAAACGTATTGTTCTCCTCTTCTCCCAAGAACCATTTAAGAGATTTGTCACCATTCAAACGGTTAACATCACAATTTCCAATTCCAGACACATACCCACCTGTTGTATTGTCTGCATATTGCCATAAATCACAACTATATTTCGGCTTATTGCCATAGCGTGGAACCCATAAAAAATCAGCTTTTACATTACTTAACCCATATTTTTCATACATATGGTGGCTTACATATAAACCAACTTTCCACCCTGCCGCTTTACATGTATCAATAAATGCTTGAGATGCTGCAGCTAATTTGCTTGGTCCACAACTTGCGAGTGTATCATCTTCTACATCTAACACTAAGAATCTAGCATTTGGACTAACTCGTGCCATAAAATCTTTTGCTTCCACAATTGCATCATTAACACTTACATAACACCCGTAAGCATATGCTGCATGCGGGACGCCATATGCTTCTAATTTTTGCACATGCTGATTATACAATTTATCACGTTTCAATGAACCATATTGCACACGACAAATAGCAAGATCTAGGTTTTTCGCCGCCACAGCCCAATTAATATTATCATTCCATTTTGAAATATCAACAATATATCCCATACTTTAACCCCATCCTTTTTTAACGTAAAATATCAAATTTTTTCAAAAATCCATTCGCATAATTTGCTCCTCTACTTGCCAATAATCCTGCAGATATAATGGATATATATCTTCCATATCCATTCAAGTCAAAGAAGTTTAAATTAAAAGCAAATGCTAAAGAAATACCTACAAAAATAGATAACAGATATGTGAAACGATCTTGAATAGTTCTATTAGGTATCATGTTTTTTAGAATCTCTGTAAGAGATTCTGTTAGAATTGCTAAAATCACTAACAATGCTCCATTCTCTAGCATTGACTGTAAAAGGTCATTCATTTTCTATTCCTCCAATTTAAAATAGTGCATACCAAGTTTGCATACCAACTACACCATCAATAGATAAGAAACTAGAATTACGCTGATACTCTTTAACCTTTTCTTCTGTTTCCTTACCAAATATGCCATCAACACTCACTTTTAATGTTCTTTGAATCGCCTCTATATTCCGTCCCCTATCGCCTCGTTTTATAGGCTTTCCTGGATATGGTCGAACAGGAGGGCTTCTCATATACTCTTCTAGTTCTAAGTTGATGTAATTCTTGCCTAATTGAGGTGAACCTGGCTCGATTAAAATACTTTGTCCTTCATACAATGCATGGATGTCCAGTTCTGGATTTAATTTTTTTAAACAATCTGCTTTTATACCAAATTGTGTGGTTAAAGACTGAAGTGTATCAGTTGCACGTATTGTATATAACTTTCCATTTTTGACCGATACCTGTTTAGCTATCATATTGGTTTCCTTTGTACAACTTTCAAACTCGTCTACTACATCCATAATGAATTGATTAAAGCTTTTACCTACAAATTCTAGTCCTTTAGCGGGATCACTTCTCAGCTTAGAATCTAGTACATCATGCCCTATAATATCTCGGCGAGGATTTAGTCCAAACTTATAACAAATATAAGCATGCAGCCAAACATAGCGCTTATACGAATCTACCTTATCAATTTTTTCACCGTAGCATAATTCCACTCCGATGGCAGCATTATTAGCACATGTATCATATACTGCATTACTAGTATTAACATCATAAATTACATGAAAGGCATATTCTGGTTCATGTGTCACAGCAGGTATACACTCAATAATTTGTTTATCATCTACGAGAAAATGTACCGCAGTATTTGATTGATTCTGTGTACGTTGATAATAATCTACACTTTCTCTTGCTGTTAAGTTTGGATGCTCTATACCATGCGCAACAATAAATTGAACATAAATACGATTACCAGGACGCTTGGTTGATCCTTCATCCAGATAATCCGTTTCAATTTCAAATTTTTTCTTAAATCCCACATCAAGACCTCCTCATGCCTGAATAAAACGAAGAACATTAATCTCGTATTGCAACACTTGATTTGCATTATTATAAGGAGAATATTTAATGGTTTAACATTTACTAAGAATAATAAATATATTTAAAATAAAAACATATAGAGGTAGTCCTTGTTTTTAAAATAACTAATTATTCTGAATGCATTTCCCATGAGTCACCTTATTCCGTAATACTATTGCGTCTCCTTTGTACCTCTTCTTTTAATTCTCTATTCGCAGTGGTTAATTCATGCACTTGCGTTTCCAGACTCTCATTACGAGCCGTTAATTGTCTTACTTGTACTTCTAATTGAAGGTTCGCTTTTGTTAATCTAGCAACCTCTAGAGTTAGTTCTTTCACCTGATTTTGATATGTTAACATCATATCTTTGAGTTCAATTCGAAACTGCCTTTCGTCATCAGATAAAGAATGACGGTTTGTACTTGTATCGATACTGGTGTTAGAAGTTGGTTTGTTCTTAGAAGTTAAGTAACCAAAACCTCCTGTAATAAACATGCCTAATACAGAAGCAATTGCAGAAATTAAACTATCTTTCATTAACCGTCACCTACTTTCATCAGCTTAAGATAGAGACCTGCGGCCATAAGTGCCCAAACAAAATAACTTGTACCTGTTGTAGCACTATCACTTAACCATAAGGAAACGGAAACAAATGTCCAAAATCCAATAGAAATTAACAATCCAATACTTCTAATAATCTTATTATCTGTAGCCACCCCATATAATAAGAAGAAAGATATAAATAAGCATTGCATGCCCCATAACTGTTCCGGCATAACTTGCTCCATAGTACTGTAAACAGAATTTTTAAATGTAGCAATGGGAGATAACAATAGAACTGCCCACCACAGTGCTATACTGATCAAACCAATTTCAACAAGATTGTATTTTCCCTGTTTAGGCATATATAATAGCCTCCTACTTTTAGAAATTCTCCCACCTTAGACATAACTTAATATGAATTATTAAAAGGTAAAGAGATGTTACACATGAAATACACTCAAAATTTTTATCTCCATGTATTGTCAGAGATAAAACGTATTCCTATTTCATTTATCCTTATAACTTAAGGCAGTTATCACTTTCTATCATTGAGTCTTATCTATCTTCTTACGTAAACAAGTTAAAACAATTTCAAGTCAGTATACATAAAACTAACTTTCTACATTGGATATATTTACGCTATTAAAGAATTTAAGTAGAAATTTATATTTTCCCTCTAACATTACTCAAAAATAAAAAGGTTACACCCTTCTTAGAGAAACAATATCTACAATACAATACGTTAAGAAAAGGTACTTTAATTAAGCCATTGAAAGTTCTTTAAACAATGAAAATTGGATATTACAACAAAATCATAAGATTTTATAGGATTCATATATTTATAAATTTATTATCTTATTCAATAGAAATTATAAGAATTTAATCATAAAAAATAGCCTACCCAGTGAAATGGTAGGTATTGGTTTGGAACAAAATTCATTTAAAATCATGTTGCAAATGTTGATTTTACAATAGAAAAAACCCATCCATTTTAAAAAAAGATTAATCAAAATGAATGGGTATAATTTATAAAGAAATCATTTTTTTATAAAAAAGTTTAATTTAAGATACCTAAAAACTTATACAATCAATAGTTTATTACAAATTAGCTGCAGGTTTTAATTAAACTTTAAAAGATATAACTCCACCTGTTACTCCATTTTTTACTATTCTATTGTAATGCTCCAATCTCCATCTGCTTTTACTCCAAAGCTATACATCCCTAAATCTTTGAAAACGTGAGAAGACGAACCTTCATAGGCACCAATTTTATTCACTAACAAATTTTGATCGTTCACTTTAATGATAAAGTTTCTTGAACCTGTATGCTTTAACTTAACAATATGATTTCCATTTGGAACATTAATAAATACTACATCATCACCATGCCCGTTAATTGTTCCCGGAACCGATTCTGATACAAGTGGTGTTTCTTGCGTTATTGCAGCATTCCAATTGCCACTCGATTTCACTTCTAAATAATATTCTCCACTAGCCGGAATTGTAGTTGATACCTTCCCTTTATAACTACCTATTGTATTTACTAACAATCCGACATCATTGCCACTAGCATTTTTTAAATGTACAATAAAGTTTCTTGAACCTGTATTATTAAAGTCAAAAAATGCTAAGCCTGACTTTAGATTGACTTTATGTGTGACAGAATCACCAGATCCTTCTAATTTCTGTTTATTATTTTCGTATGATTCTTTTAGTTTTTTATCAGCTTCTTCTTTAGCAATTCTTTTTTCTTCGTTCATTCTGTTTTCTTCTTCTTTAATAAAAGTCCCTAAAGCTTCTTCATTATTCAATGTTTCAACTTTAATTATTTCTTTTTCATTTAATACTACAGCCACAATTTGCCCATCTTTGGTATCAAATGTGTATAATCCCCCCGGATTATACCTATTGTAATTTCGAACTTTTATCTTATTTCCTTCTTTTTTATCTTCAAAATCCTTAACACTCATACCGATAGTGAACATTGATTTAATTTCTTCTGTACCATATTGTGTATATGTAGTTTCTTTAGTTTCTTT
Organism: Bacillus sp. TE8-1; assembly: GCF_008368855.1. Taxonomy (NCBI): domain Bacteria; kingdom Bacillati; phylum Bacillota; class Bacilli; order Caryophanales; family Bacillaceae; genus Bacillus; species Bacillus sp. TE8-1. The sequence goes on along the minus strand of NZ_QPET01000023.1, from coordinate 183,950 downwards.
AGTTTCTTTTTTTACATCTTCTTTACTCTCATCAGTAGAAGTTTCATCACTTGTAATGTTTTCCTTGCTATTTTCTTTAACTGTTTCATTACTATTATTATGGGGTAGCACATGTGCGATAAGGTACCAGCTAATAAACCCTACCATCAAAATAATAGCCGATTTCTTTTTCCCCGGTTGTTTATTTATAAATAAGAAGATAAGTTGGAATAATGTTACTACGGAAATTATAAATAATAAAGCCACAATTCCACTTCTTATCCCATTAAGTAATCCACATATCGTAAATAAGATAATGGCACTATAAATCCATAATTGTATTGGTTTCTTCTTTATTTTTTTTATTAATGCTACCACCAACAAGATGATAGAACTAAAAAATAAAAATAACATTATAAAATCCTTAATTTCCATACTATAAGATTCGCCCCTTATGCTAATTAAATTAGTAATGATTTACACTTCACTCATTATGCCTTATTTAAGGTACCATGGAAGTTTAAATACTTTTTATATAATTCAAAAATAATAACAATAAATTTTTATAATTTGTTGTTCCGAGCTAAAAATGTCAATTTCACAATGAGTTACTCATTATATATGGCAAATAAAGATGATACCCTCATAACGACGTTTAGGCACTGTGCAGGGCATTTTATCGTTTATCTACAAGTTCAAGTCTTTTTTTATGGAGGATTTCTCGTACCTCTTCATTTAAAAGGTTTTCGAATGAATTACGGTAACTAATATATTTAGACATTTCCTCCTCACTAAAAAACATCTAATATATTTTTACTACTGAGGTTTGAAGTCACCTGTTTTTTAATATCCCCTTCTGCATCACTACTTTCTTTTGCAACTACATTTAAATAGTCCTCTTTAGATAACGAAGAACACGCGGACAAGAAGAGAATAGAGCACAGAAAAATTACAATTACCTTATGTAATTTTATACATCATTCTTTCCTAATATACACATTAAATATAATTATAACATACAAATTGTCATATTTAATCATAAAAAAATACGCCCTCACAACATCATTTAAAACAATGCGAAGGGCGTTTATACTTTTTATATAGAATTCATTAATTAAATTTTTATAAACGGTATCTCTTTTTTATAAACAATACAACTTTATTTCAAATTTACAGTAGGCTATCTTGTCTTTCTTACATTATATAAGCATACGGATATGCTGTTACGACCTCAATACTACTCTCTAAATTGCTAACACGCTTAATTAAAGCTGTTACCGATATCTGTGATTTATCACTTTGTCTTACAAAGAAATTGTAAGCTTGTAAGTCACTTTTATCGGACTGTCTAACAGCTACTGTTCCAAGTTTATCATATACAGCTGATCGTCTTACTGCAATTGTACTGCTTAAATCTTCCTTATCACTCTGCCTTATAATAACCGTGGAATTTACACTGTAATGTTCAAATACTTCAACTAAACCAACAAGATTACTATTCGAAGACTGTCTTACGGTAATTTCACCATTAAGTAAACCACCATCTGTTTGAGAATCACCCCATACTCGTACAGTAGCGTTCCCGAACAAATTAAAATGATCATAGCAAGCTATTTCACAAGCTAAATCTGCTAAGGCAATTTGTCTTGCAGCAATCTTGGAAGGTAAATCACTAACTTGTTTAGCTTGAATAAATCCATTTAATCCGATTTCAGCACTTCGTCTAATACTAATACTTGATTCTTGATTCTGGTTATCCCATATTCGAATAGCTATTGTTCCATCTAGTTGTCCACCATCAAGCCAAAAGTCACCCCATACCCTTACTACAATAGAGTTTTCTAGTATCACTGCACCAGTTTGTCTTATTCTAATAGAAGAGGCTAAATCTCTATACCGTGGCTTACTAGCAGTAATGCTAGAGAACAAGTTAACCCAAGGCCTTACATACCCCTTAATCGGAAGCCTATCTTCAGTATTTTGTTTAACTCTTACATAACCTCTAAAATCTATATGACCTATAGCTCTTACAGTTAGTTCTGAATAGAAGTTACCTGAATTTATTTCAAATATACTGTCTAAATCTGAGCTTCTTCTTACTCGCGCATTTACCATGGAAACCAGATTTTTTTGCGCATTAATAGGAATCGTAATAAACGATTGTAAATTACCTGAGTTTACTGTTACAATACCTGGAACATCATACATCATGCGTAGATTAATCGAAGAAGGAATTTCCTCCCACCCACCTAGCGGAATATGAATAGTCGCAGGAAGATTGTTCTCATTATTTTGTCTTGCAATTACATGGCCATTTAATAAAGATTTCTCCCAAACATTAATGTACGTTTTTAAATTAGGATTTCCTATGTTACCATAACCTTCTAAATCCACTCTATACTTAACGTACATTTCAGAATGTTGATCCGTACATTCTTCAACCCTAATTCCAATTGTACTATCTAATTCAACTCGCTCTTTAACATCTAAACTACCAGGCAACTCAAAACTACGTGTGATTTCAAATTCCATGAGTAGATTATTTTGCAAGTCAGTATCATTAGACCATACTCTTATATCAAAATTAGAAATGAGATCATCCCTATAAAGAACATAAACACTAGAGACTTTATTATTTTCAGTAATACTCATAGTAGAGACTATTTGCCCACCATTAACTATAGGGTTCCCCCATACACGAGCGGTAATATTAGTACTCAAATCATTTCTATAAAGAACATAAATCCTCGAACGTTTTTCTATTTCATTGGCACGAATATAACCATCAAGGTCAGATGCACCTATTGTTTTAATAGCTATTTTTGCAAGAATTTCACTAAAATCTTTTTGTCTAGATACAATACTACCTATAATTTGTGGATGGTTAATCCAAATTCGGGATTCTAACTCCCTAGGTTGATGAACATGTAAACTAGATGATAGATTACCAAATCCTTTATTATCTCTAACAAGAATGTTACCAATTAAATCTTTTACCTTATTTTGAATAATTGTGATTTCTGCTGAAATATACGCATGATCATCAGAATATATCTGCATGTCATAGTATGTAACTTCTAACTCTGGTCTTCGCTCGATTGCTTCTTTTGTATAAAATCCTCTAGATAAATTTTCGGACTCTTCTACTGCCCGCACTAAGAAACCAAGGTTAGGTTTTTCATATATATGCCACTTCTTAACTAACTGCGTAACATCAAACTCTACGTATCCAGCTGCTCCACCTATTACTCTAGTTACAGAAAATCCATCTATTGCAGCTTGAGGTTGGTTAGCCCACGTTACACCTGTTTCATTCCATTGACTATTACTTTCAATGACCTGGACAGACTGAGAACCTTGTCCTCTCCCATCATAATACAGTCGTAAAATAGCTTTACCTATTTCAGTATTTACTGTAGGTATTGTTGAAATATCAAATCCCACAAGGGAACGATATTTCTCAGGAAACGGTGATCCAGTCCTACCTATATACATCTGTGTTTCTGAACCATAGTTTAATTTCGGGAAAAACTCACGAACAAATGCATCCTTATTCGGATACAGTTTCATATTAAACTTTGGCCTTTCCATCATGCCATAACTAGCCCTTAATACGAATGGCTTAGAGACAAACAATTTACATTGTAAATTTTCAGTTACTCTAATCGATAACTCAGATGATAACCACTCAAAATAAATAGGCGCTATTTCATAGGTAGCCATCATACTGTTTTTCAAATTAATGAACATGTCTCCATATAATTCATTCCACTCTTTAATCCCTAAATCCATAGGTAAATCTGCTATAAAGATTGGAGAAATTTCATAACTGGCAGACATTATTCCTTTTACAGCTACCGTTAAGGTACCATCGAGCTCTGAAAGACTAGTAATAGTAATTTTTGAAACCAAATCATCTATGATAATCCCAGACATACCATACTGTGCTCTCATGGATGAACGGGTCGTTACGTTAATGGTAGAGAGAAGTTCCTGTACAGCTCTTACAGTAAGATTTGCAGGGAAATCTCTAATGGTAATACCATCTACTCCATAGGTTGCTCTTATATATGAATTAGTCGAAATGTGTATACTTGATTCCAAGTTATTCGTACCCATTACAAAAATCTCGGAATAAAGATCACTATAATACGAAGGCTCAGTAAAGTATGTAGCCCTTACCAATCTATCTACATTTATATTAACTCCAATATTGGAAGGTAAATCTTTAAAATATGTTACAGAAATAGCACCTTTAAAGTCATGATATGAAGCTTTGTCCATTTCATACTTAGCAGACAAATGAATTTCTTTCATATTCACTATAATGTTTGATTTTAAATGTGCAGGATACGTCAATACATTTACTTCAGAAAGTAAACTTGAAATATATTGTTCATCAATCTCATAATGACCTACTAATTTGACATAAGGATTAATAGATATATTTGAAAATAGATTATTATGTGTACATACTCTAATTTCTGATTTTAAATCGCTAGATCCATAACCCTCCATATTATATTCAGAACGCATATAACTGATAGGATTGATATTCAATGTACATCTTAAATCTTTTTGGAAATGTGTAACACTAATTGTAGCAACTAAATCGTTTTCTCCGAATTTATCAATCTCATAGTTAGCGGCTATTCTAATACTTGGATTAATTATAATAGAACTTATCATATCTTCAGGTTTCATAATATCTATGAAGCCTTTTATATTTTGACTATCTACTTTGGCTGTCTCATATTTCGCTGTTGCTTGAGACATTATGCTTACATTTAAGGTAGCTTCTATCTCATCACGCCATAATACTAATCCCTTAGAAGATAGTTCACTTTTATTGTCGGTAATAAGAAAACCTGCATTATAACTATTCGTTACCTCATCCCAACTAAGTGACCTTTGATATATTCTAAAAGTTGCTATATTTCCTTCAAAATAACTATTATTTGCTGTTGATGATTTACCTAATACTAATGGGGCTGTTGTATTAACATATTCCCCCAATACAGGTAAGCTAAAGCCCTGCGGAGCTGCATTGATCATACCCCATAAGCGTTCTCCATCATACAGTAAAGTTATGTGTTGCCAAGCCTTTACGTTAACTTCAGTAAAAACAAAAGACATTTTCTTTGTTTCTGTCGTTATTTGAACCCGAATTTCACGAGTATCTAAGTCAAAATAAAGTGAAAACCCTCGTTCACTCCCCGCACCATAAGATGCGATATAACCTGACTTAACTGGTTTGACCCAAGTTTCAAAAGTAAAACCTGAGTCTGTTGGCAGTAATTCCAAATGATTAGGGATTACCACGTGATTGTTAAGGCCGTTAAAGTAAAGTGAATAAGGATCCGTAGGTATATTCATACCTGTCCAAGTTTTATCTTGCGAGAAGTTAAAACTTATCAAACTTCCGTTATGCCCTTTTCTTGCTAAATCAAACCAAGAATTAACAGGGATTGTATTTACACCCTGTGAATAACCTTGGTTAGCTAACGCAGAGTGTAAATGTAAGGTCAGTCCCTTTAACGGATATGCCATTCTAATCACATCCAATCCCATTGTATTGAGATGAAAAGCTCATTAAGCAGGACTTGCTTTTGCCTTCATATCAAATGTACCACCCTCTGTAACTGTAACTTCGGACAAAAACCTAATATAAAACTGTCTAGCATCTCCAATAGGTATAGTTCCAGAGAAAGGTATTTCACTTACAGGTACGAAAGGATTGTTTGATAAACTTAGTTGGACTGTAATACCTGGTTTTACTGTAGGTGGATCGACCCAAACTTTCATATCCTTAACAGGGAAATCAGCATTATTCTGCAGCCATATGGGATAAGCTTCTGAGGTACTACCAGCTACCAGTGTCCCATACTCTAAGTATCTTAGTATGTTACCGGCTTCATCAGTATAATACAGGCCTATTTCATTCCTAAAACCTAGTATTGGTAATTTTGGTGGAATGTGTTTAATTAGTACCGGATCTCCATCTCGATTTTTTTCATCAAACGTCCAAGTATTTACAAAATCATAGGCATTGTAAGTGGAAGGATGTCGAATTTCTGGTGTATATTTGGCTTGAAAATTGTAATACGTGCTGGCTGACACCTTATTCTTATTATAAAAACTGTTACTAACTTGCCAACTACTACTGAAGTAATATGATAGGTCTATTGCTTGTCCACTATAAACACGATCTGCTTCCGCTCTTAATAAATTAGAAGCAGAAGCAGTACCCGTAATAATGACTCGGGAAATATTGACATTCCATACACCTTTTCTAGCAGTATCACTGTTATAGTAATCATCTTTTCTATAGTGAATTGCAGCTATAGTCCCCCCAGCACTTGCCTTACTCATATCTGCATGGACCACACAATCATTTATCTTTATCAGTTGATTGGAAGAATTTGAATAAGTTGTATAAGCTATATTTCCAATAATTCCTCCCATATATCCACTGACTTGATCAAAAATTCCTGAAACAGTACAATTAGAAATAGTAGCTTTCATATCTACACAGCCAACTATACCACCAAAGTAACCGCTTTGTTGCTGTATTGGTGCATCAAATAGACAATTATCAATAACCGCATCGTTAGTTGCCAAACCTACTAAACCACCTGAACCATTTCCATCACTTGCACTAGAAAAAGTCTTGTATGAAAAAGAATTAAACATCCTTACACTCACATTAAGTAATTTTGCTTTATTCATGGAACCTGCGATAATACCACAATGGTTTCCTACTTCCATATCAACATCAATAATTATAAGATCCTTAACAACTGCATTAGTTGATAATGTTTCGAACATTCCACATTTAGAAGTAGAACGTCTACGCATATAAAGCCCACCTATAGCTTTATTGTTACCGTCCAACGTCCCTTCGAAGCTATTAGCCCACCAACCAGTTTCATGATTAGTCATGCCATCTCCAATTGGAAGCCAACCAGGACCCGATTTGGGATAGTTCAGTATAATATCATTTTCCATACGAAAATGTTTGTCCGCGAAATGACGGACTTGTTCTAAATCAAATTGATTATAAATGAGGAACGGATCATTTGAAGTACCTTTACCTTTCCTATACTTAATAAACTTCCTATTCTCAGGATATCCTTTATTAACTTTATAATCGCCAATATGCCAATAATTCTGATAATCAAACGAGTATGAAGAAGCTTTTTTCATGTCTGCTTCATTAAGTGCAGTGCCTCCACCTTTAGCTACTCCGCCTTGTTTTGTAAGATTGTAATAGCAAGAATATATGCTGCTTCCTGAACCTACAAACCCCCCATGATACGAAGCATTTTTAGCAACTGTTAAATCAGTAACAGAACCTGTTGAGAAACATTGAGATACAGATCCACCATTAACAATTCCTAAAAAACCACCACAGTTATTACCTGAAGACATCACATCCGCATGACTATAGCTTCTTACAATTCTCCCTGCATTTTGGTAACCAACTAAGCCACCTGTATATTGAGCAGAGCTCCCCTCATTTTTAACTGTTCCCGAAATTACGGCACAATCTTCAACATCTCCATCAGACTTTCCTACTAAAGCACCTACCATTGATCCGTTGGCCACAATATTTACATTAACTAATCGAACACGCTTAATAGTCCCCCCGGTTTGTTCACCAAACAAACCCACATTAGATTGGGTACGATTAATATATAAATCTTTAATATCATATCCCGCACCATCATAATAACCTTTAAAGCTAGTAATTGGAGCAAAACCAGAACCAGTTTGATAACTAGTCATAATAATATCCTTTGTTTGCGTGTAGTAAGCACCTAAGTTACTTCGGACATTATTTAAATCCTTTTCATCCTCAACTAAATAGGGACTAGATTGTGTTCCCCCTCCACCAGAGAAATGGTCAACATATATATATGTCTTACCTTTTTCTTTTACAAAGTATGGTCTTTCTTGATCCTTTTCTGTCTTTTGTTTAATAAAGACAATTAAAGGATTTCCATCTTTGTCCGGATCAGTAGCAATAAATACTTTGTCGTAGTCATCTTGTGGTAAAATAATAACGCCACTTGTTTCAGATGCCCCGTCTACCCAAGTAAATTCCCTCGGCAAAACAATACCTGCTTCAGAGATTAAATTAGATAAATCGCGAACTCGTTCACGACTTCGTACAGAAATACCTGTCGGATCATCTGTATCTAAAATAATTTCACTGTCCAGATGAACTTCTTGAAATGTTGAATATACTAGATTTAAATCTTCATCACTTACTACATTTTCAATATCACACCATTCGTTTTCTACTAAGATTTGAACTGGTATATTAAATGTTTTTAAGTGAACTTTCTTATCTATAACTTCTATTGTGTAGTTTCGAATCGTTTCAGTATCTTTTACTACACTCCCATCCATGTTATAAGACGTACCATAAAGGATATTTAGAAGTTGATCTCTTGTTAACTTTACTGAATGATCCAATTCAATTCACCACCTATATTAGGTTCAAGAGGCGCTTTAGTTTCAAAAGCTACTCGTCCATTATTTACTATAATCACTTTTCCATCTAATTTCTGATCAGCTACCATTCGTAAATTAATCATGGCAGGTTGATTAAGTGGAAGTTTTACAATGGGCTTAAAATGAAAGTTAATACCTTCTACATTAATATTCGTTTTATAACCTAAGCTGTAATGAGTGATACGATTCGATAACATTCCGTTTCCCTGAAAACCAGCTACAAGTCCTGATGCTTCTGCATCTTTAAATGTGATAATATCGTTAATGTCATACTTAAAATCGCCATTTAAAGGTATAGTTTTTCCATCAAACTCATAAAAGAACTGAATGCGATGACCTGCTATACTGAAAATACCATCACGTTCAAAATAAATTTTATTACCATGACCAATTAACCCGAATCTGAAAAGCTTATTTCTATCAATCTTATAAAAGCTATTCTCTTCTTTTGTATTAAAATCAAATTCTGGGAGATGAGTACCGTCAGGATACTCAGCCACCCAGATAAAATCCTGTGCCACAGGAGAATGTGTATATTTATCATTTTGTAAAATCAATTTGCTTCCCCCTACCTCATTGCATTGAAGTAACTATTTTTTATACGTACTGATATGCAACACGTGTTAAGAATGCTACGTTTCCTGCTGTCGCGTTACCTGGAACATTGGCACGAAGGATAACTTCTGCATAGTTACCTTTTGCATTCGTTTTATTACCATCATTTTTAACACCTAAAATTTCATTTGCATTTGGAGAAAACGTACCATCAGTATTCGTTGAATTTCCTCCCGCCTGGATTGGATGAGTAGAATTACCTCCAATAGGTGTACGACCCGTTTCGCCTGCGGATGCAACAGTCACCTCGACCCATTTATTTGTTACCAATTCACCTGTGTTACCACCTGCACTATCTTTTGTCGTAATAGTACAGTTTGTCATAGTAGATAGATCTGTTGTTCCCGCAAAGTTATTCCAAATTAATACTCCAAAATCAGAGGAAGGTGTTCCTGCATCAATGGTCCCAATATTCCAAGACGGTACAGCTCCTGAGTTGTCTTGTTTTCTCCAATTCACTTGTGGTGCTGGCATATAAATGACCTCCTAATTTTTATTTACACTTTAATTATCGCTACATCTCTTTATAAAGTTGTGATGAATTATTTATTATTCTTCGAGAGCTAATTCAACTACCAACTCTACAGTAATATCCTTTACGCCCTTACCTACCTCTTTGATATTGATTCTAAAGTGATCATCACGATTAACAGCTAGTTGTGACGGTTTAAAAGAATATGGTGTAGAGGACGTACGATTAGATTTGCTCTTCCCATCAATAACAAGTTCATCAGCAAGAATGCTATGCCAAATAGGTGTTGTATCATATGAACTTTGACTGCATCTTTCAATGTCGATACACGTTTTTGATTCTCCCATTGTGCCGCACGTTACATATGCATCAATTAACTCTCCCTCATAAGGGAAACGTAATTCTGTACGAACAATACCTACTTGTACAATAGATGGCACAACAAATACCATCACTTTATCGTCAAGCTTCCGTATACGCCTGTTATTGAGATGTGCTCTATTGTAAGCAATAAAATCCATAAATTTATCCTCCTTATAAATCGAGGTATGCACTGTCATTATAAGAACTTTCCATTGGAAATTAACAAAGGGATAGACTTAGCTATCCCCTCGTACTGTTGTCTTTAATAGTCTTCTAGTTGCAGGATCATATGAAAATTCCCTTGTAACCTGTTGAGATAGACTTCCAAGACCATCTGTATAATATACAGTCTCTGTTTTCAATTCACCCTTGACCATAGGTGCCTCGTTCTCATAATACGTAAACTCTCGAATAATAGTATGATCTCCCGTGATAATTTCACGAATAATTTGACCTCTTTCATTATATTCATAGTCTATATCTACACTTGAATTTCCACCGTACACCAATTCTAACTGGCGTTGTATTTCATCTAAACGTGCATCTAACGAAATATGAGGTTTATCACTCTCTCTGAATTGCCGAGCATCATATATTTCCTTTTGTAAGTCATAAAATTGCGTTCCACTAATAGTAGCTTGCCCCCTACTACAATATTGGTTTTTATAGACTTCTATGTACACCTCATCACCAATTTGTAGCTGTATAGAACGCTCTTCATTTTTTGAACCTACACCTAAATGGATGTGATAATCATCCAGCTCAATATAATCAACTCCGCTTAGTAAACGCCGGCCATTATAATACACTTTTAATAGCCCTTTATTTGGTTCATAAGTATGACCAACTGGTAAAATAGGATTTGATGTACCATATGTTTTCACGAAATCCTGATCAACAACGTGTAATATTTCATCCCAATCTTTTGTGATAGGACTATATCTATGGAGCTTCATTCTTGTTCCCATTTAGCCACCCCTTATTCGTTTCTTATTTCCAAGAAGAAGTGTGAAGGTCTCATCTGTTGTTTTATTTTTTCAGGATCGGTTGTATCGACCCTAGCAATTCTCACCCAAAAATCCTTTGATTCTCCTTCATGTAACGTTCCGATACGTATTGTTGTATCTTCATATTGATTAGGAGTACCGTTGTTGTCTGTGGCAAGATCACACCATTCCCAGCCAAACTCTTTTTTATAAACAGCAATCTGAATTTCAATATTCTCTGCTACATTTCCCGAAGTATCGTTTAAGACAGTCAATTTTTGTTCAATTATGTCACTTTTCAGTGCACCTAAATGTGTAGCTTTTGTTTCACTTAACTCTTGGCCTTTCCATTTTACTTTTAAATTTGTACCTCTTAAAAACAGATCGCCGCCGTACATTTCAGCATATTCTTTTTGTTCATCTATTAAAACATACTCACCTGTCTCATTCTTATCGTAAACTCTAATTTTCCCCTTAAAAGGAATGGTAGGTAATTCGATGTCTATACCTGAATATCCATCTGGAACTATTTGAGTAGTTACAACATTTCTTTCATAATCAATTAACTCAACTTTATAAAAACTATTTAAATTACCAACACTAATATTTGTACCCTTACATAAGATAACCCTTTCTACAATAAGGGGTGTATACCCATCTCTTGGCGTCCCTTTTAATACAACTCCAGCCATAGCTGGATCGATACAAATTGTTGAGTCAAATAGCTCCCACGCATTTCCTCGCTCTGCAAAAAAGGTCCACAGATTTTGTTTTTTTACTGTTCTCCAAATATTATAGGTATTCTCATAAATGCTATCTTCACTTTCCAAAAACTCAACTTTCTCAAGAGCATTCTTCCAAATAACAAGTCCACCTTCATCTCCCAAATATTTTGGTGTATAGTTCGAATGCACTTGTAGTAACAATTCATCTTCATTTTGAGGAAGAGAAAAAAGAGCATTTGTACTTCTATCAGTAGAGTTGTGTTTAAGTACTAATTGTTTATCAGAATCACTGTACGTATAAGAGTCAGTAGGGGATACGATCCAACGTGAATCAAGTGTTTCAAAATTATCGTCAAAAATAAGTCCAGTCTGAACCCTATGAATGCTCAATAGTAACTTCCTCCTATCGCGTCTTCTTGATATTCCAACCATTCCATGCAGGGAATGGTTTACCCATAATGAGCCATACTTTATCCTTTTCTTTTTCATCCCATGGCTTATCTGGTTCAGGTAATCCTATACCTGTATCATCTTCATCAATTACATTCATTTCATGCTGTCTTTCAATATTTAAATCCATTTCATTTTCTATAGAAATTATATTTGAATTCGAATGCATTCCCTCATCAATTTCATCAATAAATCCATAATTCCCTTTATTAATATTTAACAATTTCTCATCTTCTATAGACATTGTATTTGATATTAATTTTTTCGTTGTAGTTTCACTATCTATTGTGATATTTGAAGCAGAATTAATGTTTATCTGTTCTTCTTCATCCAGTATCATTATAGTTTCATTACTTGAACTTCCCTCTTCTTCTTGGAAAATCCTTATTTTCTTCTTATTTACCTGTTCTGTTTGCATTTCATCTTCTATTGTCATTTTTCTATTTTTACGTAATATTGTTTTATCAAATTGTTCTTCGATAACATCTAAGAATACATTACATTCTGCTAGGGTACTTTCTTCTACCTTTGTATCTACATGAATTCCCGAAATTGCCATTTCATTATTGTTTATAATTGAATCTGTTTCTTGACTATTACTCGCAAAATCATAGTGATTTATAGTAGTTTCGAAATTACTTTTTGAACCTGCAAACTCTATTTCTTCTAATGTTGTTTCTCTATCATTACCACTATTTACGAATTCAATTGTTGCAATATCCACTTCATTTGATGCATGGTGATCTGCTAAATTCGCATCTATAACTACAGTGTCTATAGTTGCACCCATTTCACCTTTAATAGTAGGATCAATAATTGACTCATAAGTATCCCCCAAACTCATAAGAGCCCCATCAGTAACTACAACTCCAATTTCATTTGTTTGATTACCTGAAACTGTATCTTCAATGGTAGCATCCTTTTCTTTCCCTACATTGGTTAGAACTTGATTGTTCATTTCAATATCAAATATGTTAAACAGATGAGCTAAATGTTTTTTTTCTACTGCAACGTGGATTTCACTTCCACTTAATGCGCTTTCTACATCTTGTATCATTGTTTCATATTCTTTATGAATAATTAAGGGTTCTACCTCTTCTATTAACGTTTCATAAGTCTCTCCTACTATACCTTCTGATACATAATCCAATAAAATACCATTGTCTTTTTCAGCCATATTTGACATTGTATTTTCCTTATAGACAACACTATCAATTATCCCATCAGATTTTGCTGTACTTAGATTAATGAGGTAATTTTCCTCTTCACGAAGATTTTGAAATGCTCTATCGTCACTTTGCATATACACTTCTAGCGTATCTTCCAGATTCATATCTAGTAATTTATCGACGTGTAATTCTTCTTTGCGTTCAATTTGGTCTGCTATCTCACCATTTTGCACATACGTTTCTAGTGTTTTCTCCAAATTCATACTTAGCGGTTTATCGACATGCAGTTCTTCTTCACGTTGTAATTGGTCTAATCTATCCATACTTTGCACATGCATTTCTAACGTTTCTTCCAGATTCATGCCTAACAATTTCTCTACTGTTGTTTCTTCTTCGCTTTCGATTTGTTCTGCTATCTCACCACTTTGCACATACGTTTCTAGTGTTTTCTCCAAATTCATACTTAGTGGTTTATCGACATGTAGTTCTTCTTCACGTTGTAATTGATCCAATCTATCCATACTTTGCACATGCATTTCTAGCGTTTCTTCCAGATTCATGCCTAACAGTTTTTCTACAGCTGTTTCTTCTTCGTATTCAATTTGTTCTGCTATCTCACCACTTTGCGCATACGTTTCTAACGTTTTTTCAAAATTAGTGCTTAGTAGCTTCTCGACATGTAGTTCTTCTTCGTTCATTCGTTTTGCTTTATTAATATTTTGTACATACGTCTCTAGCGTTTCTTTTCTAATTTCATTTTGTTCTGCCATATTACCGCTTTGCACATACGTTTCTAATATCTTTTCATGCTTCGAACTAACTAACTTCTCAATATATACCTGTTCTTTATGATCAGTTTGATTCGCTCTACTACTATCTAATAAATACAAGTCTCTAGTATTATCTAGAACAGCATCAATTAGATATATTTCATTGAGCTCTTCTTCTCGTTCTGCAAGCGCTGCTGAATCGTTATTTTGAATATAGGTTTCAACTATATTTTCTAATTCCAATCCAATTAGATTATCAACATGAGCTTTTTCTTCTCTCTGTATATCATCTGCTATCATGTTGGTTGATACATCAGCATTCAATACCTTTTCACTTTTAGCATCTAAAAAATTCACTAAATTTATTTCTTCTTCTTGTTTCAATTGATTTACTACATTACTATCTTGAATATAAGATTCAAATATCTTTTCAAGTTTTGAATTGATTAGTGTGTCTTGCTGAATTTCCATGTTCTTTTCGGGTTTATTTACTACACTTTGTTCTTCTACATAAAGTTCTAAATTCTTCTCTATCTCCCCAAAATCTCCATAGTCATTCGAAATATCAACTACGATTTCTCTTTGATCACTTAAGGTAGTTGTTGAAATAAATGTGTCAAATTCTTTATCTAGATGATACTTAATTTCATTTTCTATAGTTATCTCATAATCAGCTACACTATTTTTAACAGAAATATTTTGTTCAATTTTTGTTTCATTTGTTTTTTTCTTTTCACTCTTTTTTACTACATGTGTAACCACTACATCTTCACATTGTTCCAACACACTTGAAGAAAAACCATCTATTTTAGCGTCCTTTAATAAAGAGTGAGTTTGCATTGTATTTAACTCGTTAAGTTCAACATCTATCATATCCTCATTGCTAAAGGCCTGTTCTGTAGCTATTAATTCCCCTTTAAAAGCAAAACGATTAGCACCATTCTCTAAATTATTCAAATGGTCATTTTGAATCTGGAATGTTTCACCGGAATTTATAACAATCTTTTCACCAACTTGGTAATTTCTATCTCCACTAAGTAGATTTAACTTTTC
This sequence comes from Bacillus sp. TE8-1, assembly GCF_008368855.1. Taxonomy (NCBI): domain Bacteria; kingdom Bacillati; phylum Bacillota; class Bacilli; order Caryophanales; family Bacillaceae; genus Bacillus; species Bacillus sp. TE8-1. The sequence continues at coordinate 168,848 of NZ_QPET01000023.1, read as the reverse complement.
TGCTTCACGAATAAATTCTGTGCTATCCAATAAAGTAGTAACATTCGCTTGATAATGACTACTAAAATTACTATTTAATACTGAATCTTCAAATCCATACTTAAATGATTTGCTTTGTGTTTTTTCCATATCCAGTGACTCAGAACCAGAATGGTAAACCTGACCTAATTCGAATCCTGATAAATTATTTTGAACATTTTTATACTTATCTGCAATGATAAATTTCTCACTATTCTTCGTATACTGATAAGATTTACTATCTTCCATTCTATGAATTAGCTGTTTTACAGACTTGAAAGAGGTACTACCAATGTACTGACTAAAATCATTCAAAGTATAATTCACATTTGCCCTTGGTACTGTCATTGAATCTACTCTTCCGTCTGAAATATTCTTACCTGCACCTAAACCCTGAATAATTACATCATGTACGTTTCGTGTTTCATCTAATGAAGCTTTCTGATTCATTAATCTATAGACTTCACTCGCTTCACTTAATGTAGCTATATGAGACACACCCTCGTAAATTTTAGGTTCAATATACGCCTCATATACATCAAATGGGACTAATCCATATAAATGATAATTCCCTCTACTATCCTGAGAAACGTTTCCTTCTAATGCAATTAAAGATCCTGTTTCAGTATTTGCAACCTTACTTGATAACAGCTTATTTCCATTACTCATTTCATGCTTTTGCAGAAAACCTAAAATTCCTTTATAGGATTCACCTATATCTCCTAAATTCAGAACGCCTTGAATTGGTGTATCTTTTCCTTTTAATATTCCTTCATCAGGATAACTTGTAAAAATAGCTTTAAAGTTCTCAATCTTATTGGGCTCTTTCCCAAATTCACTTAATTTGTTCCCCTTATCCAATTGGCTATAGAGAGCATTCAAAACCACTTTTAAAAAATTGGCTTTTGCTATTTCTACAACTTTCTCGCCATATTGTAAGGTTAGCAATCTTTCTTCCGTATTAATTTGCCCACTTTTAAATAATACATCTGCTAATTCTTTTACTTGATTATGACCAAAACTCGGTAATAACTCGAGTAGTTCTAAACTAATATTTTCTCCAATTAACTCTTTCAAAAAGCCGAAATCATATGAATTCCTTTCACTATAAACCCTCTTATTACTACTTTTATATTCAAATGGAGTTTCTGTATGAATCATCGACTTTTTACTAGATTTCAAGTCATATTTGTTTAGTTTCTTAACTAGATTTGTATTAATTTGACTAATAACTTCTCCAAAATAAGCGTAAAAATCCTTATTCTCTGTTATTTCTATTAAATCCCCTTGTCGTGCACTTTTATCCCCTCTAGTTAATGCTTCTCCTACCTCCGCTATATAAATAAGACTACCTTTTTCTAAATTTAAATTGGAGCCTTCAAATATAGTTTTGTAATCAGCTAATACAGAGTGCATCGCACCAGCCGCTCGTTTCACTTTTGTACCCATTTTCATATCATCTAAAGCTAACGCACTATACCTATTCCAAGGATCAAAAGCCAATGGGACAACATCTAGATTAGGTACATTTTGATGACGATTGAACCTGAATACATATCCCTTTTTATTATAAAAAAGGGTAGTGAAACTGAGTAAATAATGCTTACTGTTACTCATTTTCCACCACCCACCTTTCGACAAAGTAAGACTTGCACCGTAGTATTCGGTACAAGTCATGACTTAGTTGCGGTTATTATAAATTTTCTTTTAAGAAACCAAGTCCAATAGGAGCATATGGAGTCATGTTCGCTAAACGGAAAGGTGTTCTAGGTGTATCTGCTAAAGTGTAACGATATGTTTGGGCGTAATTATAAGAAACAATCACTTCTACGCGATCTTTTGGAGCATCACCCAAAATTAATCGTTTGGTAGAACCATCTACTGTAAATTTCCCAGCAGCTGGAGGTGTATCTGCTTTATATTCAACATAATTCGCTTTAGTTAACGTATTACATCCAGTTGAACTTACTAAGCGAACTTCAAATTCATCATCGATTGTAGGTCTATGGAATAAATGAAACTCTTTGATTGCTCCATCTCCTGTACCTACTTGCTCGTTTTCAGATCGTTCTTTTACTTCTAGTTCATCTAATTGTGAGATATTTTTTGGATGAATTGCATAAACTTCATCTAGTCTACCCACATAACCATCAGAAGGATGAACAATATACATTGGCGAAATGTGATATTTATTAGAATATACAGACGGATTAAAACGAGACTCATGGCTTGGATCTACGTCAGCATCATGAGTAATAAATGCTAAGTAATGTTTTTGATACATTGCCCCGCCAACAGTTCGCTGTACAAGTACAGAACTATTACCATTAGATGTATTTACACCATAGTCAACTACACTACGTCCTAATTTCATGCCCGCTTTATATTGAATCTCATCATCAGAACGAGCTCCACCAATAATTACATTATTCATTCGAGGAGTCTTACCAATTGTCGATAGACGTCCAATATATAATGGTGCAAAGAACGTACTTTCAGGATCCGGCGCAGGATCTAAACGGAAGTAAGAAACGATACGGTCCTTTGTAATATTTCCCCAATAATAAACTTGAGAATCTCGTCCCCATCCTAAACCGATATCATTTTGCGGAATAAACGATACGGCTGTTGGTAATGAAGGATAAACAAAGCGAACTGCATCATAAGCGGCCCCCATAAGTTCTGTTGGAACTTGCGGATTAAACTTATTTACTTCAATATCTCCATAACTACCGTTTGCATCTTTTACATATTCTAATTCATAGTCAGCGAATAATGCTAACGGCTCAGTTCCTCCTGAAAACGTTACTGTACCGGCCTCATGGTCCACAGTATAATCAGCGGAATCAAGGGGTACTGTTCCAGTTAATTTATCATAGAACTTATATGAATTCTCGCGGATACGTTGGTTCCCTTTCTTAATTTTAAAGCTAAATACTCCACCTTTTTTGTCTTCTAGCTCAGCCAAGTCAGGGCGTTCAGAACGTAAAATAAATCGAGTAGGGATAAATCCTTCAAACGTAAAGAACCATAAGCGTTTTACTAGATCTGGAGCATTATCTGTAAGCGAGTATGTAGAAAGAACCTTACCTACTTGACTATCATTGAATGTTACAGTCCCTTTCTCTCCATCTATTAAATACTTTGTTGTAGCTTGGTCAATCATTGAACCATCTTCACGATATAAAATTACACTAGAAGGAATAACTGGTTTAACCATAAATTCAAATACTGTCTTTGTTTTTTTGGCCCCACTAGGAGTTACATCCTTCATTTCACCTAAAAATGTATCTTTTGAAATTACAGGTTCCTCTCCAAGCTTTCTCACATTTCCACCATAACCTGTGGTGAATCCAAAGTAGCGATGTTGTTTATCGCTACCTTTCGATTCAAATAGAAAAGTTTCAGCAAAAGTTTTTCGGTATGAATCCTTCTTTCCATTTGCATCTGTTAAAGGCGATACCGCACGGTATTTCCCTAAAGTACTCCATCCTCCCGCATTAAACAACTTCTCTAAATCTAAAGGTAGAAGTTGCACGGACAAATCTACATCGAAAAATCCATCTGTATTAATTAATGACATATTGGTCACCCCTTCTATATTTATTAAGAAACCTCTATAGGTGTTGCAGTAATACCTACAGATTCGTTACCGGCTGAATCCACCGTAGTAATTTTGATCTCAGGTTTAAATCCTGTGTTTAATCCCATTAATCTGTAATAAGTTGTTCCAGTAATTCCAGTAGCATAGATCTTACCATCTAAGTAGATATTGACATGCTTTAAATCCTTATCTGTAGGAAGTTCAAATTCTACATCAATAGTCTGTGATATTGGACTTAATACTTTAGTAATCTTCACTTCTCCTGGAGGAGTTTTATCATTCTTAATGTCGTGAGGAACTTCATTTGGATTAAAGTCCTCAGAATAAATCCCCAAACCTACAGGACGGAAAGGTGTAACAGGTAGCTTCGTTAGAGGAGATACCGCACCTATACTATGTGGTTTATACATTTCATAAACTTTTTCCGGACAGTTTTGTTTTGCAACACGTAAGTTCGTTGCACTCATTCCTTGTGAGTTAAAACCAATTGCTTTATCTAAATACCCCCTCACACCCTCTTCAGGATGAACTACATAAATTCGAGAGGAGTGTACTTTATCTGAGTATCGGGAAGTATTAAATTGATATTTATAATTGTTAGTTTTTTCAACAGGATTATATGCTCTCGGATATTTCTTACCAATTTCATCTACTCTATTTGGTGGTAGCTGGTTCGAAGGTGCGTTCCATGAGAGATAGTGAGCCTGATAACGTGCACCAAATCTTGAACGGGAAACCATTACAGAATCTACACCATTTGAAGAATGATGTGGATACAATTTAAGTAAAGGATAAATTGTTTCACCAACAGTTGCGCCAGGATCATCAAAATCAAATAAAGATACTACATCTTCATTCTTCACTCGTTTGCTAGCGTTGTTAGTCGATAGACGAGCAATTGTCGCACCTGTGTCCCAATAAGGTGCACGCATGAATGTTCCTAGTTGCGCACGTTCAACAGTTAAATAGTTACCTTTTTTCTCAATTAGTTTAACTACCTCTGTACCATTAATCGTTAACAACGCTGGTGCCTCAGGTAATTTCGTTGCATCATTGACATAAAGGATTGTATCTCCAGGCATAATTTTCCGCCAAGAAAATGTAGTTTCTTTTCTAGTTGAATCCACACGTTTTACAGGTGGAATAGTTCCTGAAAATAATGCATAGCCTTCATCTTTATCTCCATCTAAAGAATTTACTTTACCGAAATATAGCGGTATAGTCGGAACCAAATTCTTCTCCCAAACAGGGGCTGTATCAGCTTGAAGAACTAGGAAAAATGTTGTGCTATCAATATGACCTTTGACACGAACTTCTGAATCTGTCCACCAGTTCGTATGCCATAAAGGATCGTTTATATGCTCTAAAAATTCAGCGCGCAATGTAGTCTTAACAATTGGTGACTGCATTACACGAGGATCAGCTTTTTCAATTACCGCTTCTTGCATATCAGTATCCCAACGTGTTTCTAACACTTCAATATCTAGTGCTGAACGTATTACATGGAAAGGAGAAGCTGATAATAATTTTTCTTCATAAATTAAGTCTTCTGGATCGTAGTCTCTATCTTCTACATGGTAGTTTCCTTCAAAATACTCATACCACCACTTAGACCAGTCATCTCTATCCCTATCTCTGTCTTGCTCAAAGGATGTACCACCCATACCTGGCATAGTAACGATAGAAACAATACCATCTTCTTTAACAAGATTAGAGTTTGGTAACTTCTCTAACATATAGAAATACAAGTTTGTTCTTGTTGTATTATCTACATACTTTTGTTTAATCCATTCATCCCAAGTAGGCTTCATTTTAAAGTTAGGATCATTAGGATCGGTATCATCGTGAGGTCTACGAATAGGCTGTTTTTTTTCATACTTGTACTTAAGAGGGAATTGGCTAATTGTCGCAAAACCTAGCAATTTCCCATCTGCATTTCTAAAAATGGTATGTCTTGCAATTGCATAATTGACTTGATCCGTTCGGCGATTGTACGCCCTAGTATCTACCGCAGCTTTATAAAAGTTCCTCACTAACGTCCAACCGTTATCAATTAACATTTGTGCAAATACGTCCTGCAAGTTATCTTCTTCAAACTTAGAGGGATAATCCTGAGGAGTTGAATCAATATATGGCATCTCATCACCCACTTCATCATTTTATTTTAATAATAGGTTAATTAGTTTTATAAATAGCAATTCTTCTATGTCATGTATATTATAGGTAGGTACCTTTCTTTCATAACATGTAAGTTGCATTACTACATTACGTTCACAGATACTTCAATACCTGCAGATTCATTACCTTTCATGTCTACAGAAACTAGTTTAATTTTTACACCATTTCCTTTTGTCACATTTTTAATAGTATATGATTCTACTTCAGTGACACCTGTTGCATACTTCATACCATTTACGAAGATGGTAACCGTTGAGAGCTCCATATCATTCGGATTTGTCCAAGTAAGTAATACAGTTCCTTCTTGTGGATTTGTAGCTTTTAGGTTAGAAACATTAACTAGAGTCTTATTCGCTGCTGGTTTCTTAGAAGTATTTAGTGCTTCTTTGTACAACCCTAATCCCATTGGTCGAAATTGTGTGGATGGTCGCTTCGTTAGTGGTGAAATTGCACTAACTGGGACACACTGATATACATCAAAAACCTTTTCTGGACAACTCTCTTGACGAATTCTTAATTCACTAGATCCCATATTAATTGAATTAAATCCTACAGAGTTCTTTAAATATCCTCTTACTCCTTCTTCTGGATGAATCAGATAAATAAATGAAGTTTGTACTTTATCCGAATAACGTGAAGGATTGAATTGATAATTATTAATTCGTTCCCATGCTCGTGGGTATTGTTTATTACCTACTTCAGATACACGCTTAGGAGGCATATCTTGTGCAGGTGCATTCCAAGACAAGTAATAACTTTGATAACGAGAACCTAATTTAGTACGACTCACCATTACAGAGTCAACACCATTAGATGGATTAGAAGGATATTTTTTCAGGACAGGCATAATTTGACGCCCACCTTTAATCTTAATATCATCAAAGTTATAAGCAGCAACGCCATTTGTATCAGTACCTTTTGGAACAGTTCCTGCGAATAATGCGATAGCAGGATCACCTTCATCTATTGCTTCAATATCGCCAAAGTAAATCGGTACAATAGGTACGACATTATTTTCCCACATTGGTGTATTATCCGTTTGGATAATTAAGAAAAGACTATTACTGTCAATATGTCCTTTAATATTAATTTCCGAATCAACCCACCAATTTGTATGCATATAAGGGTAATCAATATTTTCAAGTAATGGTGAACGTAGAGATGACTCTACAATAGGCGACTGCATCACAACAGGATTCGCTTGTTTTACAAATTCTGAACCAGCACTTGTAGATTTAAAATCAATTTGTGTAACTTCAATATCTAAAGCCATTTGAAGTCGTTTTTCATCTGCACTAGATCCCGTTCCCCATGGGGTAAATAATTTATCTCCCTCTTTTACATCTGGTAATTTTTCCAACATATAAAAATAAAGAGATGTATTTACTTTTCTTTTTTCAAATTCTTTGGCCATATAGTTAATAAGGGCCTCTTTTTCAGTAGCTGTTGATTTAAAAGCATTGTAATATGGAATCCCTTTATCATGAGCAGTAAACTCCTTCCAATCTGCAACTACAGCAAAACCAAACAAATCACCTCGTGCATTACGTAGAATAATATGATTGGCAACTGTAAATTTTTCATCATGCCTCCCTTCTAAAGGATGATCTGTAACATAATAAGACCCTGTTACAGCTTTTTTAAACTCTACTACTTTGGTCCAGCCGTGTTTAATCAGTAAATCCATAAAACCGTGTTGTAAGTTACCTTCACAAACCTTATAAGGGGAAAGTGCAGGTGTGCTATCAATATACGGCATTTCTACACCTCTCTTTCTATTAATTAAGGACGAGATTTTACCCGCCCTTATTCTGCAACTTAGTTATCGTTATGAGTAGGTAATAAGTTGCAACTAATTACTTAAATTCATTATAAGTAGTCTTTTTATTCTGTTAACAACACTCATGTCTAATTAATAATTTTAGCTTTTAGCTTTACATCCGAAGGTACACTACTTCCACAATACAGGGTATAACTCCACCTGCTCCCTTTATCTTGGCCATCATTCATTACTACTCTTAATTCCCCATCATCAGGTTTATAATAAAAACCAAATGGGCTTCCTTCTTTATCCATTTTACGTGAAGTATCATAAATCAATTCATTATTAACAAATACTCGCATTCTATCTGGTGCAGAGAAGAAATCATATTCCACATAGCAGATGCCCTCTTCACTTACAGCATGAATATATTCCCCATATCCCATGCCACCCTGTGCCGTTTGTCCGCATTTTAGTACATTTTTACCTGGTTTCTCACCTTCGCCTTCTGGCTTTCCACCTTCACCTTCTGGTTTTCCGCCTTCGCCTTCTGATTTTCCACCTTCACCTTCTGGTTTTCCACCTTCGCCTTCTGGTTTTCCGCCTTCGCCTTCTGGTTTTCCGCCTTCGCCTTCTGGTTTTCCACCTCCGCCTTCTGGTTTTTCAGGGGGAATATTTTTTGAGATAAATTCAATATTCACTATTTTTTCGCAAACTCCAAAACCATAATCAACGATAAATTTAATTGAATATACTCCTGGTGAACTACTAGTAAAAGTGTAATTTCCTGTCTGCATGACTTTAGGAGGGGTTTGAACAAGTACACCTATATTAGAAGCTGAACTATTTTGTCCATGATCTAAATGAAGAACAATTGAATCTCCTACATGTGATTTTAAAGAAGGACCAGTAATGTTTAATTCACAAATAAATTCGCCAATAATAGTCCCCTCAGTTATACATTCTTGTCCATCGTTATACGTTACAATAAATGTAATTTTATATACGCCCTTATTAATAACTTTAAACGTTCCATTCCCAAGACTCTTTAAACCATTCTTATCATATTTCGTATCAATGCGTAGAATACCAGATTTATTTGTGTGTACAAGCGAGAATGTAACAACCTCTCCTACTACCTTATTAAATCGTGATGTAATTAAATTTAAACCACAGCTACTAATTGGGATGTCATTAATAATCTGTATTTTTGAAGGCCTTGAAATTGGTTCTAATACAGGAGTCTCTATTCTTTTAAAACAACCCGCATCTTTTAACATACCTATACCTGCCATTCTAAAATGGGTAGAAGGCCTTTTAGTAAAAGCTGAGTCCCCCTCTACAATCGTCACGTAATATTCATCATTATATTCTGATTTTTTGTTATCCTTGCCCGCATCATCAGAATCATGACCATCTTTTTCTGGAGGAATACTAGGAACCAAATTATCCCATTGAAAAGGAACCCTTAAATGCATTTCTTTTCCTAACCCTGTAATTACTTTTATCCAGACTTCATAAATGCCTTCTTTAGACATATTCATAAAGTCGTACATAGGTGTACCATCACCTAGGTCTTTTTGCGTAAAAGCAATTCCTTTAACTCTCCTTAATTCATGGTTAACTTCATCATCCTCTAAAGCTATTACTGCCCCAGCCTCTCCAATTTTATAGGGTTCCTCTATTAAAAGCTGATCTTTTTCTCTTAAAAATCTGATATATGCTGTTACTTCAACGATATCAGTATCTTTTAGGAAATAAACATCAAGATAAGATACACCATGCTTGTTAATATCTATAGTAAGTGGCCCATGAGAATGATATGTAATTACGTCATCTACGTCTTTAAAAATGTACCTCGATGGTAAATGCCTCCATCTAATTGAATGTATAATTGGTAGTGAATCAGTTCCTTTAAACCCTTTATTTTGCGGTACTGATAAATTAGGAACGGGAGTTAATGTCATATCAAAATCACCTCTACGCTTTTATAATTTCCACGGTAAAGCCTTGTAATTCTAAGTCTCTTTTAAAATATTCCATAAGATATAATTTATTAGATTTATTGATTGTTGGAGGGTTTTTTCCGCTCTTTGTAATTAATTTATGTGGAATCCCCTTAATCTCTCCTCTAAACCTTATTCCAGTTTGAACATTCAAAATATTATCCAAAGATTTTACAAGAGATTCATTATTACCGCTTACTCTGACTTTATGTTGAATATCACCTTCATTATCAATAAAGGCAAAATCTTCTCCTCTTTTTATCTTAAGAATCATTATATTTTACCTCCTACAGTTTTGGATCAATACCCATTTCTTTTAATTTATTAACTATAAAATCGTGTTTATCTTTAAAATTTCTAGCTAAAAATTGTCTATTAATGATATACATCATAAAGGCCTCAGCAAAATCTTCGGCCGGGCTAAAACATCCATAATCTGATACCGGAGCAAGTTTTCCATTATCTAACGCTGTACCCGGTGAGCTTTTCGTTAGTTCATTAAATGAACCATCAATATTCTCAATCCACCCACTAATATTTAACCATTCTTGCATTTCATGTAGTTTTTCACCTAATATGTCATATCCATAATTAGATAATGCATGACCCATCTCATGTACAGCTACTTCTGCGGCAACATAAGGTATATAATTATCATCAGTCATATCCGGTAAATAATATGCTTTATATTCTCCATCAACAACATGACTGCCAAAACCCAGGTTAGGTTTTATATAGTCATATGGGCGATGTGCCTTGGCAGCTGAAATATTATAAAGCAGCACCTGAGGTTCAAAGTTAACTAAAGAACGAAAAGAAGATAAAATATTTTCCTTTTTCCCATTACTATGCATGGCTGTAGCAAAACTATCCATTACCCAAGCTCCAACAAGACCCGTATCATCTTCGTTTTCAATAAATACATTATTAAAGTCAATCCAATCATATATAACACTTGGTACTTTCTTAATGAAAGGAAGCATTTTATCTAAAATATCGCCCTTTAAAAACCCCTCTGAACCTGGGAAAAATAAGACAGGTTTATTGAGTTTAGCCGACATAAATACTGAGGCTTTTTGCAATTCATTTAAACAAGGTAAATTTGCCTTTCCCCACTCGTTAAAATCTAGCCATTTATCTTGTAAACTATAACCTTCATCTTTAATATCTTTTAAAGTTTTCCATAAAAATTTATGAAAATCTTCAATTTTTATTTTAGAGTTATCCAAATGATATTGACTTTGAGGCTCCTGTAAATAATCTAACCAATCATTTCGCCCCTCCCAGAACGATTTGCTTAATTCCTTTCCAATACCATCTGTGCTGTTAACCAAATAATCTTGCGTAATAACAGAGGGATTCCAATAAGTATCATCTACTGCTTGTGCCTTTACTGATCCATCGCAATAATAAGAAAATTTATTACCTTTATCAGAATTGGAATTAGAATTATTGGTTGAATCTCCTAAATTCACATGAAGATTATTCAGTTTGCTTGTACTCTTAGCAATTCCCCACTCTAATTTAGTAGATTCTTTAGGTACCTCAGGTTGATATTGAAATTCATTACATTCTTCACACCAATAAGGGAACACTAATTTCTCACCTTCAGAAACATTAATAACGGGCAAAAGTACGATATTAGGAATATACCCTAATACACCATCTTCAGGATGCATGACTGTTGCGCGAGATGTATGAATCTTATTACTATACCTAGATGCATGAAAATCGTATTGATAGTAACCATATCTTAAATAATTCCATGCTCTTGGGTACTTACGAGCATATTCTTCCTCTTTCTCGGTTCCTTGTGCATTTTTGACCAGTCTTAATTCTTCACGAGTAGGTGGCATTAGATTAGGTGGCACGTTCCAACGTAAAAAATGTTCTTGATAACGTGCTCCATATTTTGTTTTTTTGATCATAACGGAATCTACTCCGTTTGACGGATGGTTTACATAATTTCTTGTGATAGGTTGTAAAATTTCAGTTTTAGTCTCTATACTATTGAAATCAAAAAATTCTCCTACTTGCCTACCTCCAAGCATAGCGATTGGTGTTTCATTTTTCGAAGATGTATTTTTAGATACTAGATTTCCAAAGAAAAAGGGAATTAAAGTCACCATATTATTTTCCCAGCTAGGAGCTGAATCTACTTTTAATGTAAAAAATGCACTTGTCTCATCAAATACACCTTTTAGCTGAATTAAAGAGTCCCCCCACCAATTCGTATTAGTTCGATAATTCAACTTCCCTATGGAGGCAACTAGATCACCTGTATCTCCTTTTAATTGCATGGTAATAATCGGTGATTGTTTCATACTTTCATAGTATTCATCCTCGCCGTAGTACTCTATATCCATGCTATCCCTAAATATATCCAAACCATGATTTTCACTCATGATAGTAACTGGAGCAAGTTCACCACTAGGTGATACATAATGCGTATATCCAGCATATGTGTCTAGTGTGTATGAATAAACAGTTGTATAGTCTACAGATTTTCTATAAAAATTAGAAATCCATTCTAAGAAACCTTCTTTTTCTCTAGGAATATCTTTAGTGTTAATTTTTACAGCCCCTGTTGACTGTGCGAATGCTAAATACTCATTATCCCACCTACGCATAATCATATGCCGAGTGATGCATAACATACCTTCTCGAGATTCAAAAGGGGGTAGATATCCCTTTTCTCCTTTTACAAATAACCCTTTTTCAAAAGTAATTTTATATAGATCTACTTTTGGAACTTGATTGTTAAAATTCTGCCACCAGTAATTACCTGATTTATCTTTAAATCTTCTAAATACTTTATCAAACATATCATCTAAAAAATTATCGTGTCTTAATGTTTCCTCTACCCAAGGCATTTATATCCACCTCTCTTATTTGTTGGGATTATCCCTTAAACATTGAAAGTTTATCCAAACATATTTCGATTGCCCACCTTTATTATCAAAGCGGAATGTAATTGGGGTACCTGCTTTTACTGTTTTCACAGCCATTAAATAAGCACCTTCTGGTAAATCCTTCGTATAAATTTCATCAAATACGTAGTTATTTTTATGATCATCTCCAATAAACAAACTCCAATTATCAAAGGAATGATATCTAGATGCTCCTACAGCTACGGATACCAGCTCAATATCAAAATCAGGAATAAATTGAATATCAAAGTGCCCTAAAGTACCTAGTACCTCTAAAATTTTCCCCTTTATATAAGGAACTGTTTTGGTAGGCATAAATGGATAATCTAAACGTCCACCACCCAATCTACCTACTCTATCTATTTCCCCTCCAACTACTACATTTGCTCCAAAACTCATGTAGGACCTCCTCTCTAAATTTCATCTGTTATCTTTGGTCCGAGTTCCACATTAACATCTACAGGAGACGATGGATTATATCCATCAGACCAACCATCTGGAGAGATTTCAATTTCTTCATTAGATGCATATCCTATTTCTGCATAGTCTACATAATCCTCTACTATCACTTCTTCATAATTACTATATTTACCGTTATAAAAATCAGATGGATTTTCATATTTAGACGGCATAGAATCTTCTTCGATTTCGTTCTCACTCCAGCCCCATTCCGAGTCAAAATACATGAGTTTAACCTTTTTAAAATTACCGTAATCATTTTCCCTTATAATCTTTGCAACAACTTCTTGGGATTTACCAAACCACTCTGTTTTTATAGAAACTTCTGTAATCATAATATTGTTGATGTACTCATAATCTTGAATTTCATCAGATACAGATGGATTGAGCCCACGGACTAAAGAAATTTTATCTAATGCACCATTTCGATAAATAATTCGGATCTCTTTAATTACATGATTAGCTATTGAATTTTCTGTTTCCCTTATGACTTCAAATGACTCTACTTGCCATTGAGAAGAATTCAATGTTGTTACACCATTGTCGTTATCATTATTGAATAGCGGACTAGTAAAATGGTGTCTTGTTCCCTTTCCTTGATTAACTTTTCTATTGATCATATCAAGTATTGGATATACATCATTTACGTTCATATGGCTCTTTTGCGCCATTTTCCCACCTCGCTTTCCATAGCATTATAAGAAAAAACAAGGAGATTCCTAACGTTCTGTAGGAATCTCCTTGTTTTTTTAGCTATAATAATTCTCTTTGTCATGCCAAGTAAATTCTAGGAAATTTAACATACCTTCCTTATTTCCAACAAGTCGGTTCCCTTTTATGACATAATACCCTGCATTAGAAGTATTACTATCATAAACATAACAACCATCTAATAACTCTATCATTGGATTTCCTTTAACAACGGCATTAAAAGTACGGGCTTGTCTTTTCATATCAAAAAATAATTTGTTCGAGATATCCTCTTTGGTTCCTCTTGCATTTGAACCAAATCGCTCATCAATCCAATCAGCAACAATCTTAGCCGTTCTCATATTACCCTTTGTAGATATAAGAAGATCTTTATCTACAAAATGCTCAATTTGCCCACCATTACCAACAATAATAAGATGATTACGTATACGAGAATGGTCAATAGAAGTAGAAAGAGAATATAAATTCTCACCATCTATAAATGACCATTTTGCCTCACTTGCATTAATTTTACGGATATTTTCCAATCTAAATGTTCCATAACGATCACAGTAAGAGCGATACATAATATCTCCAATCACTTCATGAACCGCATCAGATGCTCTTGTACCTTCTAAAAAATCTATCGCCTGTACATAAGGATTTTTATAACCTTGTGCATCTTTTACAGTTGCTATATCTTTTTCGACATATTGTTGACTTTTAGTATCCCAGACGACTGCCTTTTTCCCACCTCTATCGATATCAATATAATACGTTTCTTCAATAATCGCATCAGCATATCTCAAATCATCTTCATGAATTCTCCATCCAATCATTCCTGCCTCATTTACGATATTATGAATAATAGATGATTTAACCCACATGGTTACTGGTTGTTTTTCATCACCATGTATCTCGTCTCTTCGAGGAAAAGTTAGAACCCTATCAAAAACATGTTCTTCTAACATATCGTACATATCTACACAATTAATAGTAATTGTTTTTTCATCAGAATTTTGCTCAATCTCTCCCCTTATACGTCCTGTAAAAACTCTTACTAGGTTTTCACCATAGCCTGCATAAATACGTACTGGGGTAGCTTCACTTAACACATGCCTGATTGCACCATTCTCATAATATGACATCTCTGCTTCTCTTAAATTATCAGGGAAGATATTAGCTCGTTCATATGTAGGAGAATAAATACCATGTTTATTGTCTAAAGTAATTCTTGCAGTTGCGACTCTGGCGTCAAAATGGCTATTTATCTCCCACTGTAATACATCTTGGTCTACTGTAAAGGTTTTATCGTATACAAATGCCCCTGTATCAACCCATACATCACGTTTACGAGCCTTAATTCTTTCATCAACATATTGTGCACCGTATTGAGTTTCAATTTCCACTACCTTAAAGCATTTTAGTCCAAATACAGCCTCACCACTTACATTATTTAAGGAGAAATCTAATATATGTGAATTGGTCCCTTGTATATCACTTGCAACCCATTTTGCATAAACTGGAGGTTCATATGTAGGTTGTGTTGTATTGTTCTCTTTTGTATATCGTTTTACAATCATTCCGTCATATGTAACCGTTACGGAATCTCCTTCTTTAAGATCTGCATAGAAAGCATATTCATAAAATCCATCTGAAGAAAAGTTATGTTTATATCCAAAATCTTCAACTGCTCCTTTGGCAATATTCTCATTAAAACCTAAATACTTTTCACCTGTTGACCAAGCTGTAAAATGGGTTATGTTCTCTTGTCCATGCCAATTCCCATCCAGATTTGCATCCTTATCAAAGCACTTATTAAACTTAATATTTTGGGTAATGGTCATTTGGGGCGGTGGTTGACTAACACCACTTCCATTTCCTGTACTATTATCATTTCCGCCCGTATTACCGCCTCCATTATTATCTTTACCGCTTGGTGCTACTCCTAATTTTTGAGCACCTGTTAAAACAGGATATGGATCAATATGATTATTTCCACCATAAATCCATTCACCTTTCCAAATTTCAAAGTGTAAATGGGCGCCATAAGATTGACCTGTATTTCCGACTTTCCCTAAACGTGTTCCTGGAGTAACTAAATCACCTTTTCGAACCTGTAAAGAATTATTTTGCATGTGGGCATAAACTGTCATATATCCATTATCATGTTGAATCATTACACAATTACCATAAGATGTACTTTTATAAGCCTTATGTACATGTCCAGCCCAAGCCGCTACTACCCACATACCATTAATTTTACCTTGGGATGTATGTATAATATCAGTACCCTTATGCCCTGAACGTGCACTCCCGCCCTTATGTTTCATATGGTGTGAAGATACTTTCGCACCATTTCCAAATGAAATTCCTTCAACAGGAAAAGTAGCACCAGATAACGCACTAGAGCTTGCATTATGAACTTCTTTCCTTTGTTCCTCAATTGTATAAATCTCAGCTTTCTCACAACCACAGTCTTCTTCCTTCTTGGAAACATTTAGATTTGTAGAATGCTTTGGAAACAGATTTTTATTAATAATAGAACCAGATTCTTTACAATGCCATTTTTTTTGACTAGATTCACCAATAATTCTATCAAAATAGCTTTTTACAAGTTTTTTCCAGTTAGGTCCATCTGCTGACCATTTCCACTTTTTATATCCTTTATCTCCACCTTCATGGAAATAATCAACATCACTAGCATCCATATATCCATTGGAAATTTTTGCGTATCTGCTCCTCATTGCTTCGGAAAAACGTTTTGCAGCATACTTCGCTTGGGTATCTATCCCTTTATATTGAGGATCGCATGAACCCGGGCAACCATATCCTACTATATAACTTCCTTTTTCAGGTTTCCCTTGTCCCAACGTTCCAAATCCTGTTTCATGCTTTGCTACAGCTAATAGAAAGAAATAAGCAACATTGGGACACTTATAATGTTTTACCCATTTATTTAAGGCACATTTAATATACTCAAATCTATCCCCTGATTCTCCACCTTTTGTAACAGAACTTGGCTCAGCACCTGCTACTGGTGTTGTTAAAGTTGCCTCTGCTGCCTGATGCACAATAGATGCTTCTCGAATTCTGTCCCAAACTTCAAACTTATTTTTCATTCCTGGTACATAGGCCATTTTGTCAAATTCAATAATAACCCTAGGTTCATGACCTAAAGCATTAACTTTTCTCATTACGTCATTTAACAACTGAGGCGCAGGAGTTCTATGATCAAATACGTTCGGCATACCTTATCCCCCCTATCTAAATCTTTCTAGTGCCCATTCTGTAAATCTATGTAAATATACAATTGCTTCAGCTCTAGTTACACATACCTCAGGTTGAAAGGAATCATCTGCGTAAAGTGGAAATACATAACAACCATCATTAAATTTTTCATCTAATATATTTAAGACTGATTCGGCATACCATTTTCCTACAATTTTATCTTTATCTTTAATGTATCTCTCCGTTTGCTTAATTGTATTATTCACATATCCTCTATCTGTATATCGATTATAAATATTCATTCTTAAACGTTGTAACAAAGTAAAAAACTCTCCTCTATAAATCGTTATATCAGGAAAGAATCTATCATTATAGAGTGCGCAACTTGACATAGGGACAACTTTTTCTCCCTGCCTATTTTTGATTTGAGCACCCTTTTGATAATTGTAATTCACATAAATAGGAAACTGATTTAAATTATAAGATACATAAAGATATCCATTAATTATAGTAAAACAGTCTCGTTTAAATCCTAACGTTCTTGTAAGTGCATCTTGTATGGATTCGTCTTCATTTACATCTACATGTATTCTCTTTAACTTCTTGTTCATGCAAACTGCTATTTCATTTAAAGAGTAAGTGATATCAAATACGTAATTATTTGCTTTTTCTAACTTTTTTGCCGGATATGCTAATGAGCATCCGCTCATCAAAGGATAAATCTGACAGTTTTCAGGTGTATGATCTCCTTCATGCATTTCCACTACACCAGATAAAAGAATACTAACTTCTCTTCCATTGGTTAACGGGTAACCAATATGTATAAAATTATCCTCAAGTTTAGATGGAAGTGTAGGCACCCCATCAATATAAACAAACACCATTTCCCTAGAATCAGGTTTATATCCACTTACTTCAAACTTGGTTTGTCCCTCTGTTGAAGTAAAATTATGAACCTGACGTGACTTGCCACCAATAAATTGGTTATAGGTTTTTCCACTAAATAAGGTTTCTTCTTTTTTTGCATCAATAAACATATTATCTGTTTCTAATACTGCGCGATAAAACCAATCCTTTGGACCCACATCTAACCATCGCTTTGGCATTTTTAATACCCCCTCAATATCTTTTCGATGTATTTAAAAGTCCTTGTCATATAGGATGCCGTTTGAGCCCTTGTAATCCAAACTTCAGGTTGAAAATATTGTACAGGTGTTCCATCACTAGCATAAGTAGTGACAAGGCCCCTTTTTTGCATTTCATCTATATACGTTTGCGCCCAATGATTTTCAATATCTATAAAAGGATATTGATGACGATATTCGAAATCTTGTTTTCGAATTAACATAAGGTTTACAGTAATGATATATTTCGTCTCAAATTCTGCTGTTTTAATATCTAAATCACCATTAACAATCCCTAAATAAATCGTGCCTTTTTCATCATAGTATTTGTGTTCTGTACCAATAAACTGCAGCCAATCTGCAAATTCCTCTTTGCTCGCAAATAAAAATTGAATGGTAGTAGAATAATGAGAAGTCCCTTTCCCTACCAATCCTGCAGAAGATTGAATATTTTCGTTTATATGGGATTTTAATACTGGTGTTGGTGGCTTATAATCGCCAGTCATACGCCCCCTTACTTGTACAAAACGAATCCCGTTATCATAAAATAATTTACGTTTAAATACATCATCATTAGATTTACTTGGTTTTTGTTGTGCCATTTAATCACCCCTTAGTATTATAAGAAACCCCACCTAATAATTAGATGGGGTTTTGTAATTAGAATGTTGGATATCCCCAAGGGGCTGAATTTAACTGATTTCGTAGTGGTGTTGTTCTACCTTGTGCTAACCCTTTTCCTAAATTCATTCCAAGATTCGCTAACTGTTGACTAGAAGTTTGTCCAGTTACATTAGGTAAAGTAATATTGACATACATATCTCCTGATTGAACACTAAAGTTTGAATGTGTACCTTTACTTGTTAGATAATCATACTGAGACATAACCTGTACGCCTTCAGGAAGATTAAACGTTCCACCCATTTGTGCTCTTAACTCTTGGTGGATACCAATCTGTGCTTGTAAAGATTGCTTTGTCAATTCTCGAATATCTTTCATGATTTGTTCGTATTCAGATGAACCTTCTTCAAACTTACCACTATTTCGCTCTGCAATTCTTACCGCTAAGGTCTTATCTATAAGTGATTTACGATCTTGTAATTCTCTTACTCTTAGGTCACGTGCTAAGAAACTATCATCTCCTATACTTGGTCCAAAGTTCACACGTTCCTGCATGTACTTAATTTCCAAATCATCCATATTATTACCGAAATCATGTCTCCAAGCTGTAAGCCTTTGTATCCTTAAATTTTTAACTTCTAATTCAGCACTTGCGATTTGTTGACTCAATCCTTGAATAGTATCTTGTAACTGACCATCTGGATCTGCTAACTGTTGGGATTGCAGATTTGCCAGTTTACTTTTCATTTCTCCAATCATAGATTGGCTTGAAACAATTTGCGAATCAATATAAGTAGGGCTCTCTGTGTTCATGCTAATAGCATTTAATGTATCCTTATACTGTTTCTTAGCCTGAGCTCTAGAAAACCCTTTCTGAGTGTCGTTAACATAAAATTCTGTTTTAATACGTTGTGCTTCAATTTGTTTTTTCTTATATTCTAGATCAAAATCAGCTTTTAATTTCTTTTCTTTGTCCTTACTTCTTTCAACAGATTCTTTAATTTTTTTATAATCATCCGTCTCTATTCTTTCTTTAGTTTCTGGATCCTCAGTATATCTTTTTCCGTTTTTTTCTAAATATTCCAACTCAGCTTCTCGCTGTTGAGTAAAATTATGAAGCTCGTCCATCTCTTTTTTGTAAGCTTCGCGCTCTTGTTGAATTACTTGTAATCTAAGTTTCATATACTCTTTTGAGTCAGCTTTCACACCATCTAAAAGGGCGGTAATTAAGTTAAGTTCTCCCTTATTATTAGCAACTTTCTGGCTCTCTTGAATACGAGATTTTAAATCATCATAAGAAAAGGAATCATATTGACCCTCACCTAACATTTTATTTTCCCGGGCTTTACGAGCTTTTTCTGCATCATCCCTTCGCATATTCTGCTCTGATTCAGAGATGGCTGCTTTCGTATATTGATCTATAAACTCTTCTTTTTCCAATTGCTGCTTCTTAGCATACATTCCAGTTTGATTTAAATACGATTGTGTTAAATCTGTTAAAGATGCTTTTGAATAATTCCCATCTTGACCTTTAGATTTTGCATCATTTGCCCTTTTCTCATTCTCTTTTCCTAAAGCTTCATTCCAATCTGATGTTCCATATTCTTTCTTAATCCAATTCTCAAATCCCTCTTTAAATCCTCCTTTCCCGATAATAGGCCAATCCTTAATTACTCCTACCTCGTTAATACCTACATCAGGAGTTCCTGGTGAAAAAAGATTTGTAATTCCATTCCACGCTAGTCCAGCTCCCCTTAGAAAGCCACTCCAGCCTTCATCTTCCTCATATTTAACATATGCTTCAGCGGCACCTGCGGTTTGATTATGATAATCTCGTATTTTTGTTTGCTTGGGCGTTAACCCTAAGCTCTCAGCAGAATTTGATAAAACATCACCAACAGCGGTTGCAATAGCTAATTGTTTAGCAAATTTCCCTACGCTGCGTGCAAGTCCCATAATAGCCCCACCAGCTCCTCTTGTTCGCTGTGGGATAGTATCAAGAAAATCAAGAAAACCCTGCATTCTATTCTTTGATGCACCTTCAGCTTCATCAGCTACTTTTTTTACAGCACTCGATAAATCTCTATACGCAGTGGTACTTTGTCTTGTTTGTATAGTAGCCTTACGGTTATTAGCCTCATATTCATCGAGTGCCTTGTTAAGTCCATCCATATTATTTATTGATTTGCCTACACTTTGATAGTTTTGATCTAGATAGGTCTCAAATCCAATGCGTTTTTGATCATCCATTTGAGCCAAACGACCAGCTGTTGATTTTTGATTCTCATTCATACTGTCAAAGTTAGTTCTATTTGATAAGGTATTGACTAAATGCTCTGAGAAATTTGTGGTAAAAACATCTGTTAATAATTTACTTTGGGTAAGGTTGCGAGCATTATAGGCTGAACGAGTATGTAATTCATCAGCTGTTAATTCTTTCTTTTCACCCTTATAATAGCCTTTAGATTCATCCATGATGCTAAGAAAATCGGACATATTTTCAGCTTTTCCACCATGATCTTTTACATATTCTTTTATCTCATTCTTTCTATCCTCTTTTAAATTCGCTAATTCTTCAAAATAACTTTTTAACGTATCATTTTTCATAGCCGCACGATAGAACTTTTTGTTATTTACTTGATTGCGTAAATCTTGGCTCTCCCCCAAAACATGATCATTTAAAAACCCTATCGCTCCGTCCACTTTACGATTTGTTAAAGATGTACCACCAAAGAATTTGTTTTCCATAGTAGCTTTCTTGTAATGCTCTTCATAATTACTCAATTGACCTAATCGTTTTACTCCATGAATAGCACCAAAACCTACCAAGGCATTACCTAAAATCGTAATTAACTGTGCAAATAGCCCTGCATGTTTCTCCATTCCCTGGGCTAAGTTTGTAATAATTTTTGCTAAAGTTTGTACCTCTGGATTTAGCGCATCTAATACTGATACTAATGCGTTATTAACAGATACCCCAGCTCGTTCCATTGTCACAGTAGGTGATTTCATTGTCACAGCCATCATTTCTTGAAGACGTGCAGGATCTTTTTTAAATTCATTAATTTCTTGCTTAATTTTCCAATACGATAAATCCTTACTGTTATTTATACCCTCTTTATGCATGGTCTCTAAAAAGGACATCAGTTTTGGTGGCTGATTTGCCCCACCTTCTCCATACAGAATGGATTTTACTTTATCTTCTCCAATATATTTATTTTTGCTTGCTTTCGCGGTGTCTGATAGGATATCAATGAAATTCCGACGTACTTTCATACCACTCTCATTTTTTTCAAATACCTTTACACCATAATTTTCTAATTGTTTAGAAACAGATGGTAAAGTAATACGCTCTGCAATCGTTTTTATGGCTGCACCTGCATTCTCCCCTGTTTCTCCTGAAGTTTGAATAGCTAAAGCATTTAATGTCACAGCATCTTCTGCATTCACTCCCACTGAATGGAGTGCTGTACCCGATTTTGACATAGCCTTCATAACATCTTCACTGTTCGCTTTAGTTTGACTTGTAGCAACAGCAAAAGAGTTAACTACTCCATCCAACTCCCAGACAGATAATTTAAACTGTGCCATAATTGTCTGTAATCCTGGAGCAATTGTTTCAACTAAGTCTGATTTGTTATCTAAGCGATAAACCTTAGAAGCTTGATCAACAAATTGTCGTGCAGATTGTTTATCTCCTGTTACATTTGATGCTATACCAGCTACCTTAGACATTCTTTCATAATCAATACCGTAAAGAGTGGATAAATCACGTACATTATTCATTAGATTTCCAGTATCATTATCTAATTTTAACCAATCTGTATTTCCATTTTTGTTTTTATATTCTGGTTTCAAAGAGAAGTTTTGTGTAATCTTTAACTGTTCTAACTGAGCAATTTTAAAGGTTTCCATTGCCTTAGATATTGCAGCCATCGGATCTAGCATTGAGCCCGAAGCAAGGCTCCTAACTTGTTTGGTAACCGCTCCAGCCATTCCAAACCCGTCAAAAGGATTGTCTTGTTTTGTGGATTTACTTGTACTAGAATCGCTATTATTTTTATTTGTATTACTATGATTTGATCCACTTGAGTTATTTAAAGTATTAGCACTATTTCCTGCAATAAAGCTTAACTGTCTATTACTATTCGCCTTTTGAGGGTTAGTATTAATTTCTAGAATTTCATTTCTTATATGTGCAAACTGCTTATCAACGGACTCCTTGATTTTTTTAATAATTTGCTTATTCAGCTTGTTAATTTCACTAGTTAAATATTGCGTAATATTAGAATGAGGTTCAAAGTCCACAGCTCTTACTGATTGTTTCATTGACATCATTATTTTATTTGTTCCTGCAGTTAATTTTTTATTAATTGTATTTTCCATACCCTCAAACTGCCTTTTTAAAGCATATCCTCTTAGAGATCCTCTATCCACAGAATGAAAAGTATGAGCTAACTCGGCTGGAGAAACACCTAAATCATTTGCAATATACCTTTGAAGTTGTTTAGATATATTTTTCATAGGTACTTCTACAGATTTGAGATCAATCTTTTGCAGCCCTCCTCGTATGCCTTTTATATAATTTTCTATTAAACTATCAATACGCTTAGCTGTTTTTATAATCTCGCTATCAATGCTATTCTCTTCGCTAATAACACCCTCGAAATCAAATTTTATAGAATCTTTTATTTTCCCTCTTACTTTTTTCGTTAATTCAGATAAATCTTTCGATGAAATTGTGAATGTCTGTCCTTCAATAGCAACCTCAGGGTTCAGTAAAATAGGTTTTAATTGATTTTTAATACTTACTAAAATTTGCTTAACCGTTCCCTTAGAAATATCTAATTTAAGTCCACTCAAGTTATCTGCATTTACTAAATCCCCCCCATTTTCGCGAATGGAATTTACTAATTGTTTAATTTGATTACTAATTAACTTAGAGATTTCTTTATTAATTTTATTAAATTCATCTTTTCCAACTGGTACTACGCTATTATTCATAGCAGAATCCATATTAATGTTTATATTTTTGATCATCTTTACAATCGTTTTATTTAACTCTTTATCTACTTTAAACATCAATTGTTGAACGGTTTCTTGTTTAATACTTAAAGGTGCTGTCCCAACTGAAGATAAAGTAATACCATTTGCCTGGACGATATTATTTAATTCTTGCTCAAGTTTTGCTCTAAGGTTACTTCCCGCTGCCTTAGATGTCTGAGCCGATAACGAAGATAAAGAGCTTTTCATAGTATCTATACGTTTTTCTATACTACCAAAACGATGATCTAGCTGTTCCAACTGTACTCCAAACTCTTTCATATTTTTTATTGACTTATCAAACTCTAGTGCAATAGTAGCACCAATATTTTGATTATTGACTGTCACTTATTTCACCTTCCTTTTACATAATAAAATCCCGCCCTATCCTCAAATAAAAAGGAAGGGCAGGATTATTTATTAGAGAATACCTGCTAACCACTCCATGTCATCAGCATTTGCAACCTCATATCCGTCAATTACTTCTTTTCCATCACTATGTTTTAGATTATCCTGTTCGGTAGCTTGAGCTGAACCGTCCCCAAATAACCCAGTGAAGGACATTGAATGTACCTTAACTGTAAACTCTATATGCTTATGGCATTTCTTTAAGTAATAGTTTAACTGAGGTAATGTCAAATCCCATATATCCTGTTTTTTCATCCCCAGGTAGTGACCTAAGTTAAAGAAAATTTCTGCCCAATCAACGTAGGCATTTTCGTCATATTCTTTTTCTTCTTCCTCAGAGTCTATAAAGACTTTTTTAAGCCATTAAGTCCAATCATAATATCTATAATTTCTTTAGCTGTTACAATATCAATATAATCCCCTAAATACTGAGCTGAAATTTCTTTATAATACGGTTTAAAGCCCATCAATAGGACCTCTAATAGTTCATCATAACTATCATTACCTGTTTCATCTGCAATTAAATTAGCAATAATGACACCTGTATCAATTGTATTCAACTTTTTCATTAAGTTTTTAGCATCTTTTAATCCTAAAGGAGGGATAGCATAGGTTTTTCCATCACGTAATGTTACCTTTTCATCCTCTTCGAAGAATACTTTTTCAATAAACTCTGATTCTTGCTTAGTTAACTTTACTTCCTCTTGTTTATTAGGTTCTTGCTGTTCAACCTTTTTCTCTGCTTCCTCTACAAGAGTAGGTTCCTCAATAGCTTCTTCTCTACTTGGAATTGCTAAATTACGTTCACTCATTTAATCTCCCCCTATATTACTCTATTACCCCTTAATAAATTTATAGAGGACGCAAGGAAGGGGATCACCTAAACGACCTCGTAACTAATATAAGAATTTATGTGTTAAATGTAACAACCTTATGAAAAAAGGTTTAAGTGATAGATATTTTTTATAATCCATTCTCACCCTTATCTAAAGTTTTAAAAATGAATCAATAAAAAAGAGGATACATTAGTATCCTCCTCTCTAATTAACAAACATCGCCATTTTTTTCAATTTGATAACGCTTAATAGAACCTAAACGACTGTCTGTACGTTCCCCATCAATAACTGTAAGTGTAATACTATGAGTCGCTGCTGTTTGTCGTGCTGTGTCTAATGTAAAATTAGATTTCACTCGGCAAGAATACAATTCAACTTGGAATCCTTGAATGCTACCATCCATTTGTTCAAAATGTCCATCATGAACAACAGATACTGTAAGAGGAAAATCACGAGAACCAATTGCCATTACATCTACAACTTCTGGTCGTTTGTAGTTCACATAAATTTGCTCTCCTTCAAGATAATCATTAAACTTAATCTCCCCTGTAGAAGGATCAATTGTATACTCACCTTTTGCAGGATTAGTTGTTACTTTCTTAAGTAATTTATTCTCTTTTACTAATCTTACAGATACATGCTCTGTCTTAGAAGAAGCTGAACCTAAAGATCCACCAAATAGAGGATTCTTAAGAGTCACTAGTCCACCTTTAACATCATGACGTTCTTCTAATACCCATACAAAACCATCAGGATCGATAGAAGATGACGCTACAGGATAATAAACTACTACAGTATCACCTTCAACCGCACCACCTTTTAGTGTTACTGCTGATCCATTTACTGTAATTGCTGATTCTGGTACAAATGAACCTGCAACTTGGTTGAAAATTTGTACTTTAGGTGCTCCGCTACCTGTTAATACTGGACTAGATAATTTAATAGAAACAGGTTCAGTATCACCAGCAATTGTTACTGTTTCATTTTTCAATTCATAGGCTAATCCGCTAACTCCTTCTCGAAGTTTTGCCCCTAACACAAGACGTACCATGTTTAAATCAAATTTTGCATCCTCTGCAGTAATATCAATTACCTTTTTACGTAGTAAAGTATCAATAGGTGCTGAAGAGTCTCCCCCTTCAATATCAACCATATCCAACTGCACATCAAGACGCATATTCGCCATGTGACCTAGTGTAATTAATTCATCACACCCTGGAATTTTAGCCATAAATTTACCTGCACCTTTAATAATCATTTTCTTATTTTTACTGTTAAACTTGTCAAATTGTGACATTAACTACACCCCTCAATTTCAAAAATAAATTCAAATCTAGTGAAATACTTATAAGAGTGTTCTATTTCACTTGCAACCTCTGCAAATCCTACATACTGACCCTTGAAAAATACTCCTTTAAATAACCGCAGAGATTGATTATCGAATAATTGATTTATTCTATCTGCAAGGTCTAATGCCAATTCCACACCATCATTTGTGTAAATATCGAAGTCAAATGTTACCACATGAATATTATTGTTTCGTTCCTTTTGAACAAATGAATTGTAAAATACAATTAAAGGAATTTGTTTATTTAGTGCCTCTTTAGGAGACATACGCTTTTGTATGTGCATATCATTTTCCATATCTACTGTAATATTATTAAGACCCATACATTTACGTATTACACTATCTTCTCTCAATGTCTTATATATGCAAGCATAAACATCAGTGATACGTGGAAAGAACAACTCATCAAACCCTCTTGTAAGTATTTGCAGTAACAATATAAGAAAATCACAATGAAAATTTAACATCACTTAGAATAAATTTAGTCAAACTCTATCTCACCCCATAATTACTCTTAACGAAATTGATTTTTAAACTTAGATTCTATTAAACACTCACGTACATTCTTAACTATTGAATTGACGTGATCAAAGATTTTCTTATTTATTCTTCAATTAACAAATTAGCAATTCTATTAAAAGAAGTATTTGTCATTTAACATAAAACATGTAAACGATTTATTTCTCTGAATTTGTTTATAAATTACACTAAATAATTAAATCCACTTTGAAATTGATGGAATTCAATATAAAAATAATGGTTTTAAATATTTTTAGTTTCTAAAATGAGATAGTATTGAATCTATTTTTATATCAAATAATCATTATTAAATAATAGATAATAATTTATTAATAATATTATTTAGCTTTAATATGGTTGATTCAGCTTTTACCTTTAAATTAAATGCTGCAATTTATACTTTGTGATTCAGCAACAACCTTTAAACTAATAAGTCTCTTTAAAATTCACTTGCAACTATAGTTACTTAAATCTCGATAACTACAGTGAGGTGATATCTTGAATTTACATAAAGATAGAAATTTAAATGCTACTGATATAAAAAAATATTTTTCATTTTTATACAATGATAAACAGATAAGGATCGTTCTTACTACAAGTAATCAATTCTTATTTGTTGGATACGATATAGGAAAAAATGCGATTGGAATAAAAAATCCTTATAGCTTAATCGAAAATATGGACAATCGATCTAAATACAGTGCTGTAATTACCTTTAATCAGGATATTAACCCTCAACGCTATATTTTAGTTGATTTAGAGGGACTCCATCATATGGTCTATAGAGCCAGAAAAGTTAAGGTTAATAGATTAGATTTTATTCATTGGGCCATATCTATAGAAAAAAATATACTTTAATTCATTTTATTAAATTGGCTTTTACTGAAGTAACTATCCTTCATATGATTTAATAAATATCCCGGTTAAATATTAATTATTTTGTAACCCTCAACTTTCTAACAACTTATTACGACTTTTAAATAGGAATTGGAGGTGAGAAAATGAATTTAGATATAAGTATAAGCCTGTTGCTATTTATATCCTTAGGGGTACGCGCATTTTTATTTGAAATAAAATTTCAGTACACACGTGAAAGATTACGCAGTATTCATGAATTGTTTGAAATTTTTTTAGACTGTTCTTTTTGTAATGGCTTTTGGACTGGATTTTTTGGTTATGTAATTGTAAATGGTATTGATATTATTCTAATACCATTTGCTATTTTAGTTGGTTCTTCCTCATACTATTTAACGTTATTTGTTAAAAGTCTTACACAAAAAAATTAAGAAGCACAGTTTATGTCGTTTATTTCCTAAATTATCCACTCCACATCTTTATCTACTTAACCCTACTAAACTTTAGTAGGGTTTATTTAATATTCCTATTATTTCTATCTCTATACAAATTTCCAAACTAAGAAATTGCTCAAAATAGCAAAGTACATTTTGTACCTTACCTTGTTTACGCAACTAAAACAATAAATAAGACGACTATTAAAGTATCGATTACCTTTAGAAATGGAGTGAACAATATGATTTTCTTTTCAAGTAAGCACCGAATTAAAGATCTTTCTTTTCTAAATAAACTTTGGATGACACCCGTAGCTTATGGACTAAAATATCTTGCCGGAACTGTAATATACATTGCAGATAAATTTGATGAAAAGGTAAGATTTGAAATCCTAAAAAGACATATCTAAAATGGAGGAAATGAGAAAATAAAAAGAGGATTTATTCACTTTAAGAAAGGTTATAACGAATTGATAAAGGCCACTTTAAATTCCTGCCATCATGCAATGAATTAAAAAACATTTATAAATCCTTTCTTGAAAACTTTAGTTAGGGAGATATTATTCCTATAAACTATACAGGATAGTATTAGGTATCGCGGTGATTTCAAGTATAATTACGGACTTAAAAAGTTTAAAATTGCGTTAGTAAGAAAGAATCACTCTAAGGATATTTTTACTAACGCAATCTTACTTATTTTCGAAAAAATATTTTAACAATCTATAAATAGATTTTCTACCTAAAACATCGTATTATCATTAGCTGCTTCACTTGGAATCTCTTGAATTACATCCCAGTGTTCGACAATCTTTCCATCCTTTATACGGAAAATATCCACTATAGCAACTCCCTTATCTTGAGAGTGAGTACGAGAATGTACATGAAGAGCAACTGTATCTCCTTCAGCTACTACACGTTTAATTTCTGCAAAAGAATTAGGGTTCTTAACAAAATCCTCCTTAAAGAAATCCATGAAAGCTTTTCGTCCATCAGCTACAAAAGGATTATGTTGCTTGTAATCCTCACTTACATATTTTTAGTAAAAAAACTCATAGTTGAATTTAATGTATCTAATTCCTTTTATTATCAGAATAAGCCTTTACAACAACTATTTATTATTTATTATTTTGTATTTCATTAATTCTATAGTTTCTTTAATACACTTACCATTATCCATTGTTATATCTAATTTCTATTTAAAACCCTTCTTTGTAAGTTTACACCTATATATCGTGTTAAATTGTGTGTGGCAAGATAAAACAAGCTGTTAAATTTAATTATTGTTAGGTAGCTTCTACGGTATGATATTATCACACAATTAGTTATACATATAAAAAAGGTTTCCTGCCTTGTAACAGGAAACCTTTTATGTATTATTAACCTATAAACCTAAAATTTTAACAATCTGAGGTGCCTTAGCATTATCTATATAATAATGCATCTCTAACCCTCTTCTTTCTGAACGGAGTACGGTTCTCCTCAATTTTGATAAATGTTGTGAAACAGTGGATTGGGGGAGTCTTAATATTTCCGTTAACTGTGTAACATTACACATTTTATGATGCATTAATTCATTTACAATTTGTAATCGAACAGGATGTGCCATTACTTTTAATACATCTACATCGTCTTCATGGATTTCAGCTAGATTTCTTTCAGATATTAATGTTATCATTTCGCATTCTCCTTTATTATTAATTTCTCTTTTCCTTTTATCCTTATAATTAATACTTATAGCTAATTACCATTTGTCCTGTTGAGAAAATATATTCTCTTTTTAAAACAAAAAGGACACCAATTCATAAAAACGTTTTTTACTGCTTTAATGAATTGATGCCCTCTAATTTTTTGACCAGAATATATCTTGTTTTAAAGGATATCCTCAATTCCTTTTTCTCACATCTAGTAAAAAATATGTATTTCCTTTAAAATCCATATAAAGAATATTCTTCAAACCCTAAAAACATAAGTTTATTACAAAGTTTCTATCGAAAAACAATATGCAACTGGCTGGGGCTATTATGAAACTTGGTTTAATTGGAACTCTATGTTACCAGCTGGTACAACTTAAGAATTAGTCACTTTCTCAGACAATGGAGAAGATATTTGGGATGCAGGCACATTCCGCTATAAAGTTGAAGTTACAAATGCTGACGGTTCTGTTGATACAATTTACATAGCGCCAATAACATTAGTAAATTAAATAATAGGTTGGCTTCACATCTTATAATATATACTTTAACAATATCATTAAATCTTCACATAGATATACTGGATCATGAAAAGAAGGATTACACCTTCCTTTTTTATATTTTAAAATAAAAACGTATCCCCACCTATATTTATCTATACCAATTTAAGAAATAAATAATTCAAAAAGAAAAACACTACAACAAAGAATGTCTATTTGTTTCTTTTCGTTAATTTTCCTACATGTTGTATATAAAAAAATAAAGTAATACCTGTCATAGTAATTAAAAAGATTTGATAGTAATCAATCAACTGTAGTACCCCCTCCATACCAAAATAAACTCAACGAAATATTCACTATAAAACCAACGTATGTAAAAAAACAGCTACAAGTCCATTCATAGTTTTAAAAATTTGTCCTCCTCTTCTTCTAAGAATATTCAAAATTTCAAATAGATTATCTTATATCGCCATCTTATGTATGCAGAATTACATATCAAACCATATCGAAAACCATTCTCATTGTAACTATAATGGTTTCAAGAAGTGGTGTTTTTACTTCCTTTTCAAATCTCAAAATATATTAAAGGGGACACTAACATTGTGAAAAAAGCTATTTTAGCAGGGGCACTAGGAATTGTAGTACTATCAGGTATGAATTTACCAGGAGTAGAGGCATCAAAAACAAGTGCAGCAACTACAAATTTAGAAACTCAAGAAGTTACAAAATACTACTCTATGAGTTCCTATGAAGTTTCCCCAAAAAAATCATTTAATCTTAATAAAGGGGAAGAACTTACGGTCTTTGTACAAAATTCCGGGTTCCCAATTTCTTATACAGTCTTTGATGCAGATAATCAAGTAATTGGCACATACAATGCTAATTCACCATATGGTCGCGTATTCAAAGCACAATAAGACGGTAATATTTCTGTTCAATTTCAAGCAGGAGTAAATTCTTCTTACATGAAGAAAATGAATTTCACAGCTAAATTCGCAGTTTCTAAACTTAACCAACAATAAAAAATTTAACGATCCTCTTTAAAAACAAATTAAAAAGGTATATCCCTTCAATGGGATATACCTTTAACTTTAGTGAATTTTATATTGACCAGATAACCTCTCTTGCGCCATACGAACTAAACGTTTCGTAATCTCTCCACCTACTGAACCATTTGCTCGTGAAGTTGAATCTGGTCCAAGTGTAACGCCAAACTCCTGAGCAATTTCATACTTCATTTGCTCAATTGCACTTGCTGCCGCCGCTACCAAAATCTCGTTTGAATTATTATTTTCTCGAATTTGCATTTCTAACACACCTCCATTTAATTGGTAATATCATGCTCTATTTCCAATTAAATATGCAAAATTTAAATTTATTTAAGTAAGCGTGTGATTTACATTAATACATTCCAATTAAAAAAGATTTTATAAATGAATCAATATAATCCTTATTGATTATATTGAATTTTAAACTATCCATTAATTCTTGTAACTCTTGTGATAGCCAACTTAATGATGTTGCTAGTTCCGCAATAGTGAGTTTAGTGTTTCACTTAACTCTTTGATGTTCGGATATTAACAATATATTGTTAATAATCACCATTTTATAGGTACACCTACATATAGGCCAAGTATGCAATTACAGAACGTTTGTTATAAAAAAACGTAAACATGTCAAACAAAAAAGACTCAATTACTATATCTCATCCCTTCTTTTAAATATAAATCTACTACCTCGTTCTTAAATTCTACATTGTTAGTGACTCTAATTTTCCCCATAGAAAAATCCGCTCTTAACTCTCAATCAATTTCTTAAATTTCTTTTCTAATTGATCTGGTGGTAATACACCTCGCACATGATCTACTATAATTCCATCTTTATTAACAAAAAATGTCGTCGGTAAAGAAAATACTTTATAATCTAGTCCAGCTACTCCGTCCATATCTAGTAGAACAGGAAACTCAAACCCATAGCGATTAGCAAATGCGCTTGCTTCTTGTACTGGGTCACTAACAGTTGCATTCACCGCAAAAATTTCAACATCCTTTTTATATTTATCATACATATGAACTAAGTCAGGTGCCTCCATTTCACACGGCCCACACCATGATGCCCAAAAATTAATAATATATGGTTTTCCCTTGGCATCATTTAACGACTGCAACTTTCCGTCTAATCCTTTTAATGTGATGCTAGGTGCTTTAAAACCGACTTGTGGTAATACTTCTTTCTCCTGTAGCTCTGCTTGTTTCGCTTTTCTTTCCTTTTCTTCTTTCTTTAAATTATAAAAGTTAACCCCCGCCCAAAGGAGAGCACCTACTAGTATAATAGCAATTAGTTTCTTCACTTTTCTTCCTCCTCATTTTTAAAAACCTGTAAATCCACCGAATAGACGAATAAAGAATGCTGTAATTTTCGTCATTTAATTTGTATACAATAAAACACCTGTAATATATGATAAATAATATATATAGGGATAAAAAGTATCATGATATAAATGACAATACCTCTATCCACACTACATAGAGTAGTGTTCATCCTTAAAAAAAGAGGCTATATGCACTCTCCGACAATAAGGACAACCGACACACAGAATAACCCTATTGTTACATATACCGAATTCGTATGTAACGGGATATTAAACTTCACAACTTTTTCATTTAACACTTGCTTGATTCGTAAATTTATTGCTGTTTTTGCAAATGAAGCTGTAACACATCCATTTTCCATTGTCTTTATTTTAATCAATTTTAATAATGCACTACCTAACTCAAATGAAGATTTCATTTTTTGCATCGCATATTTATCTGCTGCTAACTCTTGATACGTATGATATCGTTGTAACAATCCTTTTAATATCGGGATGTACATCATTCCTTCTGCTAATAACGTAAAACAAAATAATTTTAGCGGATCCCAATTATTTTGATGATATTCTTCATGGAAAATAATCGCATCAATTTCTTCATCTGAAAATGTTTGAAGCAACCCTTCCGAAATGACAACTTTCGGACGGAATAATCCAATTGTAAATGCTGCAACTTCCGCAGTCGGCAGTATATGTATTTGTTTCCCTTTTCTAATAAATGGGATAAGTGCCTTTTGTACTTTTTTACTATAGAAAAATTGTCGCCAAATTCTTTTACAGACAATCAATACAGTAATTAATAATAACCCTGCTATTATAATACGAACCATTGATAGTTCTTTCATATGTTTTTCTAACTGAAACAAGCAAAACTTTGAAAGGAATAATGCCTTATTTTGAAAAAGAAATGGGTATGTAACATAATACAATAACAAGTTGAAAAAGAGGGTACTAACAATGAGCGCTAACAATACGATTTTACGCATTTGCCATTTCATTTCATCGATCCTCTTTTTTTAACTGATTCAATTTGTCTTCTAATTTTTTTATTAAATTCGGATCAGCCTGCTCTAGCTCATCTATCATATGAGTTACAACTAAATCTCCAAATTCCCCCACTAATTCCTGTGTCATTTTCTTCGTTTGATTGGATAAGAATTCTTCTTTCGTTTGTATAGCACGATATAAGCCACTTCTTTTCACAGTCTGTTTTTCTAGGTGTAATTTCTCTACTAACCTGTTCATAACTGTCATAACAGTATTAAAATTCACAGGCGATTCTTCACTTAATCTCTGCTGGACTTCTTTAATAGTAATACCTTCAGTAGACCAAATAATCTCCATAATCTTCGCTTCAAGCGGTCCAAAGAAATGATTTAATCCTTGCTCATTTAACCTATAGTTTTGCGTAAACATCGTATGACTCCTTTCACACTACGAATTGTAGTACAAATTAAATGAGAGGTCAAACGCGAGTAATATAAACTAAAATTCACTACCTATAAATACGTACCTCATTCTATTCATTATAAGCCTAACTTATCTCCAAATGTATCAAAAAGATACTGCTCTAATATTTGTACACTAAACTTCTCATTACGTCCAAGTGCAAATAATTCCCGATCTTTCGCTACGATAGTATCTAACGGAATAGCTACATTATCCACTATTTTTGTAATTTCAATTATATTACTTTTTACATTTACTTCTGTTTTAAATTCAACGTTTTCTAACACTATATGTGAACGTCTTCCTGATGCAAAAAAAGTAAAATTAGGATTTTTAACAACGCCAATTTCAGTCTCTAACGCATATAAATAGTGAAAAATTACATCTCTGTGTCCATCTTTTATTATTTTTTCATCCTTCTCATCGTCTAAGTATTCTTTCAGCTTCGTTGTAAATTCAAATCGAAAATCCACTTTTTTCACGCTCCTTCTTTGTATTTCATATTAAATAAATATATTGAAATAATTTTAACATATTGTAATACAACTTCCTATTAAAAGTAAAAACTGTTTTAAAAAATCGCTATTATTTCCGATACCCTTTTAAAATATAAGTATAAATTCAATATGAATCAATGCGTCATTATATCTATTTAAACATATTTTTTCCATATTTTGAAACATTAGTATGAAATATTATATATCAATGTATGGTTTCTAATGCATTGGTATATATAGTCAGTAGTTTCTTTACTATTCCGATATACTTAAGCTACATTTTCTAATTATTGATTATATTACGGAAGGAATGTAACTCTCTTCTATCGAATTTTTATATAACAAAAATAATTAGGTGGTGCTTTACTATGAAATTAGCTGTCATTGGTGGCGGTGATTTACAAGATTCAAATCACTTGCCTATTAATGAACGCCTTATAGAATTAACAAATAAACAGTACCCAAAAATATTGTTTATTCCAACGGCTAGTCATGATGATGAAAGCTATATAAAATTATTTTTAGACACGTTTGAAAAACAATTACATTGTGAAGTACAAATTTTACGCATTACAACAGATTCACCTTCTAAGTATGAAATAGAGGAGATGATTCATTCAGCCGATTTAATTTATCTAGGTGGCGGAAACTATATTCACATGCTTACGCAATGGAAAGAACATAGACTTGATAAAAAATTATTATTGGCTCTGCAACAAGGAACACTTATTGCTGGTTATAGCGCTGGTGCTATGTGTTGGTTCACGTCTAGTATCCGATCAGATTATGAAGGTTCTGGTTACATAGAGAGTAACGGATGGGGTATTGTTAATAAAAGATTTTGTCCACATTATAATCAATTAAACAGAATGAACGCCTTCCATTCCTTTTTACAAAATCATCAAGGGAATATAGAAGGAATTGCACTGGAGGATAATTGCGCTTTATATATTACAGAGGAATCCTTTGAGATTATCGGTGAATCAGAAAAAGCGTGGGAGTTTTATATGAGTGATAAAACTCTCATTAGACAACATTTTGATATAACTTTAAAAAGCTATTTGTAAACCTGCACTTAAGAAAAAATGTCCCTAAGTCTAATAACTTAGGGACATTTTTTCTATTTAACTAACTAATCGTGTAATTCGTTTCTTTTGCCATGAAAGCTTATAATATGCATACTGCAATAGTAAGCTGACAATAAATGCTGCTGGATACCCAATCCAGATACCTTCTATTCCAAGACTTGTATGGTAAGAAAGATAATATGCTACGGGTACTTCTACAAGCCAAATTGAAACAACTCCAATAACAGTTGGCCAAAGTACTGTACCGCTCGCTCGCATTGTCGCACTAATAATTTGTGCATGACCGAAAATTAAATAACTCCATAACGTAATCATAACTAAGCTATGAGCAATTTCAATTGTAGTTTGACTCGTTAAAAATAGTGATAAAATGTCTCTTGAGAATAAATAAATAAGAGATATTAACACACCACCGATGACGTAGTTCATAATAATTCCGGCCTTCACAACTTTCTGCAATCGATCAAATTGATTCGCCCCAATTGATTGTGCTGCAAAAATAGAAACTGTAATACCAAGGCTAACTGCTGGCATTTGTACATAACTTGCAACTTGATTCACAACGCCGTAAGCAGCTGTTGCATCCGAACCGTAACGATTTACAAATGCGATTACGGCAATCTCAGATAATGAAACTAATATCATATTTATACTTGCCGGTATACCGAGCCTTAGCAATAGCTTTAATAACTCCCCATCCATTCGAAGGTATTTTCTAACCGTTCCATCTAGTTGTAATGGGTGATTTTTCTTCTTTAAATACACAAGCATGACAATAAACGTAATAACTGTAGATATAACAGATGCATAGGCTGCTCCATACACATCTAATTTCGGAGCTCCTAACCATCCAAAAATAAGAACTGGTAATAAAATCATATTTAGTGCTGTACTTACAATTAAAAAGTAAAATGGCGTTTTAGAATCTCCTGTACCTCTCATAAATGTTGTATATGCGAAATATAAAAATAATACTGGCATCGATATAAATAAAATCCGTGCATAATGTACACTTATTTCAATAATATTTTCTGGTGTTCCCATTAGACGCATAATATCCATCGCAAAAATACTTCCTATTATCGCCAACACAACTCCAATAATAAAGGTAAATGTCAGCGTCGTACCAACGATAGCTTTTAAACGATCTTCGTTTTTAGCACCAAACGCCTGACCAATTAAAATAGAGCTTCCTGAACCGATACCAATTACAAATGAAACGAGCAAGAAAAATAATGGGAAGAATGCTGATATAGCCGCTAAATCATTAACTCCAAGCCATCTTCCTACTACTACCATACCAAATAATTGTCCAACTGATTGTAGTACATTACTTAATAATAACGGTACTAAAAACATCGACATCGATTTCCAAATCGGTTTACTCTCACTTTCCAACTTATGTGACTCCGCACCTTCTTTATTGTTATCTGCAGGTGGTTTCAAATTTCATTTCTCCTTTTATTAAACATCTATTTTCAATCTCTATCTCTTTGTATAGTTGTTATAATACTGTGCTTCTATTCATTTTCTTTTCGTATGATTATAACTTCACCCAATATTGACTTCCATCGGCTGTTCGATCTAAAAATCCATATTCGATTAAATATCTTCTTAATGTTACAAAATCAGGGTATACATTTTCTATCACTGTATTTACTTCTTTTTCAGTATACTTTTTATTACTATCAAACTTCTTCACTAAATGGCGCAATATAATTAATTTACGCTTTTGTTTCTTCGGAAATTTAGAGAGAGGTCCATCTAACCCTTCTGTAAAATGAGCTTTTAATACTTCATCATTTTCTTCTTCCGTAATATTGTATCGATCATCTACCATCGTTGCTGTTCTATGAATTGGCACAAATTTCGTTTGTACTTTTGATTTTTCTTCTGATAATTCCATTAGCGCTAAAAATACTTTTGCTTGTTTCATTTTCTCTCGCAGTGTAAATCGATGATTACGAATTGTTGATGTACTTCCGCCATCCATCTCTTTTACAATTTCTTTATCATTCAGTCCCATATAGAAAAACTGAACCATTTTCTTTTGTAAATCCGTTAATCCAGTAAATTTCTTATCCATATTTAGCAAATAATCAAACATAGACGTATGCTCATTTTGAATATGCAATTGGACGAACTTCTCTGCTTCATACAAAACTTGATTATCTTGATAAATAACACCTTTAATAAATGTTTCACCACAAGCTAAGCAAATGTACCCCTCTTTTTCTTCATCAAACACATACCCTTTCTTTAATTCCTCTATTGACGCATCCCAAAACTTCTCTGAAATATCGTTCATACTAAACACTCCTTCAAAATGTTTATTTAAAAACCAAACAAATCGCTATATCGTTTATTATTACTTCATCATCTTATCACAACACAAACAAACATTTCAACGTTTCGTTTGCCCATTTTATAAACTTTTATAAAAACATCTATCGAAAGGATTTAATACAACGAAAAGCGAATATGTTTATACAAATTCATTTTATAGGATGTAAAATAGAACATGAATATTCTTCAAGACCCTTGGTTTACCGTTAAGTAAATTGCACAGAACGCATATGCGATTAGTGAATATGGAACTGATATTCACTCATTACAAAACTTCAGTATTCAATTTTAACTACAAAAAAGATGTTTTCGTATAAGAAAACATCCTTTACTTTTTATATATTCTATTTACAGTCTCTACTAAAACCTTACTTGCTTGTACAAATGTATGCTTTCGATTTCTATCTTCAACAAATTTATTAGCACAACTACTCATAATCATCATACAACTAATTATGACTAACGCTATCTTTCTATTCTTGTAAGTCACTTTATGCCACTCCACTATTACAAAACTTCTTTTGAATTTATCCCATCAAGAAATTTTACATGAATAATAAAACGTGTGAATATGCAATTCTGCATATTCACACGTTTTATCACAATGTTATGATTTAATTTAGTTAAAGAACAAGTATACCGAGGTGACTAACTTGAAATTTAAAGCGAAAAAAAATCCATTCCACGTCATTTTCATTACATTATTTATAATTATTTTTTTCGTTTCGTTATTCTTCCAAAATGAAAATTCTATTTTTTTCACTCTCATGATGCTGCTAAATATCGTGAATCTTTCTTCATTCTATTTCTCTCACTACAACGTAACGGAATCATCTCTTGTTGTAAAACACGGTTTCATTTTTCATACTGAAATTCCATTTGAAGATATTCGTCACGTTAAATACTCTGGTAAAAAACTTCATTCAAAAAAATGGACTAGACAACAATTAGAAATCCATTACAATTTATTTGACTCAGTGACCACTTTCATACCACTAGAAGAAGAAAAATTCATTTCACTCTTAAAAGAGAACTGCCCACAGATGAAAGTAATGAATACGCCTGCTAACAAATAATATATTTTGAAGCTTGTAGTATTGCAAGTAGATGAAACATAAAAATGAACATCAAAAAAGCCAAGATTCTATACTAAGAACCCTGGCTTTTTCTATTACTCTTTTGGAGCAATCATTTTCTTTGGATCTACAATTTCATCAAATTGCTCTTCTGTTAGTAGCCCAGATTGCAATGCTGCTTCTTTTAAAGTTAATCCTTCTTTATGAGCATGCTTCGCAATTTTCGCTGCATTTTCATATCCGATATGTGGGTTTAGCGCTGTTACAAGCATTAGTGAGCGATTCACATTTTCATTAATTACTTCTTCATCTGCTTCAATACCAACTGCACAATTGTCATTAAACGAAACAATTGCATCCGCTAATAAGTGAGCTGATTGTAAGAAGTTATAAGCAATAACAGGTTTAAATACATTTAACTCAAAGTTACCTTGGCTCGCAGCAAATCCGATTGTTGCATCATTCCCCATTACTTGCGCTACAACCATCGTTAACGCTTCACTTTGCGTTGGATTTACTTTACCTGGCATAATAGAGCTTCCCGGTTCATTTGCTGGAATAATAATTTCTCCAAGACCACTACGTGGACCACTTGCAAGCCAACGTACATCGTTAGCGATCTTCATTAGATCCGCAGCTAATGCTTTTAATGCACCGTGGGTATATACAACTTCATCATGGCTCGTTAATGCATGGAACTTATTTGGTGCAGAAACAAATTGTTTACCTGTAAATTGACTAATTTCCTCTGATACCATCTCACCAAATTTAGGATGAGCATTAATACCTGT
Source organism: Bacillus sp. TE8-1 (assembly GCF_008368855.1). Lineage (NCBI taxonomy): Bacteria > Bacillati > Bacillota > Bacilli > Caryophanales > Bacillaceae > Bacillus > Bacillus sp. TE8-1. Next base: position 128,973 of record NZ_QPET01000023.1, on the reverse strand, counting down.
TCCAACCGCAGTTCCACCAATTGCTAACTCTTTCATATATGTATTGCTCTCTGCAATCATACGCTCTGTTTTTTCAAGCATACGGTGCCATCCGCTAATTTCTTGCCCTAAAGTTAACGGCGTTGCATCTTGTAAATGTGTACGACCAATTTTTATAATATGTTCAAATGCAGTTACTTTTTCTGCTAAAGTTTCTTTTAATTTCGTAATTGCTGGTAATACGTGATTTTCTACTGCGATTACACAAGCTACATGAAGCGCCGTTGGAAATGTATCATTTGAACTTTGTGACATGTTCACATCATCATTCGGATGAATATGTACGTCAGATCCCTTCTCTTTCAAAATTTGATTCCCACGATTTGCAATTACTTCATTCACATTCATGTTTGACTGTGTACCACTACCTGTTTGCCATACGACAAGCGGAAAATGTTCATTCCATTTCCCTGCAATCACTTCATCCGCAGCTTCTACAATTGCTTCTGCTTTTTCTTCTGATAGCTTTCCTAATTTTTGATTGCTAAGCGCTGCACTCTTCTTTAAAATTGCAAATGCTTTTACAATTTCAAGCGGCATTTGCTCTGTTCCAATTGGAAAGTTTTCTTTACTACGTTGTGTTTGTGCTGCCCATAATTTATCAGCTGGAACTTTTATTTCTCCTAATGTATCTCTTTCAATTCTGTACTCCATGTTTTCATCCCCTTGAAAATATAATACCTACATCTCTTATAATAACAGACTTTCTCTTAAATGATAAGAATTCTCACTCTTATATATAGATATTCTATATTTATTTAAAAAAATTCCTCTTGACCTAAACTTAAGTTTAGGCTGTATCCTTTCCATTGTAACCTACTATAACATTACTGGAGGAATTCAATATGAAAAAATATGCTTTTATAACAGGTGCGAATAAAGGAATTGGATATGAACTTGTTCGTCAATTAGCAGAAAAAGATTATCACGTATTTTTAGGTGCTCGTAATGAACAACTTGGACAACAAGCCGTAGAATCTTTAAATGTTTCAAACGTTTCCTATATTCAAGTAGATATTTCAAATTCACAATCCATTCAAGAAGCAACAAAGAAAATTTACGAAACGACTGATCACTTACATTTATTAATTAATAATGCAGGCATAGCGCTAGACTTCAATATGCTACCTAGTGAATTAAATATTGAAACTTTACGCCAAGGATTTGAAGTTAATTTTTTTGGAACTTTCCAAATGATGCAAGCCTTTTTACCATTATTAAAGAATTCAAGCAACAGTAAAATAATAAATGTAACAACTGACATGGCCTCACTAACAATGTTTGCTAATGGTGAAACACATCCAATTAATACACTAGGATATAATTCTTCAAAAACAGCTATTAATGCTTTAACATTAGCTTTTAGTAAAGAATTTGCCACTAACGGTCCAGAAGTATTTGGGGTAACTCCTGGTTTTACAACTACGGATCTTAATGGAAATTCCCCCGGTGGCCATACAACCACTGAAAGTGCTAAAATTATTATTAAATATGCATTAAGTGAAACAAACTATAATGGTAAAATACTTAACAAAGATGGCATTATACCTTGGTAATAAAAGGATGAATGATATGTATTATACAATTGGGCAAGTCGCCAAAATGCAACATTTAACTATTTCTCAAATACGTTATTACGATAAACAAGGACTGTTTCCTTTTCTGCAAAGAAACGAAAAAGGAGATCGAGTTTTTGATGAAGAAGCACTGAAATATTTAGAAATGATTTTGTGTTTAAAAAACACCAGTATGCCAATTCAAAAAATAAAACAATTTATCGACTGGTCTATGGAAGGAGAATCTACCATCCTTCAAAGGTTAGAATTAATGAAACAACAGGAGACCAATGTCTTACAGCTCATGCAAGACACTGAAAAAAACTTAAAAAAGATACAACAAAAAATTGCTAAATATGAGAATGAAATTACTTTAGCAAATGCTATTAAAAAATAAAAAAATCACCTTCTACATATTGTAGAAGGTGATTTTTATTTTATGATGCTTGCTTTCCTTTATCTGCATCATCTACATACCAGATGAATTTGCCTGTATATCCGTAAATAACTGCTAAAATTAACGATACGAAGCTTAACCACATAAACGGAACGTATGAGAACGTTGCTACACCTAAAATACCAGCCATAAAAATACCATTATCAGACCATGGAACCATACCTGAAGTTAACGTTCCACCTACTTCTGAGTTACGCGCTAATACACGACGGTCTATTTTTAATTTATCATAGCTATCTTCCATAATTTTTGGTGTTAAAATTAGTGATACATACATCGCACAACCAAATATATTAGCTAAGAATGCCACGATTAATGTAGACAATGTTACATTACCTGCAGAATTTAATTTCTTCTCAAATTTTGATACGATTACTTTTAAAACACCTAGTTTTTCAAGTAATCCACCAAATCCTAAACCGAAAATAATAACGGCTACTGAGCCAAGCATGCCGTTAATTCCACCACGGTTTAATAACTTGTCAACAAACTCAACACCAGATTGAATTGAGAATCCGTTATAAGCTGTTCCAATCGCCTCTCCAAAGTTCATCCCTTGGAAAAGAGTTGCCCAAATTGCACCAATTAAAGCTCCCATTGCAATTGTTGGCATAGACGGTTTCTTCATCGCTAATAGAACGATAACAATGACCGCCGGAACAAGCATCCATATTTTAATATCAAATTGCTTTAATAAAGCTTCTTTTAAAAATTCTACTCGATTCAAATCTACATTATCGCCGCCATACATCCAACCAGCTACAGTAAACATAATACTAGTAATAATATAAGCCGGAACATCTAATACGAGCATAGCTCGAACGTGAGCAATAACATCTACTTTCGCCATAGAAGCTGCAAGAACTGTGCTATCAGAAAGTGGTGATAATTTGTCGCCGAAATAAGCTCCTGAAAGAACTGCACCAGCAACAAGCGGAAGTGGTAAACCAAGTCCTTCACCAATCGCCATCATAGCAATACCTGCTGTTCCCACTGTTCCCCAAGACGTTCCTGTTGCGATAGAAGTTATAGAACAAATAATTAATGTTGCTAATAGGAATATGCTAGGGTGAATAAATTCTAATCCATAATAGATTAATGTTGGTACTACCCCACCAGCAATCCATGTTCCAATTAAAGCACCTACTGCAACTAAAATCAGTATCGCTTCTAATCCGTTAGAAATCCCTTTCGTAATTGCATCTTGCAATTCTTGATAACGAAATCCTAATCTTAATCCAAGCGCAATTACTAAAAACCATGAAATAAATAGCGCTAATTGAATTGGGAGATCAAAAATCGTTTGGAAGGAAAAGACAACAGCAAGAAATAGTAATAAAAGAACTATGATTTCTAGCATCGATGGTAATCTTACACTTTTCATTTTTTTCTCTCCTTACAAGTCGATAACATGACGTATGTCGTCTTACATGTATGTAATATACAATTAGCGAAGACAAAACAAAATTTTCATATTATTTCGATTTATTTTTCCAGTATAATATATTCACAACCCTTTCTATTGTAAAAGTAGATTACGTTTTTCGCAATGAAAAATATAAAAAATGTTGTATTTTTATTTATCCCGATATTTTCGGCCAATAAGACCTCCGCCTTAAAATTCAGTAAGTGCAAAGCACTTGGGTAAGAAATTAACTACTGTAAAATTCCGAATCGATATGAACATATTAAAGCTTCACTTTATTTACAAGGTACAATCCCATACTAACTTTTTTAATATTTGTTGCAACAAAACTTTTTACAACTATCTTCACTTTTTAATTCACACTATTATTTTCCACACAAAAATAGGGCACACATCATTAAAATGATGCATGCCCTATCTTTATTTATACATATTTTGTATTTCTTCTTTATTTTTAAGTATTTCCTCAAACTTATCACTACAACCCTTCGGAAATAACACTCCCAGTCCATATGAATGCGCAAATTGAAAATGAGGGTACTTCGCTTTTACCTCATCCCAAAACTTATACACGCCGAAATCACTACTTCTAACTTCAATATCATGAAATAATACAATACCGTTTTTCGCGACTTTCGGTAGCCATGTATTATAATCGTGAGAAACAGCTTCATACGTATGATAGCCATCAATATGCAAAAGATTTATCGTTTCATCTTGAAACCGGTCTACAGCATCATCAAAAGTAGATCGAATTAAATTTCCTATATTAAGGTAGTTATCGCTCACTACTTTCTCTACTATTTGAAAAACCCCTTCTCCATATGGACCTGTATGCCCATCTCCAGCCCAAGTATCTACTGCAAAGCATTTAGTCGATAACCCTCCATCTTTTACTCCCTGGCAAAAACTAAAAAAGGAGGCTCCTAAATGTGTACCTAACTCAACTAAAGTTTCTGGTTTTTCAAATCGTACTAAGTCATATGCAAAATCTAAATGTCCACTCCAAGCAGATTGTGACCGAATAATAGGACTAAATGTTTCAAATTCAAATGATGGTTTATGAGTAACCCAGTTCATCGCATAACTCCTTCTGCACATATTTTTAACAAACCAAATTACTCTTATCTTTATTTTTTTATCGCCTTGATTATGATTCTATTTCATGAAAATATGAAGAATTTATTCTTTTCTATTGAGGTAAAGCATCATATACATATGGATCAGTTGGCTTATTAATTTTCTCGATTTTGTTTACTTTTACAAGTGGAAAGACTGTTCCTTTATATGTCGTTTCATCTAATAATCCTGTTATTTTCACCCATGTTTCTTTTGGAATTTTTTCAATATTTTTCCCGGTAACAATCATCCCCCAGACTGATGCATCCGCAATACAACAAGTTATGCCATATCGAGCCACTACTACTTTATTCCCCGTCACATCTTTATCCTTATATATAAACCCTAAAAATGTAATTTCTTTCCCTTTAAACCAATTAACATTTTGACCAATTACATTCATTGTTTGAACATAGTCCTTATCCTTTACTTGTAGTTTACGCTGTCCTAACATACTTTTTACTACTTGCTCTTCCGTTTTATAAGTCGTTGCTAAATTTGATGTTTCTTCTGGATCAACTGATACTTCTCGCCCATCAAACTTAACCTGTTCCCCCTCTTTTTCGTTCCTTTCTAGACTTCTCGCCTGTACACTTTGATTCATCCCCCTTTTTCCTGCTAAACTTCCATCAATTGTTACACTTCCAAAGAGAAAAGCACTAACTATCGGAACAACAAATAAAACATATACAAAGAAACTTTTTATCCCTGATTTTGATGTTGTATGATGTTTACAACAATTACAATCATGCTGTTTCTCTCTTCCATCTCCCAAAACTTGTACAGTACCAAAAATTAAAATTACTACAAAAGCTATATACGTAAATTTGATCATTTTTGGAGCGATAAAATTATAAATATTCCCTGTTACAAGTAGCTTAAATAAGAGCATTGCTAAACCAATTAAAATAATGCCACGTATATAGCGATGATACGCCTTCTGCTCCTCTTTCTCCATTCTTTCTCACCTCCTATAACATTATGATTTGCACGATGATATACACAGATACAATGACAATTCCTATCAAAAAGAATACAAATCTCTTTTGAAAATACGCAAATAGCATTAACGTATTTTTCATATCAAGCATAGGCCCAAACACAAGAAATGCGAGAAGTGCCTTTACCGAGAAAATATGTCCAAAAGACGCCGCTATAAAAGCATCGGCTGCAGAGCAAATTGATAAAACATAACCAAACCCCATCATAATAACGGGAGCAATTACTTCGTTATGTGCTACTGCATCCAGTACATTCCGATCAAAAAACGTTTGAAATACACTTGCTAAAAAAGCACCAATCAATAAATACTTACCAGTATCAAAAAACTCATCTACAGTGTGATTCATAACATCTTTCCAACTCTTTTTTTTGCTTGTTTGAACTGAAACCTCTACGTCTTTTAAAACATTTCTTGCGCGATAGCAATAATACACAATTAGACCTATGAATAGAGCAACTAGAATTGTTATCCCAAAGCGTGCATATACAACGTAATCATTTTTTTGAAACGCATATACAGTAGATAAAAAAACGACTGGATTCATAATGGGTGCACTCAGTAAAATAACAATGCCTACATGAAGTGGTAACCCCTTTTGAATGAGCCTTCTTACAATTGGTATAATCACACATTCACACATTGGAAAAAGAACTCCCACAAATACTGCTGGAATCATTGCAACAATTGGAGATTTTGGCATTACTTTTTGAATCATATCTTCCGTCACAAACACTTGAATACATGAAGAAACAATGACCCCTAATAAAATAAAAGGTATTGCTTCAAAAATGATACTTAAAAATACCGTATTCACATTCAACCATTCCTGCGGTATATTTTTATGCAAATTTACTAGACTTGTAAAATCTACAAAAAATAATAAAAAGAGAAACATAGCGATAAGAGCTATGCCTACTAATTCTTTTGAAACTCTATTAAAGACCAAGCTTCTCGCCTCCATTTTATTTATATGTAAACATGTGCTTGTCCAAATTCTTCATACTACAGCACAAATTTTATAGTCTATTTCTATTCTTAAATCGTAATCATTATGATTTATTATTGCTTTTCCTTTTCCTATCGTTTAATATACAACGTAATCATTACGATTTAAAGGAGAGATCATTTCATGAAAAAAGTACCTATCACTGTATTAAGTGGTTTTTTAGGATCTGGAAAAACTACCTTACTACATCACATTTTGACTAATAAGAATAACTTAAAAGTAGCTGTTATCGTTAATGATATGAGCGAAGTAAACATTGATGCATCTCTTATAAAAAAGGGTGGTTTTTCACGTACGGAGGAAAAACTAGTAGAGATTCAAAATGGCTGTATTTGTTGTACACTACGAGAAGATTTAATGATAGAAGTGAATCGTCTTGTGGAAAATGGTGATATTGACTATATTATTATTGAATCTTCTGGTATAAGTGAGCCTATTCCAGTTGCTCAAACGTTTACTTATACAGACGAAGTCCTTAACATTGATTTAACGAAAAATTGTCGCCTCGATACGATGGTTACAGTTGTAGATGCAAATAGATTTTGGGATGATTTTGCAGATGGAGAAAGTTTATTAGACCGAAAACAAGCAATCGATGAGAATGATACCCGGGAAGTTATTGATTTATTAATAGATCAAATTGAGTTTGCAAACGTAATTATTCTTAATAAGATAGATTTGCTAGAAAAAGAAGATGTGATAGGGCTTCATCATTTACTAAAAAAATTAAATCCTAATGCAAAAGTTCTTGAATCTTCGTTTAGCAAAGTACCATTACAAGAAATTTTAAACACAAATCTATTTAATTATGAAGAAGCCAGTCAATCGGCCGGCTGGATACAAGAATTAAATAGTGACCATCATACACCGGAAACGGAAGAATACGGTATCAATTCCTTTGTTTACCGCCGCAAATATCCTTTCCATCCCAAGCGCCTTATGAATTGGCTAGAAAAATGGCCTTTAGATGTTGTAAGAGCGAAAGGATTCTTCTGGCTGGCATCTCGTAATAATATGATAGGGCTTCTATCTCAAGCAGGTTCCTCTATTACAATTCAAGGAGCCGGTGAGTGGATAGCGGCATTGCCTGAAACTGAAAGAAATCAAATGATTACAGAAGAACCAGAAGTATTGAAAAACTGGGATAAACAATATGGAGATCGAATAACCGAACTCGTATTTATCGGAATTGATATGAACCGTTCTTTAATTGAACAATCATTAGATAGTTGTCTATTAACAGAGAAAGAAATGAAACAAAACTGGAATACATTTATTGATCCTATCCCGGCTTTTACTTATACTTCATAATAATTAATAAAAGGCTTCAGTAGAATGAAGCCTTTTTACTTTATAGCACTCTTATTTAATAGGTTTGCTTTAATTATAAATACAATTGTACCTAAAACAATTAATATAGCATATACGATACCAACTACCCCCCCTATTTTTTCTAAGCCAAGCGGTAATATTATAGTAGCAACTCCAACTATATAAGAAAATGCTCCTGAAAGCTTCGCTAATTTATTTTTATCTCCAACAAACGTTTCTTCTTGATATCCTGCTAACAAAAACAACCTCTTTTTCACATGTATTTGATACCCTAAAAAAATGATAAGTAACCCAACAAATAAACAAACTAAAAATCCAGCTAACATATCCTCCCCCTCCTCTACAATATTTTACTATACATAAAAAAATAAAATTAGAAATTTCAGTTTATTAACGAGTCATTCTGTGATATATTGCATATTGTATTCAATTTGTATTTTTAGAAAGGAGAATTTTAGATCATATGGATTCAAATCGATTAAAAGGAATTATAATGGTCATAATCGGTGCTTGTTTATGGGGCTTGTCTGGTACAGCTGCACAACAACTTTTTCAATATGACAATGTTTCAACCGAATGGTTAGTTACGATCCGTTTACTTATATCTGGAATTATTTTGCTCATTATTTCCTCATTCGGAACGAGAAAAAAAGAGATATTTGGCATTTGGAAACAAAAATCTGATGCTATTAAAATGATTTTGTTTGGTCTATTCGGTATGCTTGCTGTACAGTATACGTATTTCGCTTCAATTAAAGAAGGAAATGCTGCCGTCGCAACATTATTACAATATTTAGCTCCTATATTCATCACTGTATACTTACTTTTCAAATGGAACGTTCGTCCATCAAAAATTGATTTCATTTCAATTACCCTTTCATTAGTAGGCACTTTTCTCTTACTAACAAACGGGTCTGTTCATAACTTGGCTGTTTCTACACCAGCTATTATTTGGGGGATTTTATCTGGATTATCTCTCGCTTTTTATAGTTTATATTCAAAGGAATTGTTAGAAAAATGGTCTTCTTCCGTTATCGTTGGATGGGGCATGATTATTGGGGGTATTGGTGTAACGATTGTACACTTTATTTCTACAAACGAATTCATTTTATTATCAACTATGAAATATGTAAAACTAAGTACCCTACCGCTCATCACATTTGTCGTCATTTTCGGGACACTTATTGCCTTTTATTTATACTTAGACAGCATACGATACCTGACTCCGAAAGAAACAACATTATTTGGTTGCACAGAACCACTCGCAGCTATTATTTCTTCTGTACTTATATTGCAAGTGCCATTTCAATCTTTTCAGTTATTAGGCGCTTTTTGTGTCATTGTAATGGTGCTCATCTTAAGCCAAAAGCCGGATGAAGGGAAACAAAAATTAAAGCTTGTTCATGCAAAAAAGGAAAATATACAATGAAAGGATTGAATTCACTATGCCTGTCCCTCAAAATTATAAAAAACCAGGAAGAGTTTCAGCAAAATCACTCGTTTTAAATCAACTACAAAATTGGATTATTGAAGGTGTACTGAAGCCCAATGAAAAAATTAATGATGGGGAATTGGCTGAGGCACTAGGAGTAAGCAGAACACCTGTAAGAGAAGCACTTCAAATATTAGAGCTTTCTGGATTAGTGGAAATGGTACCAGGGCAAAAAACGAAAATTGCTCCTATTAAGTTAGACGACGTATCTATCATTTATGAAACGATGGCTGGTCTTCACTCTATTATAGGAAAGCAAGCTCTTCAAAACATTACAAACGCTGATATTCAACTACTTTCTGAAATAAATGAGCATTTTCAGCAATCTATAGAGAAAAAAAACGCAAAACAAGCTTTAGAATTAGATATACAATTCCACAATACAATTTCTTCTATTGCTAAAAACCAATATATTGAACCCTTTCTAGAAAATATGCAACTTCACGTTTTACGTCTTGAATATTTGTTTTTCCAAAACTTTGTTCCAGCAAGTCAATCTATTGAAGAACATCACTCTATCATTCAAGCATTACAGAAGCAGGACGAAAAACAAATGGAACAAATAATGACCCAAAACTGGCTCCGTCCCATGAAAGAAATACAAAAAATAATTTCTACGAAATAAAAAGAGAGCTGGTTACACAAAATCGTAACCAGCTCTCTTTTTACTAATCTATATAGCTACGCCTGAATATTCGCATAATCTTCCATATCTTCGTACTCTTTTTCCAATTCCTCTAAAGACAGCTCGTATAATTGTCGGTCGCGAATCTTAAACACACCTGCTCCAATTAACTCATCAATTAAATGCCTCTTACGATTTTCAACAGCAAAACGGAGTTGACTACTCATCTTTTAAAAAACTCCTTTCTACGATCATTGAAAATGATAATCTCTATCAATTACCACTTTTGATTATAAAAGATGACTCTTTATAAGTAAAGTAATTTCATGAAATATTTACCTTGCAAAGTACTTGTGGCCACATTATATATATGTATGCCGTGCGAAAAATGTTATGACACTTTTTCTTATCCTTTTTCTTTCATACTTTGCAAGTTGTCTCATCATGATTAAATTCACCATCTATTTCTACTTGAATGGTGACATGTTCTACATGAAATTTCTCCTTTAATACATACGTAGCCTCTTTTAATACACTTTGCGTTTCATTACCTTTAATAATAAGATGACATGTTAATACTTGAAAATCTGATGTGACAGACCATATGTGCAAATCATGAACTTCTTTGACAATCGGAATATTTAATAACGTACTTTTTACCTCTTCAACATTTATGTGCTGTGGTGCACCTTCCATTAATATATGAACCGTATCACGTGTTACACGCCATCCACTAATAATGACTAAAATAGACACAAGAATACTAGCAATCGCATCTGCAGCAGTCCATCCGAAAAATTTAATAAGTAACGCAGCAATAATCGCTCCGACGGAACCCAATAGATCGCCTAGTACGTGCAGGAAAGCACTTCTTAAATTCAAATTACCTTTTACATCTCCGCCTCTCATTAATATCCAAGCTGATAAAATATTAATAAGCAGACCAAGGACTGCAATAATGAGCATCCCATTACTAGCAATCTCAACTGGTTCTTTAAAACGACGGATTGCTTCAATAAAAATGTATACCGAAATGACAATAAGAACGACACCGTTACATAATGCTGCTAACATTTCGACTCGCTTATACCCGTATGTTTTCGCAGTTGTTGCTGTTTTTTCTCCGAGTTTAAACGCAAGTAAACTTAAAGCTAAAGATACTGCATCACTTAGCATATGCCCCGCGTCAGATAGTAGTGCTAAGCTATTTGTTACAAATCCACCAACAACTTCTGCAATCATAAAACTTGTTGTTAGTAGGAAGGCAATTAGTAACGCCTTTTTATTTTTTGAATGACCATGATCATGCGAATGTCCCATACTTATACTCCTTTAAGTACAATATCTGTATGTTAGTATGAAACAAACTCCCCATCTTTATCCCGAATTGACTGATTGTAAACGCCCGCTTCCTCTGTATACACACTTCGCTATTTTTTAAACAATCCCTTTTTCTCAAATAAAACAAGACTACTTCTTTTTTATTTTCATATTGTTTACTAATGAAAGAATTTTTAAGGAGGTTACTTAAATGAAACGTTTATTTCTCTGTATGGAACGTGAACTTGTTGTAGTGAAAGAACACAATGATAACTATGAAACGACTTATCACTTACAAAATATGCAACCTACCTGTATCGCTGTTGATCCATTTCAAAAGAATCGTGTATATTGCGGAACATTTGGACGAGGTCTATGGTTCAGTGACGATAGCGGGGATTCATGGAGACCAATTGGAGATTCTTATCGTTACTTTGATTTCCCTAAAGAAGATGGTATTTTGCACTCCTCTATCACTTCCATAACAATAAGCTCAAATGAACAAGTTAACGGATATGGTGTCGTTTATGTCGGCACAGAACCGAGCGCTTTATTTCGCTCTGAAAATGGTGGTGAAACGTGGACTGAACTTAAAAATATGAAATCATTATTATCTTCTTATACGTGGGCATTTCCGCCTAGACCTTTTACCCATCACGTACGCTGGATTACAGTTGACCCAAATAACCCTAATACAATACACGTTTCAATCGAAGCTGGTGCTGTTATTCAAAGTAACGATAAAGGGCATACATGGATTGATAAAAAATTCGGTGCCCCTATCGATGCACATCAATTGCTTATGCACCCTGAAGCACCAAATCGCCTTTATGCATCATGTGGTGACGGATTTATGGGCGGACCTGATCGTGCATATCTTGAAAGTTATAACAATGGAAACAGCTGGATCTCATGTAGTGAAGGACTTGAACATCATTATTTATACAGCATGGCAATTGATCCAGCTGATTGTGATACGATTCTCGTTTCTGCCGCGCCAAGTGCTGATCTCGCTCATCATCGTATCCCTTATGAATCTTATATTTATCGAAAAACGAAAGATACTCCGTTCCAGCAAGTACAACAAGGACTACCATCTGCAATCGGTACAGTCATTTCGATGTTTGCTACAAACAAGGTAGAACCACATACGTTTTACACGTTAAATAACAATGGCGTCTTTCAATCCAATGATAGCGGCGAATCGTGGGAACAACTAAATATTTCGTGGAAAGATGAATATAAAACGCAGCATCCGCATGCATTGCTCGTTACTAGTTCTTAACAAAAAAAAGACTGCCTAAATGATTTTAGGCAGTCTCTCTTTTATTTCTTTAAATCAATGACAATATCATCTAATACAATACCCTTATTGCCTCCCAATCTTCGAGGTACAAAACGCTCCTTTACTTGTCCTTCAACTATTGTTACCGATCCATAATTTTCAGGATTGTGGATTCTTAAATTAACGTGAGGTGTTATTATTAACTTAGTAGCGTTCTCATTAAGTTGTTGGAATGTTTTACTCCAATTAAAATTATAAGAATCTTCACCTGAACCTCCATTTCCTTCTCCATAATACTGATTACCTAAATCATCTCTCACTTCTAAATCGACATCCACTCCATCCCATACACCCCTTATCTTTTGAGATACTTCTTGGTTGTAATATAGAATAAACGAAATTGGTGTTATTTCCATTCTCTCCATATTTACTTTGACACCATCTTTTTCTGTACTACCTCCAATCAATGTCTCTTTATTTTCTATTCCTTTTAGATTAATATTAAAATTCCAATCCCCTTTTATCTCTTCTTCAGTTTCTAAAATGGCTATACTTTGTACATTCCATTCAACATTCACTATAGTTTCTTTACTACCAACTAGATCGCTACTTGTTTTTATTAAACCTGTATATTTTCTATCTGCGACTTTAGTAATTTTATTGCTACCTGATTGGGTACCTGCTCCTTTAATAGTTAAAAAATCCAACGTACTTGGATTTTCGCCAAGATCTCTGTTACTTTCTATAGAATAGTTTATTGATACTGTCTTCCCATCAAAAATGGCATCATTAATCGTTATCTTTATTCCCTTGCTTTCTTTTGTCATATTTAGTATTGTAGTGTATTGTTTATAATTATAATGAGACTCCATTATCTTCCCTGCGTCAGTTTTAGAGTTTTCATATAACCCTGTTCTACCATTATCTAAAAATCGGAATATGTCCCCTACAATTGGCAATCCCCCGGCATATGTAGGAAAACCGATACCAAGAGTTGCAACTGATAATCCTACTAAAATAGATGCAGCAGCGACACCTTTTTTCCAACTTTTCATCTTTTTCTTCGTACGTATCGATTGTTTTACATTTCGTTTTACTTTTTCCTTTTCAATTTCAGAAGCCCCAATTTCTTCTAGTTCTTTTTCATCTATATCAATATCATTTAATAGTTCATAAATGTCTTTCATATTGCACTACCTCCAAAACTAATATTCGTAGCATTTTGTTGTAGTTTCTTTTTCCCCCGGTACACTCGATTATCAATTGCTGCCCGAGTTAATCCTAACTTGTCACCTATTTCCTCTGTCTTCATACCAAGTAAATATTTCATAATGAACACCTTTTGATCTAGCGGTTCTAATTGATTAATGAGCTTCAATAATTCTTCCCTATCTTCCATAACGATTAATTCGTCTTCTGCTGATTTTTCTGTACTAATATAAAACTCATCTGAAATGATTTCTACTGTTTTAGTCGATTTCCGGTAATAATCAATTGCTTTAAACTTCGCAATCGCTGCGATCCACTTTTTAAAATCACTCGGCTCTCCATGAAATTTATTTGCGTTATTCCAAATGGAAAGAAATATATCGTTTATACATTCCTCTATGAGTCCATCATTTTGAATTGGGAGTAGAACTTTATGCGTGATCCCCTTTATGAGTGGTAAGTATGTATCGACAACAAATTCTAACGCGTCTTCTTTTTGCCGCTGTAATCTTTTTATAAAATTTTTCTCATTTGATTTCATGTAGCGATTCCCCTTATTGTTTTGTAAAAGCTTTTACATCCTATATAACGTCTGAGAAAATTTTTTCTCTCATCTTTTTTATTTTTTGTATGTAATGGAATACTTTCCCTTAGCCATTGTCTCATATAACTATGCGTTCAAAGAAAATTTTCTCAAGTCTGTAATTTAATTCATGTAGTACACTATTTATATAGTCATTTTTTAACTTGGTGTACATTTTATTTCGTTAATCTACTATTTTAATTTAGGAGATGAGATGTGTATGTGTGGAATTACAGGTTGGGTAGATTGGAAGGAAGACCTTTCAAATCAACATGTTATTTTAAAAAAGATGGCAAATCGTATTCAGCATCGTGGTCCAGATGCTGAAGGATTTTGGTTTTCACCTCATGCGGCCTTTGCACACCGGCGTTTAATTGTAATTGATCCAGAAGGCGGTACACAGCCGAAGACATTCCGTGCTGGTGATTATACGTATGCTCTTACTTATAATGGAGAAATTTATAATTTCCGTGAACTTAAAGAGCAGCTTCAAAAATGTGGGCATGCATTTGAAACCCATTCAGATACAGAAGTGTTACTACATGCTTATCTAGAATGGAAAGAAGACTGCGTACGACATTTAAACGGAATTTTCGCTTTCGCCTTATGGGATGATCAGAAGCAACAATTATTTTTAGCGCGTGATCATTTAGGTGTAAAACCACTCTTTTACACAGAAAGAAATGACAGCATTATTTTCGGATCTGAAATAAAAGCATTATTAGCGCATCCATCTGTTCCTGCTGAAATTGATGCGGATGGCATAAATGAAATATTTGGATTAGGCTTATTTCGAACTCCTGGATGTGGCGTCTTTAAACATATTCAAGAAGTGCGTGCTGGACATTGTATAACGTTTACACGTCATAAAAAAGTAGTTACGAAGTATTGGAATTTAGAAAGTAAGTTCCATACAGACTCTATAGAAGATACATCTTCGCATATTTTATCTATTTTACAAGATACAGTAAAAAGACAATTAATTGCCGATGTCCCTCTCGTCTGTATGTTATCAGGTGGATTAGACTCTAGCGGGATTACTGCACTTGCGGGTAAAGAATTTGCTGCGGAAAATAAAACACTTCATACGTATTCCGTTGACTTTGTAAATAGTGCAAAAGATTTCGAGCTGACATTTGCTCGCACTGGTTTAGACGCTCCTTGGGTAAAACGCGTTTCTGAACATGTCGGGACAGCGCATCATGATATTATTGTGAATGCTGAAGAATTAGCAAATCACTTATTCGTTCCCCTTCATGCGAAAGATTTACCGAGTGCTGGTGAAATGGAAACTTCACTATATTTACTATTTTGCGAAATGAAAAAAGATGCGACCGTAGCTTTATCCGGTGAATCGGCTGATGAAGTATTCGGTGGATACCCTTGGTTTCATCAAGAAGAATTACTATATGTAGATAAGTTTCCTTGGCTAACAAATTGGAAAAATACATCTCCTCTTCTACTAAATGAAGTAAGTAACCAATGTAATCTAGAAAACTATATTGATACACGATTCCAAGAAGCGATACTTGAAGTACCTACTCTTGAAGGGGAAAGTAAAAAATCCGCGAAACAACGCCAAATGTTTTATTTATTTTTAACAAGATTCCTTCCTTTCTTACTTGACCGTAAAGATCGTATGAGTATGGCTGTTGGATTTGAAGTTCGTGTACCGTTTTGCGATTATAGATTAGTTGAATATTTATGGAATGTTCCTTTCAACATAAAAAGTATTGATAATATTGAAAAAGGCATTTTACGTAGAGCACTACAACCAGCTTTACCTGACGATGTACGTAATAGAAGAAAAAGCGCTTATCCAACTTCACAAGATCCACACTACTTACAAACAATCCGTAATTTAACACTTGATATGTGTAGTAATAAAAACAATCCTATTTTCTCACTTATTAACCATTCCATCTTACTTTCAATTGCTGATCAAAGTAATAAAGAGATTAACAATTTTGAGGCAAGAAGTGCCATGGAGTATATGCTACAAGTAAATGAATGGTTAAAAACATATCATATTCATATTGCTTAACAAAAAGGAGTTCAAGGATAAAAGCCTTGAACTCCTTTTATATTAATTAGCACATTGTTTATTATCAGTATCAATAGACCACCCAATAATCGTGGCACAATCTCTACCTTTCCACTGCAGTACATTTGTTAATACTGGCTCAATCTGCAAGCTATTCCCGTCATGTAATATTTCTACTAAAGATTGATCATCATCAAACCTTCGTTTATCACACTCTAAAATACCGTCCGTTGCCATTACAATGTGATTCATTCCTTTTTCTAATCCTCTTACACCTGACGTAAAGCAAGGTGTATTTGCTGCAAAAATATTTTTCCTGCCAATATATTCGTAATTTTTCCGTTTATTTAATCGTCCTTTTCCATTTTTCGTTTTCTCAGAATGGAATAAATACGCGAAACAATCACCAACTGATAACCAATATAAAAATTCGCCTTTTCGTAAACAAATTAAGCAAGCGAGTTCCTCATCATCTTGATCACACTTTTTAATAAATAACTCATCTGTAAATAACGCTAATAAGTACATATGTGTATGATGAAAAGCTAAATGTATTGGATATGAGAATAACTCTTTTAGTTTTTCTTTTCTTTCCGAAATCGCTTCTATTATATAATCTATATTTTTTGTTTTGTGATGTGTATCAAAAATCATAACAAATTCAAAGTGTAATTCAGGATCCCACCAAGCCAGCACCGCATCTCCTCGTTCATATGCATCACTCTCTTGATTTCCCCCATATACGCCGACTGAAAGAGGACCACATTTTTCAACATGTATTTCATCTACATACATCTGTTCATGACTAATCCATTTGAATGTATTCACAGCTATCATCCTCTCTCTTGCTAAATGTATACCTTTACACATAGATTACCTTATATTTCAATAAAAATAAACTTTTTCAACATTTTTTATCCAAATAAAAGGATTTTATTTCTAAAACAACGAATATATCTTACTATACGATATAAAAAGGGGATTTATTATTATGAACAACATTAATCAACATTGGGAGAGCATTTATTATCACTTACGATACGAATACGAGGACAACCTTTCCCACCAAGCAATTCGTATTTTACAAATCGTTTCTCGTGAGAAAGATATAACAATTGGAAAAGTCGCTACTGAGCTTAGTCTTTCTCATAACACAGCATCTGAACATATAAAACGCCTTATTCAAAAGGGTTTCATCGTTAAAGAGAGAAATAAAAAAGATGAAAGAGTGGTAAACCTTACATTAACAATTGAAGGAATTGAAGTATTAGAAAAAAATACTTTACTAGATAAAGAAAAGATAAAAATATTAGAATCACAGTTATCAAAAGAAGAACAACAATTAATTGAAAAAGCATTTTCCTTATTAGCGAAGGAGGCAAAATATGCATTTCCTCGTTAAAATAATCGTTTCGGCACTTATTATCGGCGTTATCACTGAAGTCGCTAAACATTACAGTACGATAGGTGGCTTTATTGCTGCTCTTCCTCTCGTGAGTTTACTTAGTCTATTTTGGATTTCATTCGAAGGCGGAAATAAACAAGAATTGAGTCAATTTGCTTTAGGGGTATTATATGGATTCCCCGCATCAGCACTACTATTATTTATTGTCTATATTGGTTTAAAAAATTCATTTACACTTAGTACATCTGTCCTACTTGGTATAGGTGTTTGGTGTATCGTTTTTGCTTGTCAAAAATTATTTCAAACTTAGGAGGAATTAACATTCATAAATTTGTAGAAATAATGGGGCAAAATATAGAAGTACATATAAAAGGAGATGGTAAACAAACTGTAGTCATTCAAACCGGAATGACTTGCTCATTTTATGATTGGTTTCCTATTATAGAAAAGCTTTCAGAGCACTTTACAGTTGTTTCATACCATCGCCCAGGTTACGGAAAAAGTGATTTAGGCAATCAGCCGCGTACAATAAGGCAAGTTACAAAAGAGCTACATATGTTACTAAACAAACTAGCTATTCAAGAACCATTTATTCTAATCGGTCATTCCTATGGAGGATTATGTGCACAACATTTTGCGATGTTACATGAAGATAAGCTGCAAGCACTTATTTTAGTTGATTCTACTTCGATGAACTTACACCGTTTAGATGAACTTCATTTACCAATTTCTGATCAAACTGATTCTGATGATGTTTGGTTTCAAAAATATAATATATATTCCAAAATGGATGTAGACACACTTTATAATGAACTAAAACCTATTCTCACCGATCAATCAAAACAGCAAATTGAATTCTCTACCTCGCCTTCATTATATAAAGCGACAGCTTCTGAACTATCGGAGTGGAAAAACTGTGCTCTCTCACTAAAAGAGCTATGTAAAACATTAGAAATACCATTAATCGTTATCGGTAGAGATCCTCAATATTCTATTACTCAATTGACTAATGGTGGCATGCCAAAAGAGGAAGCAACACAACTTGAAGCAATGTGGCAAGAACTAATTCACGAACAATTACACCTCTCAACTAACAACCAATATATTCTTGCCGAACATGCTAGTCACGGTATAGAAAATGATCGACCAGATATTATTATTAAGGCGATTCATTTCTTACATATCAAAAAAGGAAGCAACTAAAGCTGCTTCCTTACTTATCTATTCATAATCTTCTTCATCATCGATTTCTTCGTAATATGAACTTCCATTACTTACATATATAGGGCCATTCGCAACATCAATACGTAGTACCCACGCCCATGGCACAGCTAAACGTTTATGTATCGCTCGCCAAAAGCTCATTGATTTTCTTTCGTACTCCTGGAACTCCTGAAGTAACTCTTTGTAGGAGGAACCGTCTAACTGAATATTTGCTTCTAACAAACGAGAATGGGCATAGTACTGTAACTCTAGTTCAGCAGCAATTTCCATTTCTTCTTCCGTTGCCATACCAATGATTGTTCCATCTTCTGGTGCAATTTCATATACGTTTTGAACTTCAATAAGCCCTTCTTTCTCTTTCTCAAACATGTAAACAGCCTCCTTTAACATATATTTTTTATGTTACAAAGTCATACTTCTACAATAACTTCTCTCTTTCCTCTTTTTTTGATAAACTTTTACAAAATATTTAACCGATGACCTGTTTTCTCTATTCTTTCAGCAGAAATGAAACGATTTTTATCAAAATTTAATTTATACACATCAGGCATATGAAGTGTTTTCCAAAACTCAAAATCATATTTCGAATTAAAATAATTCATGAGTAATACCATAATATTTCCATGCGTACCTATTACAATATTCTTACCTTCATATTGTTTTAATATATTTTGCATACATATTACAGCGCGCCTTTGTGCGATATCATTCGATTCTCCGCCTTCGTATGCAAAACTCCAATCTTCCCACACATTCTGCATAGCATCATTAAAATTTGATACTGGCTCTGTGCTCAATAATCTTTCACGCAAATCTTCTTCTGTTTGTATTGATAATTTATATGTATTCGCAATTCCTTGTACAGTTTGGATTGCTCTTTTGTACGGACTAGAAATAACAACATCAATATGTTTATCTTTTAATAAATGTGTTACATTCTCTGCATCACAGTGCCCTTTTTCAGATAAAGGTCGTTCCCGTTCTTCTTTTGTATATGTAGAATGGGCATGGCGAACGAAATATATTGTTGTCATTTTTCAACCTCCTTTCTTATTTTCAATTTATATTCAATAATAAGATTAGAAAATCCTGTATTACAAAAGAGCACTTTGCATAAGCGCTCTTTTGTTTACATAATAAAATTATTTCATTATAATTTATTTCTGAATTCCTCACTTATGACAATATCTCGAATAAAGTAATCCATATTACTTAGAAGTTTTTCAAATGCTTTTTCACTCAAATTGTTCATCATAAAGACAATCTCAATCTTATTCCCTTTTTTATCAGTACCATAGAAACTATTTGTTAATACAAATGCCGTAGAACCACCTTTCTGTCCAGCAAATTCGAACATACCCTCTCCTACGGTTCCTTTAAATATATTCTCAATCTCACCTTGCATTTGTGGTGTAAAATAATTTCTGCTATTTATCTTTTCCAGTAAACTCATGTAATCCTTCGCATTTGCACTTATAAACCGATCTGACCAAATACGCTGAAAGTCCATATCGGCTTTTAAAGATATCTCGCGTTTTGTCCATTCTTTCTCGTCTTTCATCCATTCATGTATTTGCCATACATGCTTAACATATTCATCATTAGACATATTACGTAGCTTGTCCAATGCTTTATTTTGAGGAATATGCAGTTCTTTTTCAACATAGCCCCTCATATATAATGCCCCTGTATACGTTGGATAAAATTCATCGTGACTATTTAAGCCTAACTCTTTCAAACTTTCATTTATCCGCGCTGCTCCAAGCTTGTCCAATAAATATGATGCATTCGCATTCGAACTATAATGGATCATTCCTTTCACTACTTCTTCTAAAGAAGTTTGACCACCCTTCACTAACTCTTTAACTTTTACATCATCTAGCCATGCAGGGTGTGCACCACCATCAGTATTTTTCACATAGTATTTTTCTAATTCTTTCAATGAAATTTGCTCGTCTTTTCTTATTTTCCCTTCAGCTACTTGCTTAGCATATTCAATTGCTATAACGATTTTCGACATACTTGCTAGCGGTAGTTTTTCTTTTTCATTTATTGATGTCAATGTTTCACCATTTCTTTTAACAATTAAAGAAGTTGTTTTATCATCCTTATGTTCTTTTATATAATTTAGCACATAATTAGAGTCTTCTTTGGAATTGACATATTCCTTCACTGAAAAGAAAGCTATACAGCCTACTATAGTAATTCCAGCTATAATTCCAACAACTTTTAATCCCCTCATGATACTCCCCCTAAAATAAACATATTATATATTATACTAAATAAATTTCCCTTTTTAAGTAATAATTAGATTATTTATACAAAAACACTTCTTTTCTTAAACAACAAAAAAACATGCCTTCATTAGGAAAGCATGTTTTGTGATATCCTTCACATTGTTTAGTTAAAAAATAAATGTTTACTTACCATGATGTAACATTAAATCACTAAGTTCTTCTTCAATGTGATTTAATTTCGCAACGCCTTCTTTCCATTTATGAATATAACGTGAAACCCCAACAAAAAACAAAACAATAATTGTGGAAAGAATAATACCATATACGATTGCTACAGTACTCATAGTTACACTTCCTTATAATTAGTAATGTGGTTATTAGTTATATTTTTATTATAAACCTTTTTCTTTTAAAATACTTCGATTTCAACTTTTTGTAACAAAATTGATTTTTCTAACATTTCGTTCGTGAAAATGGCATATTTTTCACAAATTATACAAAACTTCACCATATGTACTATTACCATATGAGTTATATTATTAAATAGAATAAAGGGGATGATATACTATGACGACTTGGTTTATTGTAATGTTAGTTGTATTTGGAGCATTTAAAATTATCGTTTCTAGCCTTCCTAACTCTGTTATTGAATCCATTATTAGTCGCTTTGAAACACATCCACAACTTGAAGAAGAGAATGTGACTATTACAATTCACGGAAATAACGTAGAAGGCGAACAGAAATCAAAAATTATTCATGATTTTAACGAAGGTTTATTTTTAGATCGCTATTATGCACCACCCCATAATGAAGGCACTCCTTTAATTATCCATGCAAAACGTGGTAAAAAAGATTTCACATTTTATATTTACAGTCATGAAGAGCATGTTGATGTTGTAAAGCAATATAAAAAGAAGGTAGTTGCTTATAGTTTACGCTCTAAAAACCTTCAAAATAGTGATATGTTCGTGTCAGCTGATTTAGCTTAATACTCATGTATAAAAAGGAATCCATGGCATATGGATTCCTTTTTACTATTTACTGAAAAATAAGCTCTGTCTTTAAACTATCTTTCGGTAACAACCAGCCTTTTTTCTCTAAACTCGCTATTAATAATTCCCTTTGTTTTGTCGCAATACTTTCTTCATTTGTTTTAAATGACACTTCTATTACGAAGTCATCTTCTAATTTCCCAGTATTACTTAATGGCCAAATTTCAATATTTGCTTTTATGTTTTCAAAATCTCCTGTATATCGCTTCATTAATACAGGACCGTAAATACGGGAATTCTTTAACATCTCTTCTCCCCAATTTGTATACAACCATTTGTTCATTTTCCCTGGTAATTTTTCTATTAACATGTTTTGAGCAGCTTGTTCATTTGGTAAATCAAGTATCCCATATCCTTTAGCACTGTAGCTTTTCTTATTTGAAATGCTTAATGTTTTCTTCTCAAATCCCCAATCTATTTCCGCCTCATAACTATCCGTATTACTATCGAATCCTTCTTTTTTAGCTACTTCTAGTGCATCTTGAATTACACCATTTTGAATAGGATATCTTTTTTTATATGTTAGTTCAAAATCTTTACTAAATTCTTTCTTTCGAATTCTAGCAAACCAACCTTCCTCGCTTAAACTTTTATTCGCAGTATCTAAAAATTGTACTTGTATTCTTTCATATTTTGTACCAGCCTGGAAATGTTCTAACACCTCTTGCTTCATCTCTTTGTTATCACCTAATACTTGTTCTGGCTTCAATAATAACTTCACTTCAAAACTAGGTTTCATTGGACTAGCTGCAAACCCTTCCTTAACGTTATAAAGGAAACAACAAAAGAAAATGCTTACGAATACAAATACTTTTTTCATATACCTATCCCCTTTACATTTCAAATGACTTCTACACGTTCCATTGCAAGTGAATATACATTTTCATATCCTGCTGTACTTAGCTTTTGTTGTAATCGATCCGTATCCTCTTTCAAAGCGTGCACTAGCACCGTATGTTCTGGTAATAATGTATTTAACATCTCTTTAACGTCTCTTATACTTTGGTGAACTTTATACACAACTCGATTCACCCTACATGTATTCCTTACATGCTCTTTCATAACTTTTTCTGCAAAACTCCCTTTCGCAATATGCCCAGTAAAAATAACGGCATTCCGTTTTTCATTCCGAAGTTGTTCATAATATAACTGCGCTCGTTTCGTTTGCATATTCGCATCACTCATTACAACTATTCCGTAACTATTTTGCATACTAATATCATTATCCATCACTATTATGTTTCTTTTTAAACTCTCCATAACCCATTTAAGTTCTTCATTATTTTTTATCCAATCTTTATATACGAACATCTCTTCAAACCCAGCCAAAATTTCTTTATCTACTATAAGCGGAAATTCTTTATATCGTTCATATAAATACAATACTATATCTTGTGCCCTACCAAGTTGTGGCAGCGGTAATAATGCTATTCCTTTATTTTGCATAACTCGTTCAATTTCTGCACATAGATCGTCTAATCTTTCATTTTGCGAAACATCCTCTGTGTGATAAGCGGCATCTACAATTGCAACTTTTATATTGTGGCCCAATTTCTCAGGTAAATTAGCTCGTAGTATATTAGACTCTGCTGAATAGTCGCCTGAATAAAATACGTATGTATTACACATATCAACTAAAAACCAAACAGCTCCTAATACATGCCCACTATATCCCCATTGAAACCGCAATGTAGGAGTAATTTGTACCCATTCATTTGGATTGCTAATCTCATCAATACATACATAATTTAAATCTTTTATGTGTTGGTCGCTATAAGGTAAATTCCACCCTTGCATCACATTATAGTTTCTCCATTTTTCATAATATAACGGCAGTTTCTCCTTCGTATAACGAGTCGTCCAAATTTTTTTCTTATATCCATACTTCGCTAATAAAGGTAAACCCATCGTATGATCTTCATGAATATGTGATAAAAATATCGCATCTAAAAATGGAGCAGCTTCTCTCTCTATTTTTGGATAACCATCCTCATAAGATCGATTAATACCACAATCAAATACTATTTTCGTCTCTTTATTTTTTACAAAATAGCAGGAGCGACCGTACTCTCCTGCTCCTCCCCATACTTCTACCCTCATCATGCTACCCCTTTTCGCTTTTGCTCCATATGTTGCAGCAATAATAAGCACATTGTTGTAAGTCCAACAGAAACAACAGCCATCGCCATGCCTATAGATACTTCACCCTGTTCAAATTGGGCAAAAATAAACGTTGCTGACGTTTCTACTGATGGAGGTAATACGAGAAGCGATGCTACTAACTCTCTTATCGAAATTGTAAATGTCATCGCCCATCCAGCAATAATGCCTGGGATAATAAGAGGCATTATTATTTTTCTAAAAATATAAATATAATTTCCAGAAAAAACACTTCCTGCCTGCATGAGAGAATCATCAATTTGTCCGAGTGATGATTTTACATATTGCACCGTGTAAGGTAAAAACAGAACAACATACGTTACGATAACCATGATTGGTGTATTGTAAATTGACATAGGCATATATGGTGAATTCCAAAATAGAATAAGACCTACAACCATAACGATTCCTGGTACCATATTCGGTAACATACCGCACATATCAAGCCATTTTTCAGAGGTTTTTTTCCCCTTTCGAATCATAAGTGCCAAAAAGACTCCAATCATTACCGCGATAATCGCTGTTACGAGTGAAAAAAGAAAACTATTCCATAAAGCCTCTAATCCCGGAGATCCTATTGTAAACAATGCCTCATAATGGCTTGTTGTAAAGTTATTTACATGTAAACCGCCGCCTCTTAATTTTGACAAAGAAGCAATAAGTATAGAAAAGTATGGAATTCCAATTGATACGATTAATAAACCAATTACATACATCCATGCTACAACGCGCGTAAATATAGACAAAGTATATCTTTTAGATTTCACACCTTTTCCACTAACCATTGCATATGAATACTTTCGATTCAATACATTTTGCATATACCAAATAAGCATACAAGCACTAAGTAATAAAGAAGATAATGCTGTTGCACTACTAAAATCAATTGGCCAACTCGAAATAAATTTATGGATTTCTGATGTTAACACGTGGAATCCTATTCTACGTCCGAATGTAGCCGGTGTTCCAAATTCAGCAATCGTCTTTACGAAAATGAGTAAAGCACCCATTACATAACTTGATACTAATAACGGCAATATTATTTTTCTTAAACGATAGAAAAAACTTCCGCCATGAACTGCTGCAGCTTCTTCTTTACTACTCCCAATCTGAAGTAACGTGTTTTTCAGCATGAAATAAAGAAATGGGAATAAATGCAGACTCATAATTAATACCATACCTCCTAAACTAAAAAACGATGATGAAACTGTCTTTAGCATAGGAAAAAATTGTTCAAAATAGCCGTTAGGTTGCATGAA
The DNA here is from genome assembly GCF_008368855.1 of Bacillus sp. TE8-1. Classification (NCBI taxonomy): domain Bacteria; kingdom Bacillati; phylum Bacillota; class Bacilli; order Caryophanales; family Bacillaceae; genus Bacillus; species Bacillus sp. TE8-1. The sequence goes on along the minus strand of NZ_QPET01000023.1, from coordinate 103,139 downwards.
CAAAATCCAGCCCATCGATCCAATATACGGCGGTGTCATAAATGGAATCATAAAAACAATATCTAACTTACTATACTTTCCTACATCTGTTTTGCTCATAATAAATGCCAATGGAAATGCAAATATTGTAGCTCCTATTACAACGAGTACACCTAGAAGCATCGAATTTAGAAAAATCCCAGCTAATCCACCACTCTGTATCACTTCAAAAGGCTTTAAAAAATTCCAACTGCTATTTTCATATACACTAGAAAATAAAATAAGAAAAAGTGGAATGACGATTAACATCGCCACAAGTAATAATGCTACCGTCATTCCAACTTGTCTTACTGATACGAATCGATTTACCATGGAATCACCATCTTATTGAAATACTTTCTTAAATTGTTTTCCTATTTCATCTTGCTCTTTCTCAACTGTTTTCCAATCAATATTTAATACTGGAATCTCTTCTACATTTGGTCTATTTTCAGCTTTTATATCTGTTCTACCAGGCAATAAATACGCTTTAGAAACTTGTTTTTGTACATCATCGGATAATAAATAATCAATAAACTCTTTTGCACCTTCAACATTTTTACTATCCTTCATAATCCCAGCTGCACGTGGGCTAATAACTGTTCCGCTTTTTGGATATACGATATCAACAGGTTCACCCTTTGCTTTTGCGCTATACGTCATATAATCAACACCCGCAATGACCATATCTTTCGCACCTGTTACAACTGGGTCTAACGCTTCCTGATTTGCTCCTGCTACTGTAACTTCATTTTTCTTAAGCTGCTCAAATAAATTCCATCCATCTTGTCCATTCTTTTTCACGTATCCTGTTACAAAGTCTAAAGCTGAACCTGAAAGTGCTGGATCTGGAAGATTCACTTTCCCTTTCCATTCTCCTTTCGTTATATCGCTCCAATCTTCAGGCGCTGTCTTCACATTTTTTGTATTGTACACAATCCCTAATGCTGAAGCACTATACCCGAAATAATGTCCTTTATCATCTGACCATTCAGAACGCAGCTTATCAGCTTGTTTCGCTTCTTTATAAGCTAACGTTTGACCCTCTTTCTTTAATCCTTCCATCGCTGGTAATGATGCAAGTACGACTACATCAACGACTGGATTTTTCTTTTCAGCTTCCATTCTCGCTAAAATTTTACCAGTTGTCCCTTGAAACATTTCCACCTTTATACCAGTTTTCTTTTCAAAGTCTTTTTGAATTTTTTCTGCTAACCCTTTTGGCCCTGCACTATATACAACAATTTTCTTTTCAGTCGTATTTTTACTTTTCGCATCTGCATTGCCTGTCTTTGAACTACACCCTGTTACTACAGCCGAAAATAATAAAGTACATACAAATAAAGACTTAAGCGAACTGAATTTCTTCATACGATTCTCCCCCTATATGATGAATACATTTTTTTGGCACATATAACGATACTGGTTTACCGATGCTTAGCTTACTATTGTGATAGGCTGTCCAGATGCCTAAAGTCCCCATATTTACTTTCACTTCATAACGTTCTCCTACATATGTAACGTGCTTAATTTCACCTGTATACATTTCGCACACTTCATTTTTCGTCCAGCTCACATGCTCTGGACGAATCATTTTTTCACCCTCTACAAGCCAATTCGCCTTACCAACAAATTTGGCAACAAATTCATGAGACGGTTTCACATAAATATCTTCCGGTGTTCCTTTTTGTAATACTTCTCCTTGTTTCATGACAATAATTTGGTCTGACATTGACATTGCTTCTGTTTGGTCATGAGTGACATACAGTGCAGTTAAACCAATGGAATGAACGATATCCATAAGCTCTATTCTCATTTCTTCTCGCAAAATTGCATCGAGTGCACTTAGCGGTTCATCAAACAAAATAAAATGAGGTTTTGTTACAATTGCTCTAGCGAATGCGACACGTTGTTGCTGTCCACCAGAAAGTTCGTGTGGATACCTTTTCTCCATACCTTGCAGGCGAACTCGCTTTATCGCATCTTCTACTTTTTCTCGCAATTGATTCGTTTGCTTTGTAGCTCTTAAACCAAATGCAACATTTTCAAAAACAGTCATGTGCGGCCATAAAGCAAAATCTTGAAATACCATACCGATATTCCGTTCATGAGGAGATGTCTTTATCTTTTTTGCAGCAGAATACATGCACTGGTCTCCAAAATATATTTCTCCCTTATCTGGTTCTTCAAGCCCTGCTATCATTCTAAGTAAAGTCGTTTTCCCACACCCCGAAGGTCCTAAAAGTGTAGTGAATTCCCCTTGTTTCATTACAATCTGCAACGTCTTTAACGCCTGTATTTTTCCAAATGCCTTTTCTAATCCACTAATTGTAATATCCATTGCTTCACCTCTCTCCCCTCATTCTTAACCTGCTTTCATTCTATATGGAAGATTTATACTGAATGTTAATGTACTGTAAAGATTAAATTAAAAAACTTCTAATAAACTATTTATTTCTATAGATTTTTTCTATAGTTAAAATAAAAAAGGCGGCAATTCATAATGAATCTCTTAAAATTAGAAATTGTAGTACTTATTAAGAAATACAAAAAGCTTACAATCGTTGCAGAAAAACTTGGCGTTAAACAACCAACTATTACATTTCATATAAAAAGCTTAGAAGAAGAACTCGGTGTATCTCTATTCGAATTACGTTCTGGAAGGTATTTCTTAACAGAGGCTGGTGAGGCTTTGCACCATTATGCTTGTAAAATAGATGCACTTATGAAAGAAGCTAGACGTGTCACGCAAGAGTTTAAAGATTTTCATAAAGGTGCTATAACAATCGGCGCTAGTTATGTACCAGCGACTTATCTTTTGCCAGAAGTCGTTCATCAATTTCAATGTGAATTTCCCAATATAAAAATAACGCTACTAGTGAAAACAGCCCCTGAAATTCGAATGATGCTACAAAATCACGAAATCGATCTTGGGATAATTTCCGCTGCTCCATTTGATGAACCACTTTTAAAACAAACGAATATAATGCCCGATACACTTGTTCTTGCCTTTTCCAAAGAACATCATTTTTCAAAGAAAGACAATGTATCGTTACAAAATATCGAAAAGGAACGCATACTATTGCATCGTAATCCATCTACAACGAGAGATTTACTTACACAATGGACGTTGGCGCACAACATTACATTCCAATCTGAAATTGAATTAGACTCATTAGAAACGATGAAACAAATTTTAAAATATGGTAATGGAATTGCCTTTATTTCTAAACTTGCTATCGAGCAAGAAATACAACGAAATGAGCTATGCTATATACCAATCCCTGAATTTGAATTTCAGCGTAATATTTATACGATTCATCATGAGGACAGATGGAATTCTAAAATCATTTCTTTTTTACTACAGAGCATCACTTCATTTGCAACAAAAAATTAAAAGGCTGTCGTTATGCACGACAGCCTTTTAAACTATAAATCTATTTATTTTTCTTTGCCTCAATTTTTGCTTGCGCCTCTTCAGCCTTATCTAATGCTTCTGATACTTTCTTCTCTTTTTCTTTCACTTCATCTATACTATCGACAGCTTTAATAAGTTTATCGATTCCTTCTTCTTCTACCTTTCTACGCTTTGCCACTCTTTCATTTACTTTCTCTTCCACATCTTTTGCTTTTTGAAGCATATTCTCTGCATTTGATGTTACAGCTTTTTCAAGTTCATCATCTTTTTTCTTTTGTAACACTTCATTTGCAATGTCTTTCGCTTCTAAATACTTACCGTCTTTTAATGCTGTTGCTCCGTGATCCATTCTCTCAGCAACTTCTTTATATGATTTCGCTTCATTTCCTGATTTCTCTTTTTCTGCTTTTTCGAACCACATTGTTGCATCACTATACTTTTCATCTTTCAATGATTGCATACCTGTTTCAATATATGTGTCATAATTGCTACATCCAGCCATTACGACTAATAGAAAAAGCATAACAAAACTTAATTTTTTCATGCTGTTGTCTCCTTTTCTTTGCAAGCTCACTTTACTTTAACATACATGAAAAAGAGTTTCAAAAACTAAAATACTAATTTAGTCATTTTTATAATGATAAGTCAAATTTTTATTATTTTCTTATTTTTAAGCGGACACATCTACTTGTTTTTTCGCCATATGTTGCTTTACTCCAACTAATACAACTAACAATAACCCTCCACCTATTGTCATCATAACAATGCTAGTTGGCAACATATCTAATAGTAGTCCATATACAATCATACCAAGCGGTGCGATTGCAGTCGCAATTGTTTCAAGTAGGCCAAACACACGCCCTAGGTAGCTCGGATCTGTCGTTTTTTGCATATGTACTTGCATTGGAATGTTTACAATCATAATTGCTATACCAGTTAACATCATAAAAGCAATATAGTAAATAAAACTTGCTACTTTTGGAATGATAACTAACAATGGAAAGGCTGTACATAAACTTAAACCTGCAAACAAAAACAGTCCAGTATAAATAGAACGAAACGGATTATTCACTTCTTTACGCACTGATAAAGCAATCGCTCCCATTAGCATCCCGACTGCTAACATTCCCTCTACAGTACCGAGTTGCTTTGAAGATAAATGCAATGTATGGACGATAATGTACGGAAGTGCAACTGTTAGACCACACGCAAAAAAGTTTACCCACAATGCTATTTTCATTAGACCATATATTTCACGTTGTCTTTTTACATATAAAAAACCTTCTTTTATACTCGTCAAGAAATGCTCTGTACTTTCAGCCACTTCTTTTTTATATAAATCAAATACGATAAATAATTGCAAAATAACCGCTAAAAAGAACGTAATGCTATTTAATAGGAAAAACGATTTAATTGAAAAGAAACCATATACAACTCCGCCAATAATCGGGCCTAAAATATTTGATAAAGAAGCCGCCGTTTGATTTAAAGCACTCGCTTTTTGAATACGTCCTTCATCTACTAAACTCGGAATAGACGAAGTTAATGCAACAGAATAAAAACTTGCACAAATTGATAATAATGCTGCTGAAATATAAATAAAAAGAAGTGATGGCCCAAATATAGTAGCAAGAATAAACATACTAAGCATCGTTAAACTACTTAATAAATCAGTACCAATGACAAGCCATTTTCGATTCACACGGTCTGCTACAGCACCAGCAATTGGGCCACAGATCATCCTTGGAAGTGATCCGCAAACGAGCGTAATTGCAAAACCCATCCCTGAACCAGTAGTCTTTAATACATATAATCCCATTGCGAACGTATAAATACCTGCGCCTAATAAAGACGTCATTTTTCCAATCATCATTAAAATGATATTTCTAGTTGCAATCTTCATTCTTGAATCATGTTTTCCTATACTTATATCTCCCATTTTTGACTCTCTCCCCTTAAAAGTTAAATCGTGTTAAACTTATTATATAATCAACTTTCCAATTTTCACAACAAAAAGTTAAATACAATTAAACTTTTTAAATATAAAGGAGCAATAATATGGCAACTCTCGGTGAAAAAATTAAAGCATTACGAAAAGAAAAAAAGCTTACGCAAACAGCACTGGCAGGTTCGGAACTGACAAAAAGTATGCTTAGTCAAATTGAAAATGGAAAAGCTACACCTTCTATGAAAACATTACAATATATTGCGGAAAAACTTGAATGTGAAACGAGCTTTTTATTAGAAGAAGATGAAGAAGAAATTGTGGAACTCATTCAAAAAATGGAGCCATTAATAAAATCAAATAAATGCGATGAAGTATACAAGACTTTACTACCTATCGTTCAAAAAGAACTACCCCTTACTTTAAACACAGCACGTTTATATAAACAGTTCATAACTGGAGCGGCCATTATGAACGATTACAATATTGAATATTACGTTGAAACAGCTGTTTCTATATTTGAAAAATATACTTTGTATCGTGAAAGTACTGAAACGAAACTACTGTTTTACTATATGCTCTTCAAACGTAAAAAATATAAAGAATGTTTACAGATGATTGCTACAATTCGTGATGAATATAAAGCGAAGAATTTAGAAATGGATCTCATTACACATATACAACTATACTTAAAAGAAGCCATTATTTTACTCGCATACGGCAATTATAAAAAATGTGAAAAAGTCATTTTAGATGCACTTGCATTTTCAAAAAAACATCAAGTGTATTATAAAACAGATGAATTTTATCGCATTTTATCTTACCAAAAAGTCATTACAGCTGATAAAGAACAGTATTTATATTACATAAAAAAATCAGAGCAATTTGCCATTTTTACAGAAGATATTCTATCCATTGCGATTATTGATATTTTAAAAGCTTACTACTACAACACAATTACTAATGAATATACAATCGCATTAGAACATCTAGAACAATTCCGAGAAAAACTAAAAGATGAACCAATCTTTCAAGACGATGGATTATATTATCTTGAAAAAGGAAAATCTTTGTATGGCTTAAAACGTTATAAGGAAGCTTTGGCAATATTAAAACACGCTACCATACCAGATTATATGAGTCATCCACTTGATCAATCGTGGGTATTAACAGCTGGGTCTTATCGTGCCCTGTGTCATATAAAACTTCAAGATAAAACAGCTGCTCTGAAAGAAGCAAAAGAAGCAGTTCAAACGATAGATGGTTATCCTAATTCCATCTTTTCTTCATTTATTAAAGAAACATTACAAATAATACAAAAACTTTAAGAATGTCTCTAAATGGTATATTATTCCTCTTTTTTAGCAAAGATAATAATGATAGGAGGAATATAAATGAATATACAACGTGCAATAGAGCTTTCTGTGTCAGCGGAACAAGCCAATGTCAGTTTTCAAGGCATGCCTGTTATGATTCAACACGTCGATGAAAGCAATGAAACCGCCCGCATATATGAAGTAAAAAACCCAGAACGCGAATTAACTGTTCCAGTTAATAGCTTAGAGGAAATATAAGAAATGCCACTTCTCTTTTGAAGTGGCATTTTTCTTCTTTCAGATTACTTATTATAAATTTCTTCAACCCTTTATTTTACATGAGCTGAAAAAATAAGAATTTTCTACTTCTTTTCTTTTTGTGACCTGCTAAAATACAAACTATGGATTAATTATTCGTACTATACATTAAGGAGGAAAAATAATGGCATCTACTTTAGAAAAAAACAAGCCTTATTATGCAGTTATATTCACTTCTAATTTATCAAATGATACAACAGACTATAATACCTTTGCCGAAGAAATGGAGAAACTTGCAAAGCAACAACCTGGATTTTTAGGTGTAGAAAGTTCAAGAGGTAATTCTGGACTCGGAATAACAATTTCTTATTGGGAATCACTTGATGCGATTGAAAATTGGAAAAAGAACACCTTACATAAAGAAGCGAAAAAAAGAGGTCGTGAGCAATGGTATGAAAACTTCCACCTGCGTATTTGCCTTGTTGAGAAAGAATTTAAGTTTCAAAGAGGCACAATATAACTATGAAAGAAAAATTAGCTCTCGTTATTGTTCATGAAATATATGGTGTGAACGACCATATGCATCACGTTATCCAGCACTTTACTTCATCTCATATAGATGTATTCTGTCCTAACCTTCTACAATCGCAACATGCATTTCATTATCATGATGAAGAAAAAGCATATGAACATTTTGTAAATCATATTGGATTTGATTATGGAAAAAAGCAAATTGAAGAATTCATTTCTCATCTTTCTAGTATTTATACACATATTGGACTTATCGGCTTTAGTGTTGGAGCTACCATCTCATGGCTATGTAGTAACGATCCGAAAATAAATTTTATTATCGGATGTTACGGTTCTCGTATACGCGACTATGTTCACATAAAGCCTACATGCGCTACACTACTTATATTCCCTGAAAAAGAAGCTAGTTTTTCAGTATCCTCTTTCATTCAAACATTGCAGCAACAGAATAACCCTTTATTAGAAATAAAACAACTACACGGTGAACATGGATTTCTAAATCCGTACACTGAAAAATATAACGAGCACTCTACAAAACAAGCATACAATTTAATAGATTCATTTCTTGTAAAGTGAAACTTTAATCAGTGGGGGGTTATCCCCCACCTAATCTCTTTTCTTACGTTGAGTTTTAAGGTGTGGGTCTTACTGCCCATGCGTGATAAAAACAATCTTATAAAGGAGACTCGAATGACGCTGACATTACTCTTACTTATTTTCATACTCATTGCCTTTATCTCAGCGCTAACTATCATTTTTAAAACCGTAAAAAAAGGGAGATTTTTCAACCGCCCCTACTTACAATCTATTATCATTTGCATTTTATTTTTTACAAATTGGATTTTATATGTAACAACTTTTTATTCGTTACTCCCCGAGAAAGTTAGCGAGTTCATATTCCTGCCCCTTTGGTTTTTCCTTTGTATTTTAGGATTTATCGCTTTTTGGCACGAATGGAGAAATAATCGTGTGTTCTCGATATGTATTGGTTTTCTTTCCTTTATTAGTTTTTTATTTGGGTTATTGTTGTTAGTTCTTTCCGGAATGTAATAGAAGAAGGAAGAAAAGCCAACTTTCAACTTTTCTTCCTTCTATGTTTACCTTTAGTTTTCACTGTCACTGATTCACAAGGTGTATAATATATTTGAGGTGTCGCCTTATCAACAAACATCATAAACGTAACGAAACCGATAATAAAGAAAATAAACAACGTTAACAAAATTGCTCCTATCGTTAAAAGTATCATAACACCACCCCTATATTTTTTATGTTATTACACTTTTCGCTATGATATGAGCGTAATCCTTTTTAGAAAAAGAAACGTAACAAAATAATCACAATCACTCCTGTTAATACTGTACCTAATAAACTACGAGTATATATCGCTACAAGAAATGTTGGAATTGCTGCAATAAGATAATCCCACTGTATCGTCTCATGCATAAATAAAACTTGTGCTAAAAGCGCTGCTAATATCGCAATTGGTATGTAATTTAACCATTTTAAACCCCAGTCTGGAATTTGTAGTTTACTAAATACGAGTAGAGGTAAAATACGTGGCACGAGTGTGACAGCTCCTGCTGCTAGTAAAAGTAATAATACGTCTAATCTCATTTCCATTTTTCAATCACCACTCCAATCGTCGCAGCTAGTAATGTTGCGATAATAACCGCTATACTATCTGGCATAATTAAGTGTGAAACGTATGCAAGTATAATCGCTACAATTGCAACACTTAAATGAATTGCTAGCTTTGGTTTACTACTTATGAGCTGAAGTACAAATAATCCGATAAACATCGCTGGTAATGCATAATCCATCCCGTATGTATGTGGATCTGGTATCCACTCACCAAATAGCCCGCCAATGATAGTAGCAAGAATCCAGTTTAAATAAGCCGTTACATTTAGCCCAATCATCCATCTTTCGCCTAAATATCCTTTTTGCGCTGCATGCTGCACTGCGACGCCGAACGTTTCATCTGTAATTTGCGAACCAATAATGACGTTTTTTAATAGAGGTAGTTTCGTAAAGTACGGCGCGAGGGCAGCACTCATTAATAAATGGCGTAAATTAACAAAAAACACAGTAAAAATAATTGCGGAAGCAGGAGCACCGGCTGCATACATACCAGCTAATATAAATTGGGCAGAACCTGCATAAATTAAAGTCGACATAAATGCAATTTCAATGATAGAAAAACCTGTTGTTTTTGCAATTACACCAGCTGCTATACCGATGCTCAAGTAACCAAATACAGTTGGTAAACAATCTTTTACTCCTTGCTGAAATGTATCATCGCTCTGCAAAGCTACATGTGCCTCAGCTTTACTCATCTCTATCATCCTCCATTCCTTCTAAAGTTCGTTTTCCTGTTACGACATGAACTAAATCTATATTTTCACGCCATAACGTATCTAACTTATCAGCTCCAAATTCCTTTGTGATTTCTTCAACCATAATATCGTGTCGCACATACTCTGTAGCAACGAGAACTAGCGCTGGGTCATACGTTGTAACGGCCCATGAAGTGCTATCATTTGAGAAGTTCGCAATTAATACTTCCTCTCCATCACGAGCAATAACAGTTAAATGACCACCCATTCTCTTTTCAACAACGTGGGGCGTCATATAATTATGGTGAAATGTCGCTCCTATTTTTGTTTCTGGAGCTCCAAATAAGATTGAGAATATATTCACGCCTTCCTCTTCCTTTTGATGAATGTATGGCTCAATTTCATGCACTTGATCTTCCCATACAGAAATCCATAACTCTTCCTTTGCCCTATTAATTATATTGCATATCTCTTTTAAAACACGATCATTTGAGCGAATATGCGAAATTACATCTATTTGTCGCTCTTGTTCTAAACAATTTAATTTCTCATCTAAAAATTCAAATGACTTTTCAAAGTCTTTTCGCATTCGATTCATTAATTCGGTAGCTGGTACTGGTACATATTTAACTGGTTCAGAGGGTACAATATGCACCGCTCCTTTATCCATTAACTTACCGAGTACCTCGTAAATCATAGAACGAGGTACTCCTGTTTGTTTACTCACTTCATAGCCCGTTACTGGCGAATGTTTTAACAATCCAATATACGCTTTACATTCATATTGAGAAAATCCTAACTTTTGTAACTCCTTTATAATTTCATCCATCGGTAACCCCTCACAATCTAAATCGCCCTTACTTCAAAACGACGATTTTGCTTCCCTTTACTTTTTACTTTATCAATAACAAGTGTTCCTATTTCACTCGTATTTTTCACATGTGTGCCTCCACAAGCTTGTTCGTCTAAATTTTCAATTGTAACAATGCGGATTTCTTGGATGGTAGTTGGCAGGAGATTTATTGCTGTTTTAATCATTCCTACAGCATTTTCTGCTTCTTCGCGGCTCATATAACGAGTGGAAATTTCTTTATTTTGCTTAATAAGTTTATTCACTTCCTCAACAATTTCTTCTACTTCCACGCTCGATAACTCTTGTAACTCATTAAAATCGATACGTGCTTTATCAGGATAAATTTGATTTCCGGTGCATAGAGCTCCATACTTTTCATAAACAACAGCTCCGATAAGATGCAGTAAAGAGTGATGACGCATTAAATTATGACGTCTTTCCCAATTTATCTCTAATTTAACTGGACCTAATTTTACTTGAGCTTCATCTTTTATATAGTGAACTATTTCTCCTTGCTCCTTCTTTACTTTTTCAACTTCAAATACAGACCCATCTTGTACAATGACACCCGTATCACATTCTTGCCCTCCACCAGTTGGATAAAAAACTGTTTCCTTTACAAATACTTTATTCCCTTCTACTTTTATCACTTCTGTTTCGCAACTCGTTTTGTATGCATCTTCTAAATATAATGCCGTTGTCATACTCTCACCTCTTTAGTAGTTATAGTTATACCTACTAATATAAAAAAGAAGCTCCGTAAAGTCAATTGATAATTCTGAAATTTAAAATTAATAAAAGACTCCTTTATTAGGAGTCCACTATCTCAATATTTCATTCGCTTCTTTTTCATAAATTTTATCAAATGACGTCATAACGCGCTGTGATGCTTGAATCATCTTTTGATCTGTCATAAGATCGGCCATCTCTTTCGTCATATCTACATTTGAATTTTCTAGCATATGATTTTTTACTATTCCTGTTCCGTTCGGTAAATTAGCAATGTTTCCTTCTGCTAGTGTAAAGCTTTTATTTTCACGTTGTACGAGACGTGCATTCGTTTCTGCATCTACTGTTTTTGTCTGTAACTGTGCAATTACTATTCTCTTAATATCTGGTTTTTGCAAAGTTCCATCGTTTACTTCTCTATAAATTTCTCCATTATTAGATACGAAGAATTCAACATTTTCAGGAATATGAATACGCTCATTATTAACATCCATAACATAAGCACCTGAAGATGTTTGTAAATATCGATCACTATTTAATGTGAAACTACCATCTCTCGTTAAAAACGTTTCATCATTTTTAGAAGTAACAAAAAATGATGTTGTGCCGGCCGCGCCGTCATCTAAAAAGAAATCTGTAGCGCTATTTGTCATTTGTATATTTCCTTGTACTAAATTCACATGCGTTGCAGCTGGTACTACAGCGTAATCGACCGAACCGATATTTGTTACCGCCCCATCTCCGCGGCGATATGTGTCTTGTACATCAAATACTTTAGACGTCATATTTTCTGCTTTAAATCCTGTCGTTTGAGCATTTGCAACGTTATTCGAATGAACATTAATGCGCTGCATGTAATTCATCATGCCCATAGAACCTATATAAAGACCGTTCATATTCGTTTGAATAAGGCAAGCGCCTTATTCTTCACCTCTTTTCTACGATGTTTGTAACATTTGTTTTGCTAAATGTTCAGCTGTAGCGATATGTATATTTTTCTTTATGTCTTGGCCATCTGTCATTAATACAATAGGAGCTGATGATACTGCTGGAATTTTCAACAATTCGCCACTACTTGCTGTTTCATCAAATTTCGTAAACACAATACCATCTATATGAATATCTTTAAAGTTTGTAATAATTTCAATCATATCTTTGCTTTTCATTGAAGCTGATAACGTTAAACAAATATAATCTGGTTCTACTTGTCCCATTGTTTCAATCATTTCTTCCACTGTTTCTGACGTACGATAATTTTTCCCTGCCGTATCAATTAAAATATAATCGACGCGTGCTTCTTCTTTAAAATACGTAAGCGCTCTTGTCATTGCAGCTTCATCACGTACAGCAATTACTTCAGATCCAATTGTCTTTACGTTATCTTGCAATTGCTGTACTGTTCCTATGCGCGAATGATCTGTCGTTATAAAACCAACTGTTTTTTTCTTACCGTGAAATTGCCATGCCATTTTCGCGAGTGTCGTCGTTTTACCAACGCCAGTTGGACCGATTAATGCAATTGTTTGTACTTCTTTTTCAAAGACGTTTTCCGTATTGAAATGAGATTTCATATCTTCCAATATGTACCTGATAACTTCTTCTTCCGTAATCATCGTTGCATTTTCAAACTTTATTTTTAACTTTTCAGCATATGCATGAATGAAATATTGTTCCACATCGTTTTGTTCTAGCATCCGAATTACTTTTTGAATAATAAACGGTACAGATTCTTGATTTTCTTTCTTTGGAACTACTTCTTCTTTCTTTACTGGAACGACTTGTTTCACAACTTTTTTCTTTTTCGTTACTTTCGTTACTTCCGTTTCTTTCATCGGTTTCACAACGACGATTCCTTTTTCAAACAGCTTTAATAGTTTCTCTTTTTTTCTTGCCCATTCTTCACTATTTCCTGTTTGCATCGCCGCGTATGACATAGAAGTCGTTACGTTTTCTAAATTGTGCAGTACTGATTGAATTCCATTCGCCTTCACAATTTGTTCTGAAGGATCGTTCACAACATCCATTAACTGTTCATGAAATTGAGCTGTACCTTCATTCACTTCTTCCTGTTTTTCTTCTGGAAAAGCAACTAACATTTCATAATCCTTTTTCCAAAAAAACGGTATATTTCGTTTTACACTTTCATCGACAACATAATAATAATCTGTACCATATTGGTCAAATAACTTTCGATACAATTCATTTTTCGAAGCTGCTTTTATTCGCATTAACGCTTCTTTCTTTTCTGTACTTTCCATTACTTCACCCCCTACTATTCAATATAGGCAATTTGATCCACAACAATTTCTGGTGCTAATTCACTAATACAAAGTACTTGTGCTTCCACTTGATAACGTTCTAGCAGTCTTACAATCGCAAATCTAAAATCTTTTCTACGTGTTAATAACACTGGTTCTCTTCCCATTAAACGTGCTTGCTTAAAGACGCGCTGCACTTGCTCAACGACACGTGTTTCTAAATCTAAATCCCAGTTTAATAAGTAACCTTGATATGAATTATTCACAACATCCGCATCTAACTCGATTGAATCAGAGAAGAGCGCTGCATATATTTTTCCGTCCGGATTTTTCGCATTTTCACAAATAACTTTTGAAATACATTCACGAACAAATGATGTTACACCATCCACGTGGTTTTGATAAATTTCTTTGCCGTCAATAATACCTTCAATAATTGTTGGTAAATCACGAATAGAAATACCTTCTTTTAGAAGTTGTTTAATAACATTTTGAACAAGTGATAAATCAATTTCTTTTTTCTTAATCTCTTCTAATAGAACGCCATTATCATTTTCAAGCGAGTTAATTAAGTCTTTTACATGTTGGCGCTGAATTAATTCATGAAGATTACGTCTAACGACAACATCTAAATGTGTAATTAATATGCTAAGTGGCTCTAAAACTTGATAGCCTTTCATTTGTGCATCTTGCACCATATGCTCTAGAATCCAATATCCATCTTCACCGAAAATTGGATCTTTCGCTGGCTCTGCATCTAAATCAGCCATTACGTTTGGTGTTTTCAGTGCTAATAAATAACCTGATTTTAAAACACCTTCAGCCGCCTTCGCACCTTTAATTCGAATAATGTAACGTCCGCGTGGCCTAAAGCTCGTATTATCTTTAAAGTTAATTCCAGGAACGTTAATACCAAGGTCAGTAATAATTGACTTCCTCATAAGAACAACTTTATCACGCGCTGTTTCCCCGTTAATTTTTTGCTTTACAAGTGCTGCTAAATCTAAACCGAGTTCTACTATAATTGGATATTTATCCGTAAATACTCCGAATGAATCTTCCACTTGTTGCAGTTGTTCATCTTCGCCTTGGATCATTTCTATTTCTTTTTGAAGCTCGTCTTCTTTTTCTTTCTTTATTCGATTTTTATTACGAATTCCTAAGAAGATAATTGTTCCGCCAACGAGTGCGAATGGTAGAAACGGTAGCGGAGTAAAAATACCCATTGCGATAAATAAACCACCGAGCGCATATACAACGACTTCATGCGCTAATAACTCTTTAAAGATACCTTCTGTTACTGTATCCGGTGAACCGTCAAATACACGAGTTACGATAATACCAGTTGAAATCGCAAGCATAAGCGATCCAATTTGGTTTACGATTCCGTCACCGACAGTTAACTGTGTATAATGAAGAGCCGCATCCGCAAAGCTCATCCCTTGCTGCATCATGCCGACAATTAAACCGAAAATAATGTTTACGAATAAAATGACAATCCCGAAAATAACGTCCCCTTTAATGAACTTTCCGGCACCATCCATCGCCCCATAAAACTCTGTTTCCATATTTAATTTTTTTCGTTTTGCTTGTGCATCTTTTTCTGAAATAATACGCTGGTTTAAATCAGCATCGATAGACATTTGTTTCCCTGGTAAAGAATCAAGTGTAAAACGAGCTGCTACTTCAGCTGTACGAGACGCACCGTTTGCAACGATAAACTGGAATATGATTAATACTGTAAAAATAACGATACCAATTAATAAGTTTCCGCCAATTACGAACTGGCCGAACTCTTCAATAACATGACCTGCATTTCCATCTGTCAAAATCGCTCGCGTCGTCGAAACGTTAATCGATACGCGGAAAATCCCGATTAATAACAACATCGTTGGAAATGACTTTAATTCATCCCACTCGTTAATACTTGTCGCTCGCATATAAATAAGCACTGACATACTTAGTAGAAAAACGATAATGATATCAAGTATAAATGGTGGAAGTGGAATTAAGAGCGCCACTACGAATGACGCTGCTAAAAAGATAGAAAAATAGGTTCTTGCAGACTCTATCTTAAACAAAGAGATCTCCTCCAAACGCGCTATTATACTTCAAGTTCGTTCGTCTGAATTAAATAGCGCATAACTTCAATTACAGCTACGTATAAATCTTCTGGAATCGTCTCATCTTCCTCGACTTGATAATATAAAGAACGAGCAAGCGGACGGTTTTCCACCATTGGTATTTCTTGTTCACGGGCAAGCGTTCGTATATATAATGCGAGCTCATCTTCCCCTTTTGCAACGACAATTGGTGCTGCATCAACGTGTTTATTGTAACGAAGTACGACCGAAATATGAGTCGGGTTGTTTACAATAAACGTTGCGCCATCCATCTTCTTCGCAATTGTTCCTTGCAAGATTGCATGCATAAAGTTTTTTCGTTTCCCTTTAACTTGCGGGTCCCCTTCATTATCTTTATGCTCTTGTTTCACTTCTTCTTTTTTCATCTTAATATCTTGCTCGTACTCCCATTTTTGATAAATGAAATCAATAATAGAAAGAACGATTAAAATAATTAAAATTGCTAAGAAAATAAATTTAATTTGCCTAATAATTTCAGTAAGTGACGCAGTCCAGTTAAATCCAATCATGCTCACGATTTTCTCTAAATTCTTTTTAAAAAGAACGTAAGCGACGTAACCGATTAATCCCATATAAAACAGTGATTTCAAAATATCTACTAAACTTTTACGACTAAACAGTCTCGTGAAATAGTTTTTCGGATTAATACGTGATGCTTTCGGTTTAATGACTTTAGAAGAAAATAGGAACCCGACTTGAATCATATAATTGAATAAATGAAAAGCGTATACGAGTATTAATATCGGAGCCGATACTTTCAGTAATAAAATCCCCATTAAATAAAAATACTCGGTTGAATCTGTATTTTTTCCAATTTGATCAAACAGCACCGCTACGGAATTTGCAATCTCATACCCTAGCCAGTCCCCGAAGAAATAAACGACAACTGCTAATACGAGAATGGAAAATAAATTATTTAAATCTTTACTCCGGGCAATATTCCCTTCTTCACGCGATTTTTTACGCTTCTGCGGGGTGGCCTTTTCTGTTTTATTATCCTTTGCCATGCGCGTCCCCCTACTTCGTTAAGAAAAAGTTAAATAGTTTCGTATATTCTTCAAGTAATACATCCGTCATATTTTTAAACACATAACCGAGCATCGGTACACTCATCGCAATAAACAAAATACCACATGTAATTTTAATTACGTATGCATTCATAAAAACGTTTAATTGCGGAGCGTTTTTTGCAATTAAAATTAGAACAAAGTTAATGATGAATAAACTTCCCATAAGCGGAAGAGCAATTTCAACCGCTGATGTGATCGCAAATAATAGCGTTGCGAGTAGACTATCTAAGAAACTAGTCGTCAGCAATTTTGAAATCGCCTCTGTATATTGAAACGACTTTAAAATCGTGGCAACGAAATAATTAATGCCGCCAAGTGAAATAAAAATAATGAGAAAAAATATATCAAAAATGGTTGATAGTAAAGTAGACTGTGAGCCCGCATTTACATCAAACAAACTTGCTTGTGATAAACCGATATCAAAGTCTAAAATATGCCCGGCCATTTTCGGAATGTTCCACAGCATTTCTACAATTTTTGAAAGTGATAATCCAATTACAATTTGCGTTCCTGCATAAGCTGCAACGTCCCAAACTGTCTTGATGTGAGAGACATCCACTTGATCAGCCACTGTAATTGAAAGAGCAAGTCCAACAGTAACCTTCGCCATTGCTGGAATGGATCGGCCTGAGAAAAACGGTAAAAAATATAAAAATGAAGTAATGCGACAAAACGCAAAAAACGTTGCCGCCCATAATTCCATATTCATTTCAGTTCACCTATCTTAGTACGAACGCAATAGCGATGGGATTTTATCAAATAAATCTAAAATAAGCATCGTTAACTCTTGGAACATCCACGGACCTAAAATGATAATAACGAGCACAATACTCGCCATTTTCGGTAAAAACGTCAGCGTTTGCTCTTGAATTTGCATCATTGCCATAATAACCGCGATAATAATAACGACAATCAGACTTACAACGGCAATCGGCATTAAAATCATAACCCCTTTATAAAAAAAGGTTTGGAAAATATCTATAATTGGTGACGTATTCATTTATATGACTCCTATCACATAGCATCCAGCGCTTCAGGCGACCGTCTTAAACATAATATCGACGATTTTTGTATATCCACCTAAATATACGAAAACGAGTATTTTAAACGGTAAACTTAAAATCATCGGCGGTACCATCATCATCCCGAGGTACATTAAAAGTGTACTAATAATCAAATCTATAAATACAAACGCTAAATAAATGAACATCCCTGTAAGTAACCCTTTTTGAATTTGCGTTAACGTAAAGGATGGTACGAGTGTAAATAAGGAAAGATCCTTTAAATCTTTCGGCAACTCTTCTCCGCGTACTTTCAGCATCATTTTTAAATCATGCTTATACGTATGCTTTGACATATATTCTTTCATAATAGGAGCTGTCGTTTCCGCAGCTTGACTTACTGTTATTTTCTCTTTCGTCATCGGATCCCACACATCACTCTTCAGTTGCCCGAGTACAGGCTGCATCGTAAAGAGTGATAAAAATAATGCAAGTCCAACAAGCACTTGGTTTGGTGGTAAATTCATTACCCCAAGTCCTTGACGTGTAATCCCTAGAACGATCATAAAATAAGTAAAATGTGTAAATAATAGAACGATAGAAGAAGATAATGATAAAAGGGTAACGAGCGCAAATAGTTGTACACTTGAATTACTCGTAAACTCTTTTCCATTTTCGAAATTAATAAAACCGTTCGGGGCTGCATACGCTGGATTTACAAAAATAATTGAAAAAACGATAGAAAATACGAAAATAACGGCTAATAATGATAACTGTTTCTTTATTCTCATGATGGATCCTCTACTTTTTTCGTTTCACTCTTCACCGCGTCTTCTAGTGCTTGTTGAAACTGATTTCCTGTTCCGGTTAATTGCACAGACTGCACACCGTTATTACTAATAACAGTGAACACTTGCTTTCCGTCCACTTCAAATAAAAAGGCACTCGTTTGATGATTTAAATACACACCGTCTTTTACTTGAATATGGCCATTTTCACCCTGCTTAAAAAACTGCTGTTTGCGCGTCTTTTTCGTCATATAATATGCACCGTAGCCGAGCGCACCAAACAGTAAAACGACTTGAAATAAGGTCGTCATATACGACATATGACTCCTCCTCTACTCTTTATCTTGCATTTGACTTTGCGCTTTCATAAGCGCCGCTTGTTTCTTATCAGCTTCAATTTCAGAAATGATAATACCGAATTTCTCGTCCATTACGATTGCTTCACCGATGCCGACTTTCATATTACTTAAATACACATCTACTTTATGTCCTAAGTTTTTCTCTACTTCCAGAACATCGCCAACTTTTAACTGCTTTACATCACCAAGTGTAATAGATGACTTTCCAAGCTTTACACCAAGTTCAATCGAAATATCTGAAACAGTATCAATATGTGCTTTACCTGCTTCATTTCGCTTTCCTGCAAAATCTTCTAATCCCATTAATGACACGGGAGATACTTCATGCTTCATATGGATCCTCCTACTCTACAAAACTTTTAAATAGGAGCGCCTTACGCGTTCCATCTTTTCCAATAAAACAATTAAATTTATGCTTTCCATCTACATAACCAAGTAATTCATCCGAAACTTTCGTATGAAGCGGAATAATATCGCCTTCTTCAATTTGTTCAATCTCACTCATTGTCATTTTCTGCTCACCAATTGCAACGTGAACAGGTTTGTACACTTGATTTACTTTCATTTCCACTTCAGACGTATACTTTTTACGCTTGTCTGAAGAATGTTCGACAATATTTTCAGACGTTAACTTATCCATAATTTCTTCAACAGATAAGAATGGAATTCCGATACGCACCGTCGTATTCCAAAACTCTGTTTTCATATTTACGTTAAGTAATGAAATGATATCACTCGCTGTCGTAATCTTTAATGCATTCGGATCTGTTTCTGTCGTTACAAATTTCGGTTCAATCGCAACAACACTTTCAAATGATTGCTCTAAATTTTTACAAAGAAGTAAGAATATATTATCTAGCGTTAAAAACTCAAACGCTGTTAACGGTCTGCGCATCGTAAAGTTACGCTTACTATCTCCGCCAAGCCAACATTCATGAATATAAATAACGAATGCTAAATCAATCTCAATAACAATTTCTCCAAGCTCTGGTAAACCGAGATCAATTACGCAATATAAATAATAATCTTTCGGCATTTTCTCCACATACTCACTCGTAAATGGAACTTGCTCAACTGTTGAAGGTTCTAGTTCAATTGGAATACGCATACGCGCTGATAACGTCTGTGACGTCTGTTTTCCAAACGTAGAAGCAATCGCTTGCAAACTACGTAAATGCTCAACACCGAACTTCTCTGGTCTATTAAAATCATACTCTTGAAATTTCTCTTGCTTTCCTGCTTCTTGTGCGAAAGCTGGCATTTCCTCGCCTTCATTTACCGCCTTCAGCAGGGCATCAATTTGCTCTTGGCTTAATTTTTCGCCACTCATGACAATCCCCTTCCCTACCTTTTCAATTCAACGATTTCAACGTACATCTTTCCATTCTTCGTCAAAATCTTTCCGGTTCCAATCTCTTCATTCTCAAGCATAAGACGCACCGTATTTTTCGTTGAATTTTCAAGACGATACAATGTACCTTTCGTAATATGAAGCAGATCTTCAATTTTCTTTTTCGTATTTCCGATTTCAAAATAAATTGTTAACGGAATATCATCTTGTAATTTCAAATCTAGCCAACTCCCATATCATGTTCACGAAAATTTCATGTTCTCTCTATATATGAAACTTCTTATTTTGAAACGTCGATATTTAATATTTTTTTAATATATCCTTGCGTTTCTTTAAATGGCGGTACGCCTCCGTACTTTCTCACATTCCCAGGACCAGCATTATAAGAAGCAAGTGCCAATACTAAGTCGCCGTTATTTTTCTTTAAATAACCGCTTAACTCTTTCACGCCACCTTCAATACTTTCAGCTGGTGAAAAGGGATTCTTCACACCCATCTCCTTCACATTCGCTGGCATAAGCTGCATAAGACCCATCGCACCTGCATGTGACACCGTTTTCGGATTAAAATTAGACTCTACTTCAATCATTTTTTGAATTAACGTTTTTGGAATTCCATATGTACGACTTACTCGATCAATAATATCCTCATACTTGCCCTCATTGGAAGAACGTATTTTTTGAATATTATACTTCTTCGTTAATTCCCACGTATCAGCGGCCTCATTTTTCGTTTCTGGGAAACGTCGTTCAAACTCTTTTTGCGCAACTTGCACTTCATCTGCTTTCTTCGTTTCAGCCTTTTCTTCAAGCTTACTCGCTTCCTCTACTTTATTAATAGTTTCTGCCGGTTTATTAACAACCGCTTCTATTTTCGTAGATTGTACCGGCTGACTCATATCTTCTACTTTTGCCGGCTGCGTAGTAGCCTTCGTCTCCTTCGCAGGTTCACTCTGCAACTTCTCTTGAAAACGACTACTAACAAATGCTTGTGGACTACTTAGCTTTTGCTGAATTTGCCCTTTCTTATATGCAAGCACTTCTTTTACTATATTTCCAACTATCATAATATCACCTTTTCGGTAAACAAAGATAATCTAATATTAGAGTTTTTTTTTAAAGTTTGCAATAATCCTTTTAATAATTATGTAATAAAAAAATGAATATATTGTTAAACTGTTATTTTTTTATATTTATTAATTCGAATTTTTAGTTGACACCCGCTATGACAGGGATTACAATAAATCTCGAAATTGATTTTTTCGCATATTACCGTTTTTCAATTTGCAGAAAAGTCAATATAAAAAAATGGGGGTTTCTTAACATGAGAATTAATACAAACATTAACAGCATGCGTACTCAAGAGTACATGCGCCAAAACCAAGCAAAAATGAGCAATTCTATGGACCGTTTATCAAGCGGTAAACGTATCAACAACGCTTCTGACGATGCAGCAGGTCTTGCAATCGCAACTCGTATGCGTTCACGTGAAGGTGGCTTAAACGTTGCAGCCCGTAATACAGAAGACGGTATGTCTTTAATTCGTACAGCTGACTCAGCTTTAAACTCTGTGTCAAACATCTTACTTCGTATGCGTGACCTTGCAAACCAATCTGCAAGTGGTACTAATACTGATAAAAACCAAGCTGCAATGCAAAAAGAATTTGATCAATTAAAAGAACAAATTCAATACATTGCGGACAACACTGAGTTTAACGACAAAAAACTATTAGACGGATCTAATAGTACTATTAATATCCAAACTCTTGACTCACATGATAAAAATAAACAAATTACAATTTCACTTGATTCTGCATCACTTAAAAACTTAGATATTAAAGATTTAGCAATTGGCTCAGCAACAATTAACCAAACTGATCTTGATACTGCTACTAATTCTATGAAACGACTAGCTACTCCAGCCACAGATGGAAAAGTACTAGCTCAAGACATTGCAGATGCAAAAGCAGCCTTTAACAAAGTCCAATCTGCTTATACGCCAGCAGAAGTTGATAAAATTCAAGATGCTTTCAAAGCTTATGATAAATTAGCTGCTGATCCAGCATCAAAGGCTACTGATATTGCAGATGCCGCAAAAAATGTTAACACTGTATTTGGAACATTAGCAACACCTACGGCAACAAAATTTGATCCATCTTCTGCTGTTGAAAAAATCGACAAAGCAATTGAAACAATTGCTTCTAGCCGTGCTACTTTAGGTGCTACGTTAAACCGCCTTGACTTTAACGTAACAAACCTTAAGAGCCAAGAAAACTCTATGGCAGCTTCTGCTTCTCAAATCGAAGACGCTGACATGGCAAAAGAAATGTCTGAAATGACTAAGTTCAAAATCTTGAACGAAGCTGGTATCAGCATGCTTTCTCAAGCAAACCAAACTCCACAAATGGTTTCTAAATTATTACAGTAAGCCATTTGAGTTAGTTTCCTGAATAAACCTCTCTGCTTGCAGAGAGGTTTATTTTTTCTGTATAGATAGATTATTTATAAAACTTTTTTTTATGTGGAAGAGAGTATCCGCGATGCTTAGAAGCGGTCAGTGCTTATCTTGATCCCCTCTTATGTTAAAACACAAACAGTAAATAAGCATAAGCCCCTCTATCCTTCCATAACTGTTTATTAGCTTTAGAACACTAACTATATCAATCTATAAGGAGTGTCTATTATGCGTATTGGTACGAATGTTTTAAGTATGAATGCTAGGCAGTCGTTGTATGAGAATGAGAAGCATATGAATGTGGCGATGGAGCATTTGGCGACCGGTAAAAAGTTAAATACTGCTTCTGATAATCCCGCTAACATTGCAATTGTGACTCGTATGCATGCGAGAGCAAGTGGTATGCGCGTGGCGATTCGTAATAATGAGGATGCAATATCGATGCTTCGCACGGCGGAAGCTGCCCTTCAAACTGTGACAAATATTTTACAGCGTATGCGTGATTTAGCCGTTCAATCCTCAAACGGTACAAATTCAAATAAAAACCGGCATTCGCTGAATAAAGAGTTTCAATCTTTAACAGAACAAATTGGCTATATTGGCGAGACGACTGAGTTTAATGATTTATCTGTATTTGACGGTCAAAACCGCCCTATTACATTAGACGATATCGGTCATACAATAAATATGACGAAACATATTCCCCCTTCCCCTACACAACATGACATCAAGATTTCAACGGAACAAGAAGCAAGAACGGCAATTCGTAAAATCGAAGAGGCTTTGCAAAGTGTGTCACTTCATCGTGCCGACCTTGGTGCAATGATAAATCGTTTACAGTTTAATATTGAAAATTTAAATAATCAAAGTATGGCGTTAACAGATGCTGCATCTCTAATTGAAGATGCAGACATGGCGCAGGAGATGAGTGATTTTTTAAAGTTCAAATTATTGACTGAAGTTGCACTTAGTATGGTTTCACAAGCGAACCAAATTCCGCAAATGGTCTCTAAACTACTACAATCATAAAAATGAATCTTCCTTCTTTGGAACGATTCCATACAAAACAAAAGGGAAATACATATAAACTATGTATCTCCCTTTTATTTTGTACCCAAATTTTATTACTGTGTTACCGTCATAACTTGTCCGCTACGGTCAACCATTATTTTCATTTTACCGTCTTGTGCATTATATAGACCTAGTTTATGTAATTCCATTTTACAATCTTGTACGAAAGTTGGTAATTTACGTATTTGATCAATATCCGAACTTGTAATGAAATGAATTAAAAGCTGCGTCATACCTTTAATATCTTGTACAAGCTCTTCTTTCTCTCGTTTTAGCCTTTCATTTTCCAGTTGTAACGACTGCAATTCACCTTCTAGACTACGTGTATTCTTTGCTTCTCTAGAACGCCCTGCTGCCATGCTAGAAAGCTTATAAATACCTTCCATAAACTGATGTAGTTCGTCTTCTTTTCTTTCACTACATTGATTAATTGTTTCAAAGTTATCAACGATACCAGATATAACTGTTACAAGATTTTTTTCATCCTCTTTATGCTGGATTTCTTCTTTTAATTCGTACTCGTTTTCTTGTTTTCTTGCAGCGATTGTCTCTTTTACTGGTATATATTTTCGCTTTCGTCCTGGTTTTTGTTTTTCAATATTTTCAAACGGTATTTCACGTTTTTTTAATTTATAATACGTATTTTGCAATTGACTTTCTGTTTTTGGAAAAAGATTTAGTTCATTTTTACTTACGTATTTTGAAATATTTAAAATGTTTAAACCGTGACGTTGACAAAATTGATACACTTCATACAGTAGCTCTAGTTCAGACTTCAGCCATGTAATTGCTGATTTTTCATATGCTCGCATCCCGCCATTTTTTTCTATATCTATTTGAAATAATACCATTCTATTATGTAAATCAACTAATTCTTCATACTTTACTTGGAATTCTTTTTCTATTTTTTTAAATTCCACCTCTAGTTGCATATCGTTCATTTTATTATTTGACATGTTTTGCAAAAGACCTAATACATTAATTGCTGTGTGGTGATACATACTCTGTGCCACTCCCCCTCATCCTTTCACAATTCTCATCTGACTCCCATGTCTTTTAAGAAAATAGCAATTTTTACATATCCATATTATAACAGTTCGAAATTATCTGTCAAATAATAAACATACAAAAATGTATAGAAAGTATAAAAATTTGGAAAATGTTTTTTATTAATATGCAAAATTGCATATTAATTACATTTAATTATATTATATGGTATTTTGAATGTTTTTTCACCGAAAAAATTTGCGTTACCACGAAATATTACTAAAATAACAATCGAAAATACGTTTGCTTATATTTTTAAATCAAAAATCTCTAAATAAAGATTATTCACACATACAGCGACAAACACCCAAGAAACCTTTCATTTTTCTACCAGCTTAAAGTATAGAATACTAAAAAGGAATTAGCCATATGTAGCATTGGCTAATTCCTTCCTCTCTCTAACAGAATAGAGTTATAAACCCAGTCTTCAAATCCTCAATCAAAGTCTCACTTCTTCTTACTTAAAACTACTTCATACCTCTGAACTCACATCGCATGAGACTCTATTAAGCACTGAAAACTTCCTTACATAAGTAGTTCCTCTATTCCTACTAAATAGAAAAATGTTATACGCCAGCTCTTCTACTTACCTATAACCACTCCATATCTCTGGTCTCAACATCGCATAGGGCTCTATTAAGCACTGACCGCTCAACACTTAGCTAGAGCTTCTATTCCGGCTAAATAGAAGCTTTTAAAGCACTAACTTATCAACTAAACCAATTAGCTCTTGAATATCTGGCTTACTTACTTGAGCATTTGCTCCTACAGCTTCACCTTTATGGAATAATTCATTTGTAATTAATGAAGAGAAAATAATGACTGGTAAACGATTCATTACTTCACTATCCTTAACCACTTTCGTTAAATGATGTCCATCCATTTTTGGCATTTCAATATCCGTAATTAGCAAGTGAATATGCTCAAACATTTTTTCGCCTTGCTCTTTCGCTAATTTTTCAATTTGCGCTAACGCTTCTGCACCATTGCTGAAGAAGTTCATTTTTGTATATCCAGCTGATGATAATGTTTCTTCTAATATTTGGCGAAGCATCGCTGAATCTTCTGCAATGTAAATTACTTTTTCAGCTCGATCTGTTTTTTGTTCTAATCCTGCAATTGATTTATTGTCATAACCAGTGCCGCTAATTTCACATACAATTTTTTCATAATCTAATAGTAAGATGATTTTTCCATCTAGTTTTACAATACCAGATGTCGTTTCTTCTAGTCCCATAGATAATGAAGCTGGTTCATCAATTTGTTCCCACGAAATACGTTGAATACGATGCACTTCATCAACGCGGAAAATAACTTTCATTTGGTTTAATTCTGAGATGATAAATTTCGTTTGATCAAGTGGCTTTGTTGACTTTAAATTAAGAGCCATTGCCAAGTTAATAACAGGTAAAATTTCACCACGTACTTGAACAACACCTTCAACTGCATGATGAGATTCTGGCACAGTTGTAACAGGGAATGGATTAATGATTTCACGTACTTTCATAACATTAATACTAAATAGGTTTTCACCAACAGTATACGTAACAATCTCTAATTCATTTGTTCCGCT
Organism: Bacillus sp. TE8-1; assembly: GCF_008368855.1. Taxonomy (NCBI): domain Bacteria; kingdom Bacillati; phylum Bacillota; class Bacilli; order Caryophanales; family Bacillaceae; genus Bacillus; species Bacillus sp. TE8-1. Next base: position 76,619 of record NZ_QPET01000023.1, on the reverse strand, counting down.
TTCTAATAAAATACTTTGTGCTTGTGACATAAAGGTGTCGCTCCCCTTCCATTAATTCCGTATATCTAATTATTAAGCTTTATAAAAGAGAAAAAGTCAACTACCTATATAAAAAATATAGATAGTCGAACAATTCATTTTATTAAAAAACAATTAATCTTGTATAAACGAAGCAAGTGCTTCTAATAACACTTCCTGCGCTCCTACAATTTCTGTCGGCATTGCTTCCCATTTTTTCGAAAGCTCCGTCTCTACTCTTATTCTCAGCTCAGAATTCATTTCTGCTAGCACATATTCTTTCGTTGCTATATCAACATCAAGTAGCGCAAGTGCATATAATTCCGGATCATTTATTTTTTCGAATAATCGTTTTAATACTACCGGTGCTATATGTTTTAATTTTTCAATATGAATTTCCTTATCCGAAAATAGTAACTCATATTGAATAAACGTAACATTTTCTTTAATCACTTTAAAATAACAATTATTTTTTTTATCATTTACAAAATAACCATTTGGATCTGCAATAATACTTTCTACTTTACGAATTAAATCTGGCAAACTATTCGCCGCCATTACAGTTCGCTGCTCAACCTCACTCGGCGAAATGAATGTAACGCGATACTTATTTTGCGCCATCCTCCTCACCTCTCCTTTTATAAAAATCTATTGTCACGTACTATCCAGAAGGCACTTGCCTACTATGAAATGATTATCTCATCCCCAACTATCTCAGTACGCCTTCATAGCTCTATTCTTACAACTAGGAGCTCTTCTGGATCATAGCTTTTTATCCACACTAAACTTTGCTTACCTCTTCTTATACTACCCTAGTAACTCTCCATACCTCTGTCCTTACACACCAGTCGATTCCCTATTAGGCACTAACCGCTCCAAAACAACGCTGGGTCCTCTCGTCAATCCTAAAAAGAGCTTTTAAGATCTTTTTAAGAACTTTTCAATAACTCTATGTTATTAAACCAAAACGCTATCTGCTGATCCGTAATATTTGGCAACATAACAAAAAACTCACGACACTTCATCTCATCCTTAAACAGTTGATACTTCCAAACAGTATCGCTACCAACACTTATGAAATAAAACTCATGGATACGGCCAATGATTGCTTGTTTTTCGCCAAATGAATACGGTGGCACTTGCTTAATTTCAAATTGATCTGGTAAATATACATGCTCTTCTCGTTCTATTTTTAATACTTGCTCGGCAAGTTCACGTTTATTTTCGAAAAAAGGCAATTGTAAAATTCGCTCTTGTCTTGTCATACGAATAAAAAACCCTTTCTACTCCATTACATTTTTTCCATGCGATATATTATCGAATTAAGTTTACAACTTCATTTAATACTTCATCTGAAACTTTAATTACTTTCGCATTTCCTTGGAATCCGCGTTGGTATAACATTAAGTCAACGAATTCTACAGATAAATCTACGTTAGCACCTTCTTGTGCACCACCGCGTACTTTACCTGCACCGTTTTGACCAGATGTACCAAGAGCTAAAATACCTGTTGTATTCGTCGCTGTATAGTTACCATTACCTGTTTTCATTAGTCCGCCTTCGTTCGGGAACATCGCAACAGCTAATTGACCTGCAGATTTCATACTTCCATCAGAATATTTTACCATCACATAACCACCATCAGCAATGAAGCAATCTTTAACCGTCGCTGCTGCTCTACCATCTACGTCTGTTACTGATAATGTTTTATCTGTTGGATGATTTGTTAAATGGCTTAAGTCTAATTTTATAGAACCGCCATCAAATGGAATATTGGCTCCTTGCTCTTTCGGATTTGGATTTCCAACAGCATCAAATGTCATATTACCACCTGCACCTGGAACATCTTTAAACTCTGTTTCTTTTTTCGAGTCATTGCGCATTTGTACTTTATATGTATAGTTATGTTCACTCGTTTGTTTAAACTCTACACGCATTGTCCATGTATTCCCCGCATTATCATATACAGGTAAATCTTGTGTAATTTGTTTTTCACCAGTTGGAATATTCCCTTTAATTGTCCCTTTTGATGTTCGAATACCACCAATTGCTGTTCCCATTGGAATTTGCAACGGTCCTGGAATTCCAGATAAATCAACTTCACCAGTTGCCTCATTTGCAGGGTATGCAAACACGTATTGACCTTCAGTATTCGTAATATAGTAATCTGAAGATATCCCAAACGTACCTTTACGAGTAAATTCCATATTTCCGCCTTTTGAATCACCTACAACGAAGAAACCATTACCTTCCATTGCTGCTTGTGTTTTGCCACCTGTTAACGTAATTGTACCATCACTATAATCCGTAACCGTACCACTCATTTTCACACCGTTACCAATACTTTTCGGATTCGTTCCTGCGTATTTACCGTCACCTTTTGCACCAATCGAATTGTTATATAGTAAATCATCAAACATTGCTTTTTGTTTTTTATAACCTACTGTTTGTGCATTGGCAATATTATTTGAAGTTACACTTAATGCATTTTGTGTTGCATTCATCCCTGTAATACTTGTATATAACGCTTTAATCATAACGTATGGACACTCCTTATGAATTTGTATTTTTTACTTCTTCAGTTACTTTTTGATCGTCTTTCTTTGCGTCTTCTGGGTTCGTTTCCCCAATCGGTTTATCAGACACTCTCTCAACGAAACGAAGAGAGACAACTTTATTATTAATAACGAGCTGTACATCGTTATTTTCCGCAAGACGAACTGTTTCTACTTGACCGGTTACTTTGTTTCCGTCACCGTCAACACCTCTTACGTATTTCCCTAAAAACTTCATTCCACCATCAAGTGCTGTTGAATACATCGTTGATTGCAGCTTATCTACTGCTTTCGTCATATTCTGTACTTGTTCCATAAGAGATAACTGCGCTGTCTGATTCATCATTTGATTCATATCCATCGCATTAAATGGATCTTGATGTTGGAAACTTGATAAAAACAATTTTAAGAAATCATCTTTCCCCATTACCCCAGGAGTCTTTTGCGCTCCTGCTGAAACTCCATTACTTTGTTGCACTGGCGATTGTACACCATTAACAGGTACATTACTTTTTTGCGCTCCTGCTTGTAACGGAATATGATTTGTACTCGTTGTATTTAATCCAACTGTTGGCACGCTTTATTCCTCCAATAATCCCGCAAATTCTGTTGATTGTTGTTTTTCATGATTTGTATTTGCTAATTTCTGTTTTTGCCTTTGCTCTTGTTCTCGCTGTTCTTTACGATTTTCATCTTTATCTGAATAGCTAATTTGAATATTGATTTCTTTTTCTTTTAACTTTAATCTCAATTCATCAAAAATGATTTCAACACGTTTTTTCGCATCGTGTTTTTCCATTTCTACGTGAACGTCAATTTGATCTCCGTGTTTTTTCATAAACACTGTTAATGTACCAAGTTTTTCTGGATTTAACTGGAATAAAACACGTTCTTGTTTCACTACAAATTTTTGCAGCGCTTCTACTTGCGCTTCCATTTTCTTTCCTAAGTCAGGTAACGAAACTTTCTCAGCACCACTATTTGATTTCCCTATTTGTTCGGTACTCGTCGTTTTATTTAATAATTCTGCACCTGCAGAGCTCGAATCGTTTAATGCATCAACTTCTGGCAACTCTACCTTTGCATCATCGCTCTCAAGTTTCGGAAGATCTACCTCTTTAAACTCTTCTTGTTCCTTTGCAATATTACAAGTTTCTGTTTCTACAGCCTTCAATGCTTGCATCGCTTGCTCTGGCATCTTCATTTTTTCTAATACCATTTGCATTGTATCTTCTAAACATATAGCATTTTTGATATTCATATTTGAAAGAAGTTCTTGTAATTGTTGTAATTCAGCTGCAGGTAATTCGTTAAGTTTAATATTGCCATATTCTTTATATAGCTCTTGTATTTTTTGTATGTATTGATATAACAATTCCGGCTGCACATGTAATTGCTCAATTGCAACCATTTGCTCAGATACAGCTAATAACAACTGTTCTGTCTCTTTTTTTTCTTCTTTCTTTACAATAGGTTCTTCTTCCGTTACCGATTTTTTAGAAAGAATATAATCTTTTCTCTCTTCTTTTGGTGCTTCTTCTCGTTTCGTTTTCTCCGTTTGCGGCTGTTTTTTATTTTCCATTCTCATCGTACGATCGAATGAAGAATCTTCATTTTTTGATTGTACTTCTAGCCCTTTTTCTTTTTGCGGAGGTAAACTTTGTTGCACCGGTAATACAGACTGTATCACTACATTCACCTCATCCATTCATACACATTTTCAAATCCAGAAGCATTTTTTCTTCCAGCTTTTCTTGTGCTTTCGCAAGCTTTTTGCAATCTTCTTGATACATCTCATCAATGACACGTTCTTTTTCTTTTACTTGCTCTAAAAGACTTTCATTTTTTTGAATAAAACCTTCCGTTTTTTTAATTTTCCGATTCCATTCTTCTATTCTTTCAGGTGAAAACGTATGTGAAGAAAGCATACCAGCCATAATACGTTGCCCAGTTTGTACGACTTTACTACGCGATTTCACAACATATAAATCATATTCTTTTTTTTGTTCTATTTTTCTTTTTTCAGCTGTTAATTCATACACTTCTTTTAAAATATGTTCTTTTTCTTGATTTATTTGCAATTTTATTGTGTCGTACTGCTGTTTATCCACCTGTTTTCATAACCCCTTTCTATTATAACGTTCTCTTTTTCTATTATATAGTTTTTTTCCAAAAAAATCTGTGAAATATTAAAAAACAAAAAAATAAGACCTCTTATGCAGAGGCCTTATACTATATGCTGTATCGCTTCAACGATATCATCAAATTGAAAACTATCCGATCGACCTTGCTTTAAAAATGTATTTATGCCTTCTACTTTATTTTTACATTCAAAAATATAAGCATTTTCTTCATTTTCTTGAATCGTTCCTAGCTTAAAATACAATTCATTTTCTTTATAAATTGATAAAATCTTTCTCATTTCATTTGCAAGTTGCCAATGATGTGGCGAAACAATTTCTTCCATAATCCTACTTACTGAATCTAATACTGAAATTGCAGGATAATGACTAAGCGTTGCAAGCTCACGCTTTAATACGATATGTCCATCTAAAATACCACGTGCTAAATCTGGTACAGGACCATTTAAATCGTCCCCATCAACAAGCACCGTATAAATACCTGTTATAGATCCCTTTTGTGTTTTTCCGGAACGCTCTAACAACTTCTTCATATAACTTTCCATTAACAGTGTTTTACCACCAATCGGTAACTCTTTAACAGCAATATCAACACTTCTTCGTGCATCGGCAAAACGAGTAACAGAGTCCATCATAAGTAATACGTTATTGCCTTGATCACGGAAGTATTCAGCAATAGACGTTGCAAGTTTCGCTGCACGAAGTTGCATAAGATGACTTTCATCTGACGTCGCTACAACAACGACGCTTTTTCGCATACCTTCCTCGCCTAACTCTTTTCGAATAAAGTCTTTTACTTCCCGGCCACGTTCTCCTACTAAACTAATAACATTTATATCAGCTTTTGCATTTTTTGCTATCATTCCAAGTAAAGTTGATTTACCAACACCTGACCCAGCAAAAATACCAATCTTTTGACCGATACCAATTGTTAGCATAGAATCAATTGATTTTATTCCTGTTTCAAATACATCGGTAATCTCTTCACGTTCAAATGCATGTATAGGTGGTGCATCTAGTTTTATTTTCTGTAATGGAATGTTTTCAGCTTCCTCATTTAACACTTCACCATTTGCACTTAACACTTTTCCGAGCAAGTGATTACCACGTGGTACAACAACATCTTCTGAAACTAATGTCACTGAATCTCCATAACATACTTTTTCTGTCTGTTCAAATGGAAGTAGCATATTATTTTCTTTTTCAATGGCAATCACTTCACATAAGACGTTATGTTCTCCAACGAAGCAAACATCTCCGATCTTCGCTTTCGGCCCTTTTGCTACGAAAAACTGTTCTTGTACACTATGAACTTTGCCTACTTTCGTATACAGCGGTGTTTCAATGAACTTATTCCATTTTTCGTTCTCATTCATTAACAGGCGGCTCATACATTTTGCTCCTCAAATAACTTCTCTTCTTCCCATTTCTGACGAAGTTTCGCAAATATAGGTGCAAATTTAAATTCAAAGAACTCTTTCTCTTCTTCCAGAACAAATTCACCAAACTGCAGGGAGAAATCATATTTCCATTCTACTAATTGTAGTAACCAATATTCTTTCGTATTCTCCTTCTCTTCTTGAATACGTTCAAACGTTTCTGGATGTACTGTAATGATTAATTTTTCAAACGAAGTTGGCAATGTTTGCACGATGCCAGTTAAAATAGGTAGCACATCAAGCAATCGTGAATCTACCGCTTGATTCACGATTTTTTCTGCTAAATGAAATGATTGATCCCATAATAACTCTGTCCATTCATATGCTATTTCTTGTTGTTCTTTTTGAAACTGCACACGCGCTGCTTCCATCTGTTCCATTTGTTCATGAATATGCATTTGAAATTGTTCTTTATCTTGTAATAACTGCTGACGCTCTCGTTCTAGCATTTGCTGCTCTTGCCTTAGCTGATTCATTTCCATATGTAATGATTCTTGCTGGGCGCGAAGCTCTGCATGATCTACTTGTAATTCTTCCTCTTCTATTTGGACTGAAGCTGGTTTTGGAAATTGTAATTCATACGTTTCTTCAGAAAAAGAAACAGAATTCTTCGGAATTCTGTTTTTAAATAAGGACATCCTCTTCACCTCTTTGAACGATAATTCTTCCTTCTTTCTCTAGCTTTTTCACTGTACCAGTGATCGTTTGCTGCGCTTTTTCAGCATCCGTCATCTTAAGCGGTCCTAAGCCATCTAATTCTTCTAGAATCATCTCTTTACGGTTTGAAGACATACATGTAAATAATTTCTCTTTAATTTCTTCTTTTGCAATTTTAAGTGCTTTCGCAAGAACACCGTTATCTGTAATTTCTTCTAATACACGGCGAAGCGCAAGATCTTCAAGACCAAGTAAGTCTTCAAAGACAAACATATTTTCTTTAATTTTCTCAGATAACTCATAATCGACTTCATCCAGTTTTTGAAAGACTGTTTTTTCAACACCTCGTGAAACATTATTTAAAATGTTTACGATTGTTTTCAAGCCATCAGTTTTATTAATTGCACTAAATGCCATATTATTTAATTTCGTTTTTAACAACTCACCAATTTGATTAATTAATTCACCATCAACTTGTTCTAGTTTCGCAATACCCATTACCGTTTCTACTCGCTTATGATCTGGCAATCTCTCAATTAATTGAGACGCAAGTTGCGGTTTAATATAAGAAGCGATAATTGCAATTGTTTGTGGTGACTCATCATTAAGCACTGTAAGAAGTGGTTCTAAATCTGTAAGTGAATTTAAGAATTCAAATGGATTATCTTTGTTATACCAAAGGTCTTCCAATAATTTTTCCAGTTCGTCTTCTGGCATGTTTTTAAATATACGACGAATATACTCTTTATCTGGAGTGACTAAGTTCAATTCTTTTACATTTAGTTCATATAAGAACTCTCCTAGTACATTCTCTAACGTTTCTGGTTTATATACACGAAACTTCGCAATTTCACGAAGTAATACTTCTTTTTCCTCAGCTGTCATATATTCAATGACTTTTGCTGCCACCCCTTCTTCTAATGTACGAATAAGGATGGCAGCTTTTTCTTTGGAGGAGATTTCATCTAACATCATTGTTCCTCCCTTACTGTCCGTTTAACCATTTTTTAATTACTTTTGCAGTACCTTCTACATGTTCTTTCGTAGCATCCTGCACTTGTTCATCTAACGTTGGTTCTTTCGGTTCTTCTGGTTCAGGTTTTGGCTCTGGCACTATTTTTTCTTCAGGAATTTCCAAGATACTTTCATTACTTGCAGCAATTTCCTCTTCTGCTAAGTATTCTTCATATTCCTCTTCTTCTTTCTTTCTCTTACGTCTTGCTAATAAGAACCATACTAGACCACCGATTACTAATAAGCCAGCTGTAATTCCACCGAATAACCACCAGTTCATACCACTTTTTTCTAGCTCTTTCTCTTTTTCGGCTTTCGGCTGATCGAACTGAACAGTTACAACGTTAACTTGACCATTTATAAAGTTACCGTTCGGATCAGCTTGAAGTCCTGCCGCTGTTCCGATTGCTTCTTTAAAAGTTGTCATATCAATTCTACGTTTTACTAACGTATCATTATCTACCCATACAACAACATTCGTTTTCGTTAATTCTGGGTGTTTCTTAATTGTTTCAACTGTTTTATCTATTTCATAATTTTCAATTTTGTTGCCATTTTTATTATCGTAGACAACTTTACCATTTTGATTATTGTTCGTACCGTAGTTTGGCACTTCACCGTTAGCTGTAATACCAGCACCTTGCTTCGTATCTGCCCCTTCTTGCGCAGTAGAGCTTTCCTCTTGCTCTTGTTTACTACGAAGTACACCTTTGTCACCATACTTCTCTGACTGACGTGTAACTTCATCGTAGTTTACAGATACTTTCGTATTCACTTTATATTCATTCGGTTTAAACATCGTCATTAACGTTGCATCAATGTCTTGCTTTAATTTACCTTCAAGTTGATGCTGCATCTCTACTTCTTTCTCGTAAGAAGAGGAACTACTAGAATGTGCTTCATCTGTCCCTTTTGAGATAACACCTTTTTTACTATCAATAACACTTACTTCTTCTGCTTTCACACCAGGAACCGCTGCACTTATCATTTGCTGTATACCCGCAACTTGATCAGCTGTTAACAATTGTCCACGCTTCACTCCAACCGTAATCGCCGCTGTTCCTTTCGCTTTTTCTTCATCAAAAATTGTCTCTTTTTCAGGCAATGTAATTTGAACATTTGCCGTTTCAACTGTCGCAAAGTTTCTTACAATATCTTGCTCCAATTGCTTCTTCGTACCGACAATTTGCTTCATTTTTTTATCTTGCTCACTTGAACCGAGCGAGCTTTCTAATAAAATTTCCTCACCGCTTTTCGAATTAAACGGTAAGCCCATCCCATTCATTTCTTTTCGAACCCATGGAGCATCATTCTTTTGCACACGAATTGAACCATCGGCCGCTAATTGGTAATCGACACCTAACTTCGATAATTCTGCTGTAATCTCTTGTTTATCTGCATCATTTAAATTTTGATATACAACAACATATTTATCTGGCAAGGTGAAGTATAAAAGTGCTCCTGTTACAATCGCTAAAAGCGCAGCACCGATTACTAACTTATGCCACGTTTTTAACGATTGGATAACATTTTTCATCTTTTCCATTTAAACACACCCGTCCACTTTCCTAAATTTGCATATTAATTAGTGACTTATAATTTTCAATAAGATTATCACGTACGAGAGCAGCCGTTTTCATTTGAGACTCAGCTTTCTTTTGCTGAATTAAAACGTCATGTGTTTCTCCTACCCCTTTAGTTAGTAAATCATATACTGCTGTTTGTGCATTGTTTTGTGTTTGATTCATATCTTCCAATAAATCAATAAACTTTTTCTCCGGAGCTACCGATGTTTGAGAAGTTTTCGGTGCACCAATTGACTGAATTGCTCCAAATGGTTGTGTATGTAACATTGGTTGAATTTTCATATTACTATCTTCCCCCTTATCCTCGGCCAATTTCTAAATCTTTATCAAGCATTTTTTTATTCGCATTTAATACACTCATATTCGCTTCATACATTTTTTGAGCAACCATTACATTCGTCATTTCAGCAGTTACATCAATATTGGGATAACGTACATATCCTTCTTCATTTGCGTGCGGATGCGTCGGATCATACACTAAATTTTCCGTTTTGTCTGCTTCAATACTTTTTATTTTTACTCCATTAGTAGGAGCCCCATCTAACATACTTGCAAAACTATTGTTTGATTCTAACACCACACTACGACGCTCATATAGATCTGCCCCCGGAGCCGCCGTCGTATTTGCATTTACAATATTGTTAGAAGTAACTTCCATCCACTTTCTCGCTGTCGTTAGTCCTGAGCCACTTGCATTAATTGCCTGAAACATCCGTTGTCTCTCCTTCTACTTTTAACGTCCGCGTGCCGCTTGGTTAATTGCATATTGTGTATTAATTGCGTTAATTGAAATACCGTATAACTGATTTGCTTTCATTAAATCTAGCATTTCTGTCGTTACATCCACACTATTTCCGTCTTTATTCGTTTGCATTGATTTTGTTTGAATCTTTGCATATGTATTTTTCGTATTTACTGTTGGTAAGTGCATTTCATTCGTTTGATATAAATCTGGATTGCTCTTTAAATCAGCCGCATTATTTTTATATAACGCACTACTTTTATTCATCTGCTCAGCAAATGTTACATCCTGTGCTTTATAGCCAGGTGTATTTGCATTTGCAATATTACTAGAAACAGTATTTCGTTTCGTCACTAAATAATTCATATAATGGCTTACATCACTCACTAAATCTGGCATATTCCACACCCTTTCTTTTCTAACGTAATGATCCACTGATAGAAGTTTCACTTCATTATTTATTTTCTTATATGCGTTTATTAAAATATTTACTATTATGTACCCTTACATATTTTATTCCATTTTTTCATTGTTGTCTTTAGAAAAATACAAAAATATAAAAAAGAATGCAAAAAACTGTATACACATAGTAATCTATAGAACATTTCAATATATAAACTACAAACTAAAGTCCATTTTTCTATTATTTAGATTACTATTATTTTTTCATCACAGTCATAAAATGAAACCTCAATCAGTGGAGTTCTTTATGTAAACGAAGGAATAGACCCCCTTTTAAAAGGGGAATCTGTTTCCAGACGTTATTATTAATATTTACCGTAAAATGAATTAGCCTTCATTCGCCCATTGTTTTCCATAATCATTTCTTCTAAAATCCTTTGCTTATCCCGAATATGCTGAGCTGCCTTAATAATTAGCGGGCTTACTTCTATTGCAACTTGCGCACGCGTTTCTTCATCCAATGTCATCATCCAGCGATTTAACATCTCACTCTTCTCAGCAAACTCTCTATCTGACACTTGCAATTCACCGATTTCATTAAAACAGTCGACAAACGTCCGATAAATATCATTGTTCATTTTCAAGTGCTCCGCGGTAGCCGTCTATTAAATCTTGTAACACTTTCACAATTGCATCAATATCTTTCGCTTCACGCGTTACTTTCATCGTTTGAATTTGAATGCTAATCCAATCATATAAACCATAGAGACTGTCATATAAATCTTTCGTAATCTCAGGATTTAATTGAAGCTTTAGTTCTTCAAAAATACGTTCTAATTTTTCAAGAAGTGCGTCCCCTTCTTGTAGTTTAAAAGTATGTAAAAGTTCTTCTAAATTACGAAACTCTACAATACATCTTTCATAAATAAAAATTGTATTTTTAATTGGGTTACTCGTCATAATATCATTTTGCATATAACGTTGCCATGCTTGCATACGATCACTTCCTCAACTTTCATTAATCATCACTTTTTTGTTTTGTCATTGCTTTAATTGTTTTTAGTTGGCTATCAAGCGCCGCCAATGTACTTTCTAGCTTTTGATACTTCTTCACAATTTCATCTTGCTTTTGTTTATTTTGCATATCAATATCGCTAATTTTTCTATCTAAATCACTTACACGCGAATCTATACTCTTTACTCGTTCCCCAACGACACCTTTATCACCGAAAAGCTTTTCAAGCGGGGCCTCCATCATTTTCCCTAAACCATTTGAGCTAAAGAAAAACTGTTTAGCTGTATCTGGCTTTTCTTTTAATGCCTTTGTTAGAGCTTCATCATCGACTTCTAATGTCCCATCCTGCTTTATTTGGATACCAAAATTAAATAAATAATTATCATCTTGAGAAAATGTTACAACGCTATTCATTACTTGACGTATGCTTTGCATAATTACTTGTCCCTGGAAGGCTCCACCTTTTCCAGCAAAAAGATCTACTGTAGAAACCGCTTTATTATAATCTGCCACCATTTTTTTAATAAGGTTGGATGCGTCGGTTACATTTGAATCACTTACTGTAAATTTTAAATCTATTCCTTTTGTGTCTGTACCAGTTCCACCGTCCGTTACCTTCGATTCAGTTACTTTTAATAACTCCACTTTTACACCAGGGAGTGTTTCAATTGTATTACTAGCACTTTTCCCTTCAATGCCATTAATACTGTATATTGCATCCTGTGCTTCATTAATGACGTTCACTGCTTTACCATCCACTGTAGATAAACCCATTTTTTGGAACAAATCAGATTTTTCACTTGTAAACTTAATTTCGCCTCCCATTCCCTCATTTTTAGCAGACATAAATACTTTGCCACCAAGCGTATATGCAGAAACACCATAGTCACCATCATTAATTTTATTAATTAAGTCCTTATAAGTCATATCCGTTGTTACTTTAAGTGGTTTCCCATTAATTTCTAATGTTTCTTCTGCAGGTAATTTTTCATCAATTTTAATATCATTTGAAGCAATTTGATGGCGTTGCGCAAGTTGCTTAATTGTCATATTGAATGTTCCCGAGATTGCTCCGCCATCAGCTATTACATTAATATAGCCATCCTGTGTTGTTGTAACTTTTTTTTCATTTCCTTTAAATGATGCTAAGTTTTTAAATGTTTGTGTAAAAGAACTAAATTCTGTTTTTAAACTTGTGTATAATTGTTTATCTTGTGTAAGTTGTTGTTTTTCCGTTGTATAGGGTGTTTTTTTCATATTTAATGCTTGTAGTTCTAATTCTACAAGATTAGAAGTATCGATCATATTATTTCCGAGGTTCCAAATTTGTTGTCTACCGCCAATACCTGTTAATGTTCCTGCCATGTTGTATCACTCCTTATTCGTTTACATATAATCTAAAATGCTCGTTTTACTCATCGTACTAACTGCTTTAAGCGTCGCTTCATACGTTGCATTTATATATGCTAAGTCAGAAATTGCGACCGCTAAATCGACATCCTCAATTTCTTTACGATTTTCTTGAAGCGCTAAATTTTGTTCACTTAAAATTGTTTTAAACGTCTCCATTGTGTTCATTGTTGAACCAACTTCAGTTGTACGGTTAATGATGCCATCTAAGTTTTTCTTATTTTCTCCTAATAACGGTTGTAACGCTTTTTGGTCACCTTTTTGCATCGCTTCGCTCATCTGTTTTAACGTTTTTATAACCGGGGATAATAATGCTTCTCCGTTACGGAACGCTTTGAATTCATAACCGTCATTTAGTTGCCAGTTCACATCATTTTTTCCGCCCTGGTATGTACCATCTTCTGTAAATGGTGGCTTCTCTGCACTATCACCACCGAAAATATAACGGCCTTGCTCTTTCGTATTCGCTAAATATACAACTTGTTTTAAAATTTGATCAATCTCTGCACCGATTGCTTTCAATTCTTTTTCACCATTTTGCTCACTTAATGCTTGTACTGTTAATTGATCTGCTCTCGTTAAAGATTTCAAAACACCTTGTAAAGTATTTTCAGTTTGTGTTAATACATTTTTCGAATCCGCTATATCTTTTTGCATTTGCTCCATATTTGCCAATGAATGTTGAATCGCAAATGATTTACTCGCTGCAAGTGGGTCTTCACTCATAAGAAGATTTTTCTTCCCTGAAGTTACTTGATTTCTATGGTATTGTTGTTGCACATTCAAATCCATTAACTGATTCTTTGCCCAGTTTGCATTTTGAAATGTAGATACTCTCATTTCTATCTCCTCCTTATATATTTCCAATCAATTACTATCACTTATCGAATAATCGAAAATAGACTATCAAACACTTCATTCATCGTAGTAATAGCTTTAGAATTTGCGACGAAGTATTTTTGGAAGGCCATTAAATTTACCATTTCCTCTTCCATATTTACCCCTTCGACGCTCATTTTTTCTTGCTGAATACCTTCTAGTAAGTCGCCATGAATTTTTTGATAAGCATTCACTGCACTTTTATCAGAGGCTACACGAACTATAAATTGGTCTAATGCTTGTTTATAAGAAAGACCTTCTTTATAATCTCCATCTGTAATTGCTGCTAGTTTATTTGCTGTTTCAGCAGATATTTTCATTTTCGAAACATCTTTTTGGAATTCTGGATTTAACTTCATATCCTTCGCATAATCTCCAACGAAGAAATCTTTTCCCATCACTGTATTCACTTGATTTTTCACTGAACTCATTAAGTCTTCGAGATTTTTTTTATAATCAACAATCTTTGCTTTCGTATCAATCGCTGACTTTATCGCTCCGCTAGTTACAGAGATTTCTGAACCGTAAATCTCAACTGACATTGGGTCTTTTTCTTTATTTAATTGAAGTGGATATGTATCTTGTCCATTTACTGTTAAAATACCATTCATTCTAACACTCGCGATATTAGGATTCATAGATTCATAAGATACTTCGATGTTTGCATACTTAGACATCTCTGTAACGATGCGATCTCGTTCGTCTAAAAGTTGATTCGGCACTTGTGTACCCGCTTGTCCAATTTTATGATTCGCTTCTGCTAAACTAGCAGCCAGACGATTAAATTCATTAACATGCGCTTCAATATCTTCTGCTGTCTGTGCTTCCACTGTATCTAAGTTTTTCGCAAGACGATTCACTTGACTTGTGAACTTCCCAGTTTCAGAAATTAATGTATCATAGTAGTTTGGTTGCTCTGGATTTTTTGCTACTTCACGAAAGGCATTAAAGAAACCGTCCATTAAACTAGATAATGAATTCTTCCCTGTCGTTCCAACCATAGACTCTACACGTGATAAAGTCGAATTCATATAGTTATAGTAAGAGAGCTGAGATAATTGATCATTAAACTGCTTCGTTTTTACCTCATCAGTAATACGGTCAACACCTAGCGTTTGTACACCGTAACCAATTCTCTGTTCTGGCGTATGACCATTGCTTGCTCCAACAGATCCGTAATTCACCATTTGACGAACATAACCCGGTGTATGAATGTTAGACAAGTTTTGTTTCGTTGTTTGTAACCCCATTTGAGCCGCTAACATACCCGATAGCGGTGTATTATAATCAGATAATCTCATAAAGCTTCACTTCTCCTTTACAATAGTTCATTCATAAAGATTTGCGAATTATTGTTTCGCTCTAAGTTATATTCAGAAACAGAATCCACAATACTTTCTGTAGTTTTTAATAGTACGTTTAAGTAATATTGATTTTTCAAAAGAATCATTTTTACATTCTCTTCTAATTCAGTTACGTTTTTTTGTAATTCTTCCATTTTTTCAATTTCTTCTTGAGAAAAATACGAAAATAACGCACTTACACGAAACGATTCAACCCCTTGTTCTTTACAGAACTGAACAACCATTTCTTCAAATGAGCTTGATAACCCTTTTAAACCATCAATGTACTGCAATTGCTCTACTTGCAACTTTTGAACTGCATTTACATTTTTATTTTTTAAATTATCATATATTTGCTCTCCAAGCGCTTGAATATTTTCATACGCTTTTTGAATAATAACGAGTTTTTCATATAATTGTATGTACATATAGCTTCCTTTCTTTTACAAGACTAAATTCACAATTAAACCATGGATTTCTCCAATTTGATTTAACATTTCTAAATGTCCTGTTTTCGTATTAATTAAATTCATAACATCTTCTAATTCATTCAATCCCATTTCTGCCTGTTTCACAATCGTCATTTTCTGTGAATATCCGTAACGCGGGTGACGAGACATGACATCTTTATACTGCAATACATTATCAACGTAAAAATTCAAAAATGATTTTACTGTATTTTTGTATTCCATTACATTATCAAGCGTTAATTCCATTTCAATTTTCTCTTTAATTTCTCCAATATTATCGACAAACGCTTCCATTTGTTCTAGCAATTTATCTTTTTTCGGATCTGCATGCAAATTATCCGAAAATGCAAGTCCTGTCCTGACATTTGCTTCTTTCGGCATTTGAGTAGCAGGCGGTATATGCGATAAAATTGGATTATGCGAGATAGAACGTAGCATATATATCACCTATTTATTTTTTTATTTCTTCCTAAACTTAATCGTAAAATCCAGTTATTTATAATTATACTCTGAACAGTAATATTTTGCAGTTATTTTTTATAAAAGATATGTTACAATTTAGCATGAGGTGGCACAATTCTATGAATATTTTCCTTTGTGGTTCAAATCAATTAACAGCATTAGATCAAGAAGAAATTAAAAAATTTTTAACTGACTATGCTCACAAACATAAAATTTACATATTATGTTATAAATCTATTGAAAATGAGGTTCTTCGTTTTTTCGTTGAGAATGAAAGACTCGCTCAAAATTTATGCCTTTACACGCTGCAACCATTGCAAGCAATTACAGATGAATTTCAAGAAGTCGTTGATTACTTAAAAAAACACGGAGCCGAATATGTTGCTTTTGATCATCCTTCCGACTCCATTTACCGATCAGATTATATGTTTTTTGTTAAACAAATTATTGAAGACACTGATTTAGTTCTCTGTTTTTATAATGGTGACAAACATACATCTGTCATCCCTGTCGATGTTGCAAAAGAAGCAGGTATTGATGCTGTCATTTATGATTTACCAGGATTACATGAAAAGCAAATGAAAAAAAGCTTTGAACAAAAAATTCGTATGATGTAAAGGGGGAGGCACAATACCATTATTGTGCCCATTGTAAATATGATAATTGAACAAGATTATGATCATTTTATCGCGAGTTTTAAACAACAATTCAATATGGACATCGCTTCATATAAACAAGATAGAATGCGCCGTAGAATCGATGCTTTCATTTCGAGAAAAGGCTTCGAAAACTACACTAATTTTTTAAACAAATTACGCGCTGATCAAAATTTATTTTTAAATTTTATTGACTATATTACAATTAACGTTTCAGAGTTTTTTAGAAATAAAGAACGATGGCAAACTTTAGAGTCGAAAGCACTACCAAAATTACTCGAACAAAATAGCGGAAAATTAAAGGTATGGAGTGCCGCTTGCGCTGCTGGTGAAGAACCATATACACTCTCTTTAATTTTATCAAAGCATCTAGCTCCATTTCGTTTTGAAATTCAAGCAACAGATCTTGATTTTCATATTTTAGAAACCGCAAAACGCGCTCAATATACAGAACGTTCGTTAAAGGAATTACCTACTGATTTGAAAGAACGTCATTTCACAAAAGAGAATGGTCTATATTCATTGCATCAAAACATTAAACAAAACGTCTCGTTTAAACAACATGACCTTTTAATGCAGTCATTCGATACAAATTATGATTTGATTATTTGTCGTAATGTAATGATATATTTCACAGAAGAAGCAAGAGTAAAACTTTACGAAAAATTTAGTCGTTCTTTACGAAAAGGCGGTGTACTATTTGTTGGTAGTACGGAACAAATTTTAACACCCGAACGTTACAATCTTCAGCGATTTGATACATTCTTCTACGAAAAAATATAAAAGAGGTCGTCACAATGGAGTGACGACCTTTTTACATAACTCGAATTAAAATAATACCGACAATCCATATGAAGAGAAAAAGAAACGTCATAGACCATTTATGTTCTTGCATCGTTTGTTTCAACGACTGTGACAATTGTGTCATGTTCATTTCCGCAAGCGCTCTCCATACACTTACATCCCGATCTTTAGCAATGCGGTCTGTAACGCTAATTAAAATTGTTTCGTTAGACAATTTCGTTATATAAGCAGTAATAACCGTTACCATCAAATTTATATTTCCTTCTGAAGAATCACTTTCCACTCTAGAGATAAGTGCACTTACATCTAGTAAAGGAATATGTACTTTTCTACCAAATGATAGTTGTACTTCAGCGAAATCATATGTTCCATCTAACAAAGGAAGTTCTTTTATGTGCGCCTGCTTAATAAGTCCTTGTAGGCTTCTAATTACTTGTTCAAACACTTTTTCTGATTGCTTTCCTTCTTGAGATAATGTATGTAACTTTTTAAAAAGTTGTAACACTGTATCCATCTCTTTAGAAAGCATTTCCTTCATAATCTTTCCATCACTTAAACTTGCAAGTAAAATACCTATTTCATTATTTTTCGAAATAATTTTAGACTGTCCAGTAAACACTAAATTGCTACGCTTTCGTTCTTTCTGGATTTCATGCTCCGAAATAGCTGCAGGCTGTTTTAATGGTTGTAGCGTCTTATCTTCAATTGTCGTACGTTTAATCTCCATTTAAGCGCCTCCACTACTATGAAATAATTAGCCCCATTCTTTATTACTCTTTAAAACTAAAAACAGTACGAACAAACCTGACATGATAGTAAACACATCCGAAGCTTGTACTCCCTGTTCACCTTTTTCTTCTTCCTTGTCTTTCGTTTCTTCTTTTTGTTCTTTCTTTTTAGAGACAACTTGTTTGTTACTTTTCTCTTTTTGGTCCTTTGCCTTATGTACTTCCTTGTTGTCTTCGAACGGCTCTTTTATAACGTAAGTAAATTCCTCTTTCTCTTTCAACGGTTCTTTTATAAACTTATTTACTTTCTCATCTTGCTTCGGAATTTGAACAACCGGCAATTTTTCTTCTAGAAGCGGGTTTTTGATTTTCAAATCTTCTTGCTTCTCATTTTCTTTCTTATCTTCTAATTCATTTTCTAGTTTATTATCTAATTTCTCTTCTTTCTCTTTCTCTTCTATCTTTTTATCATCTTCGTTTTTTGGCGCCAAAACAGAAATGGTATATTCACTTTCTTCAACAAGTTTATTACCTGCTGCATCTATTATCTCTACAAGTAATTCGTATGGCCCAGTCGGCAATGCTTCTGTTATTTCAAATACTTTTTCCCAATCCATATCATGCTTGTTGTAGTCTAATAAAAACGAAAGCTCTTTATTTTCTTTCCCTTTTAATGTAACGCGCACTTCTTTTACAACCGATTCTATATCTGACGCTTTTACTCGTATATGTATAGAATCTCCCTGTTTTCGTTCAACTAAGTTCTCTTTTACTTCATCAATAGTAACTTTCTGTAACTTTGGCAATTCTTTATCTATAGTTGGCGTTTCATTTTTAATACGAATGAGCGGGACTTTCACTTCATTTTTTACGATTTCTTCTTTCTCATTCTCTTTGTAACTTTGAACGAGCTGAAGATTCCAATCACCTTGCAAATCAAAATCCTCTGCTTTATAGTTAGCAACCCAGCTCTTCGTTTCTTCATCATACTCAAAAGATAGTATTCTTTCTTGCGCATATTGCTCGCCATTTTTTTGTAACTGCAATATACCTTTCATACTTTCAATGTTTTTCCCATTTGGTTCTACAGCAATTCGCACTTCTTCGCCAACTCTAAGCTCCGGCTTATTTACTGTAATAATTCCTTGTTCTGTTTCTATCTTTCTTTCATTCAATTGTTTATTTACTACTTCTTGTTGCTCTGCTTCTTTTTGTTTCTCTTCATCTTGCTTCGTTTCCACTTGTTCTGACGATTCTTGAGATTCCTTATTTTCTTCTTGTACATTCACTTCATTTATTTTTTGATCTGACTCAATTTGTTCCTCAGCCTGACTTTGCAAGGGGAAGAACAAGCACACATGTATGCATAGCCAACTCATTAGAAAAAACTTTACGTTTTTCATCTACTAGTTCAAACTCCTATTTCAATGCCTTATAGTGATTTCGTCACTTTTACTCCAAAAAATCCATCTACATTTACAAGTTCACCATACGCCACTAATACATCATTTACATAAATACGAATCGGTTCCTCAATATCCTCATCTAGTACAACTGCTTCATTTTCTTGTAAACTTAATATATCTTGAATCGTTTTCACTGTACTTCCAAATACAAATTTCACGTTCATTTCTACATTTTGTAGAATGGACGTGTCCATATATACTGGTTCCATTTGTTTTACTTCTTTAAATTCAATAGGTTGCACAACTGGTTCTACAATTTTTTCTTCTTCAATTTCTTCTGTGGCAATCTCTTCTTCTTCCACCATCGGATACAGAAGTCGCCTTACCATTTCTTTCGCTTCGGAAATTGGCAAAATTTGATACATCTTCGATTGAAGCAAATCGCCAATTTCAAGATTGAACGTAATTTGAACGAGTTCGTCCACTTCCATTGACTCTCCCAAATATTCCATTTCTTCTTTTAACGTTACAAATTTAACATTTGGCGGCGTCATGTCCATTTTTTCTTGAAACATTTCTGACATCGCCGTAGCAGCATGACCCATCATTTGGTTCATAATTTCTTTAATACCGCTCAGTTCTAATTCAGTAAGCTCTTTTTCTGGGTCAACTTCCCCTGTTCCCATCATCATTAAATCTACCATTGTTAAGGCAACATCTTTCGTAAATACGAATACATTCTCATTCTTTAGCCCTTCAACAAAGTCGACATTTAAAATAACAAATGGTACTGGTACTCCATCATAATGACGAACATTGATTGCTTCCACATTTGGTGTACTAATTGTAACTGGCTGATTTAAAAGCGTTGACAATACTGTTGAAGCGGAGCCAATTGAAATATTTGCAATTTCACCAAGCACATCTTTCTCTTCTTGTGTTAAATGCTCTTTTTCAACTTCTTCTACAATCTCAGTTTCCACTACTTCTGCTGGTTCGTCTGTTTCTTCTACTCCACCAGATAATTGCATTAATTTATTTACCATTTGTTTCGCATGCTCAACTGAAACAATTTGTACAAGTTTAGAGTTTACAAGATTATCTATCTTTAAATCAAACGATACTTTAACAATCGTATGATTCCCATCGATTTCAGAGATTTTCTCCATTTCTTCTGATAACTTTACAACTTTAATCGTCGGCGGAGACATATCTACTGTATCTTGGAAGAATTCCGACATAGATGTAGCTGCGAATCCCATCATTTGATTCATCGCTTCTTGTACAGCACTTAGCTCTAATTCACCAAGTTCTTTTCCGTCCTCGACTTCACCTGTTCCCATCATCATTAAATCAGCAATGGACAATGCAACATCTTGCTTAAGAACAAGAAGGTTTTCCATATCTAATCCTTTTGTAAAATGAATGTTTAATACAACATGTGGAACTTCGACATCTCTTGAATCATATAAATCTACCAACTCTATACGAGGAGCAGTAATGCTTACTTGCCTATTTAAAATTGTTGATAATACAGTCGAAGCTGAACCAAATGATATATTTGCAATTTCGCCAAGAATATCGCATTCTTGGGGCGTTAAATGCTCATTTTCTTTTTCTAGCACAATCGTGCTCGTATCCCCTTTTGTGTGTTGCTCAGGCATTTTCCCTGCCTCCTCATTTCTGTTTTTCTATCAAATAATATAAACTCTTATTTTATGTTAGCAAACTCATTAGTATAAAACGTTACTATGTATGTATCCCATTATTAGATTCGTAACGATTAGCCAAAAAGCTCCCCAATTGTATACAAGTGGGGAGCTTTCCTTCATTCCTATTATAAACCTTCTGGGTTTAAAATGAGGACCACTCGTCCATCACCGAGAATCGTCGCACCAGAGAAATAGTTAGAACTCTCTGCAAAGAAGTCACCTAATGACTTTAAGACTATTTCTCTTTGACCGATAATTGTGTTTACAATAAGTCCATAGCTGCGATGTGTGTTACGAACAATTAACACAGGAACCATTTGACCATCATATGACGCAAACGCCTCATCTACTGTTTTTTCACCAAATACAGTACTTAAATGTTTCACTTCAATAATTTGATTACGATAATTTAATACATCTTTTCCTTGTAAGGATTGGATGTCTTCTCTCTTAATTCGAATTGCTTCAACGATATTTCCAAGAGGTAAAGCATAACGCTTATCATTCGTTTGAACAAGCATAGATTGAATAATAGATAACGTTAATGGAAGTTCAATTCTAAATGTACTTCCCTTTCCTTCCTCAGAATCAATAATTAAATGTCCACCTAAACTATGAATCGTATGTTTTACAACATCTAATCCGACACCGCGTCCAGAAAGATCTGATACAACTTCAGCTGTACTAAATCCTGGTTGGAAAATAAGATCAAACACTTCACGATCTGTTAATCTATTCGCATCTGCTTCAGTTACAACGCCATTTTTAATCGCTTTTTCTAATACTTTCCCTTTATTAATACCGTTTCCATCATCCGTAATTTGAATAACGACATGATTTCCACTATGAAAGGCTTCTAATTTAATCGTACCTGTCTCATTTTTACCTGCATCACGTCGTTTTTCAACAGTTTCAACACCGTGATCGATTGCATTTCGAATTAAATGAACGAGCGGATCACCGATTTCATCAATAACAATTTTATCTACTTCAGTATCTTCACCTGTAATTTGTAAATCGATTTTTTTCCCTAAATCTTTCGCTAACATACGTACCATACGCGGGAAACGATTGAACACAGTTTCAATCGGCACCATACGCATATTTAATAGTACATTTTGAATATCTTTTGAAATATCGCCTAATCGATTTAAATGTTCAATTAGCTCCTTGTTTTGAATCGTTTGAGCCAATTCATCAATGCGCCCACGTTCAATTACACTTTCTTCAAACATATTCATTAATCTTTCGATTTTCTCTAATTGAACACGAATTGAACGATTCTCCACTTTAGCATTTTTCGTTTTTGTAGTACTTTTAGCTGGCATAGCACTTGAAGGTTGATTCGTTGCCTCTATTGGTGATTCTACCTGCGTAGCCACAGCTGGTTGTAGCTTTTCTTCTACTTGCACAACTTCTTGTGTAACGACTTTTTTAGAAGCTACTTCCTTCGATATAGGTTCTCCTTGCTTTACTTCCACTTTCTCAATTTCAGAAACATGAAGTACTACTTGTTTCAATTCTTCTATACTACAATCCGTATCCATAAATACTGTAAATTCAAATCCGAAAGCATCTGCTTCAATTTCTTCAATACTCGGAGCTGTTTTTTGTATATTCCCTACATTTTGCAATGCTTCAATACACATAATGGCACGTACTGCTTTTAAAATCGCTTGCTGTTCAACTGTTATATGCACTTCATGCGAAACTGCATCATCGTTGTCTATATGATTTTGCTCTATATGTTCCGTAGGAGTTTCTACATTGCCGTTCAATAACGCTTCTAATTTCTGTTTAGTTGAGGCTACATCAATATTGCCCATTCCACCTTGTTGCACATCTGCAACCATCTTCTCCAAATTATCAATGCACTCAAAAATCACATCAATAATATCCGCATTTACAACTATATTTCCATGACGAATTTCATCTAACACATTTTCCATCTTATGCGTTAAATCAGCCATCTCCGTAAATTCCATACTCGCAGACATACCTTTGAATGTATGAGCGGAGCGGAATATTTCTCCCACAACATCCATATCAGCAGGATTTTGCTCTAACACTAGCACATTTTCATTTAGCGACTGTAAATGTTCTTCTGACTCTTCGAAAAATATATTTAATAGATCTGTTTGCATTTTTATCCCCTACCTGTCTAACAAACATTTCATTTATGTATAACAATTTAGTGTTTTATAATGAGAAAAAAGGGGGCCACACGTCGATCCGCTATCACTGTTTTGATTCCTTGTGGCACCCCTTCTATATTAACTATTTGCTACTTTTGTTAAAGCTTCAATTACACGATCGGCTTGGAATGGCTTTACAATAAAGTCTTTTGCCCCGCCCTTAATTGCATCTAATACCATACCTTGTTGTCCCATTGCAGAACAAATAACAACCTTTGCACTTGAATCAATTTTAATAATTTCTTTTAATGCTTCAAGCCCGTCCATTTCTGGCATAGTAATATCTAATGTTACAATATCAGGTTGAAGTTCTTTATACTTTTGAATCGCTTCTACCCCATTCTCTGCTTCGCCGATAACTTCAAAGTCAGCATTACTTTTTAATAAGTTTTTAATCATCGTTCGCATAAACATCGCATCGTCTACTACTAAAATTTTATGTGCCATTCTTTTTAATTCTCTCCTTCTATGTATAAATATATCTTAATATTTCACCTTATCATTCTCACTCATTATACAAAATAAAATGATAAAATTTAATATTTTTTTAAAAGAATTTTCGTATTTTTATTATTTTATTATTAAAATAATAATATACTACTCTTTTATATAAATAACAACGCGACGGTTTTTTTCCCAGTTTTGCGGTGAATCATTTGGTACAATTGGCTTTGTGTCTGCATATCCTACCGCAGCTAGCCTTTTATCATCCACATTATACACTTCAATTAAATGGTGAATCATATTTGCCGCTCGTGCTGAAGATAACTCCCAATTAGAAGGGAATTTCTCGTTATGAATAGGTCTACTATCTGTATGTCCCTCTACAACAATTGGGTTAGGTACGGATTGAAAAAATCCAACTAATTGACTTATTATCCCTTTCGCTTCGGGCTTAACGTTTGCATCGCCTGTATCAAATATTAAATTATCTACTATAACGACGCTTACCCCTGTATCCTCCCGATATACATTCACTTGACTAATACCGTTATTATCTACATACGCTTTTAACTTCTTATATAATTCATCCATTCTCTTTTTTGAGATCATTTTTTCATCATTTTTTTCATGTGAAATATCTGGTATTGTATTTTCCATTACTTTTGCATCTACTTGCCCCGTATCACTAAACTTTTCAAGCATCTTTGACAATTTTACTGCATCTTGCTTTGATGTAGCAACTAGTAATACAAAGAAAGTTAATAATAACATCGTTAAATCTGTAAAAGTCGTCATCCAACGAGGTGATCCCTTTTGCGGTCCTTTACTCATCATACCACTCCTTGAAATATTAGGCTGCTCCTTTTACCTTTTTTACCTTTGTTTCGTATACGTATGTATCCAGTTTCAACTTTAATTTAGAAGGGATTTGTCCACGATACAATTCTGAAATTGCTTCTATTATAAACTTCTTCTCTGTATATAAATCTTCAATACCACGATATACTTTTTCCGCAAGAGGGATTGCAATCATATTCGCAAGTACAGACCCATATAATGTCGTTAACATCGCAACTGCCATCCCTGTACCAATTTGCGATGTATCTTGTAAGTTTTGGAGCATAATGATAAGACCAATTAAAGTCCCTATCATGCCCCAAGCTGGAGCAAAATCACCAATTTTATCTAATAATGCTGCTCCTTTTCTTAACTCATACACTTCCGTTTCAATATCTTTCAATAACACTTCTTTTAATTCATCTTCATCGTAACCGCTTAACATTAATCGAATTCCTTTTTGAATAAAAGGATTATCCACTTGCTCTCCATCTACCTCTAAAGAAAGCAAGCCGTTCTTTTTAGACTTTTTCGAAAAATCGACAAACAAATCCGTTAACTGTTCTAAATCTTCTTCTCTTCTATGTAAAACAGTAAAAATGCTTTTCGTATATTTTTTTATTTCTCCAAATCGATATGCCACAACAATTGTCGCTGTTGTTCCCCCTATGACAATTAAAATAGATGAAACATCTAAAAAGTTTTTGAAAGCTTTTATTCCACCGCCGCCAAGCATAATTGCCGCTATCACTATAATGAAACCTACTATAATGCCCACTGGGCTAGAAATATCAAACTTCCTTTTTCTTCTTTGTGGTCTAGCTAATACTTGATTTTTCTCTCCCATATTTCTGCCCTTTCCTTTCCATTTTTATATAACATTTTTTTATTTTAATAATACGTTTTCACATATAACATGTATTATACGCTCATCATCTGTTTATCGCAATATACTCATGAAATTGACACATTTCATTTCTATATTAGAATTATATTATGAATAAATGAGGAGGATCACGATGGAACACAACATTTTACAAGTCATTGCATTAGCAGAAAAACTAAAATATGAAATGCGACATAGCTGGCTTTCCAACGGACGTCAAGAAAGTGTTGCCGAACATACATGGCGTATGTCTCTAATGGCCATTTTAGTTGAACCTTATTTGGATCAAAAAGTAAATATTGAGAAATTACTTAAAATGGTTATTATTCACGACCTAGTCGAAGCCGAAGCTGGTGATATCCCTGCATTTGATACAATGAATAGTCATGAATTACAGCTACAAAAACAAAAAAATGAACTAGAAGCTATTTTAAATATTAAACAAACATTAACAGGTTCTCTCGGTGAGGAATTATATGACTTATGGATAGAGTTTGAAGCGAAAGAAACGTACGAAGCAAAAGTTGCTAATGCACTCGATAAACTTGAGGTGAAAATCCAGCATAACGAAGCTGATATTGATACGTGGCTACCAATTGAACATAAAATGACGTTCCAAGTAGCAAAGCATACAAACTTTGATTCTTTCCTATCTAAATTACAAAAAATTATTGAACAAGATGGAGAAAAGAAGTTAATTGCTGCCGGCATTGATGTTGAGGCATGCAAACAATAATGAAATAAGACACTCAACAAGAGTGTCTTATTTCATTATTGTTGATATAGCCTGCTTATAAATAAGCTGTTGTTTTCCATCCACTAAGATTAAAACTGTAAATTTATCCACTCCAACAATTTCTCCTACTATTCTAACGCCACTCTTTAAGAAAATGGTAACTGTGCCTTTTTCTTCTTTTATTTGTTTATACAATTCTTCCTGTAAATGTTCCAATTACTTTCCTCTCCTTCCTGTGAAACATCTTAATATAAAAAACTATAAATTTCATTTATGCACTTTGTCTTTTATGTTCATAAACTTATTAATAAGTATATCTAAATCACGACTAAATAACAAAACTTTATCATGATCCAATCCGTGTCTCGCAACAAGTTGAATTAACTCTTTCTTTTTGTTTTCTATTTTATTTTTTAATTGTCCCATCTCCATCTCTATACTAAAACTCCCTTTTCCCATAATATTACTTGTAAAATTATAGTACATATTCTCTCATAAAAAAATAAGAAAATGGTTTTTTTTACAATTTTTTATTTTTTATGCCTAAATTATGAATTACGTAAAGGTTTATTTACAAATCACTAACATGCAATCCTAATGAATCTACAGGCATTTGTCTAATTATAAATGAGACTGGCTCGTTTTCTATACAAAAAACATACTGTATATAGTAGTCCATGAACCATATAGATTAACTTACTAAAAAGGGGGAAAACATATGAGTTATGGTGGAAGTTGCGCTGGTTTCGGCGGTGGATTTGCTTTGCTTATCGTACTATTCATCCTTCTAATCATCATCGGATGTAGCTGTTGGGGTGGCGGCGGATACGGATATTAATATATCCTATCCTTGAAAAATGAACGAAAAACTATAGAAAAACAGCTCAAATATGAGCTGTTTTTTTTCATACTTTCGTATGAATTTATATCCCTCTTATTTGCGATTTCAAATAATAAAATATCGTTTAATATGGAGGAAGAAACATTTTACTAAGGAGGATTACAATGATTAAAGGTCTTTACGAAGCACAATTACCTGTTGGACTTCCTACAGAGGAGAAAGTGCATGTAAGCGAATGGAAAAAACAAGTTCAAGCATCATCAATACATAAGGATTAATCTATTTATGTCAGTTTCTTATTCCACACTTCTTAAAACAAATAAAAACTTCAATAAACTATTTTATGGGCAAACATTAAGTGTACTTGGGGATTGGTTCCATACGGTAGCTTTATTAACATTTGTCTACAGCATAACGGAATCGCCGTTTATGATCGCACTTACTTTTATAAGTAAAAGTTTACCACAGCTTCTTCTTAGTCCATTCATAGGCGGAATTGTAGATCGTTTCTCTAAAAAGAATATTATGATTTTTACCGATATTACACGGGGAATTCTAGTCCTTACATACTTACTCGCAGGCTATAAAATTGAGATTATTTTCATTGCTAATATATGTTTATCTGTACTTTCTTGTTTATTTGAACCGGCTAAACAAGCAACCCTAAAAAATATCGTACACCAAAATCATTTCGTAACTGCTAACTCTCTTTCTAGTACAATTAATGGTTTTATGTCTATTATGGGGGCTTCTTTGGGCGGAGTAATTGCACAATCTTTACATATTGAGTTCGCTTTTTTAGTAAATAGCCTATCATACTTTATTTCAGCCTATTTTATTTATAACATGAGTATTCCTGCTCATGATACTTGTAACAAGAACAAAACATTTTTCACTGATATAAAAGGTGGTTATACATACATATTACAAACAAAAATCATTTTAACATTAATTCTTGTCGGCATTTCATGGGGGATTATTGGAGGCGCTTATCAACTACTTCTAACGATCTATGCCGAAAAAATTTTCCATACGAACATTGGGATTTTATATACGGTTCAAGGGGCTGGGCTTATGATAGGAAGCCTTCTCGTTAATCTTTATATATCCCATAATAAAGAAAAAATGAAAAAAGTATTCGGTTGGGCCTACTTATTACAAGGAATTTTCTTTCTCGGATTCATTCTATCCGATCAACTTATTATCGGTATCATTACTTTATTCTGTATGCGTATAGCAGGAGGAATTATCGTTCCACTTGATACGACATTACTTCAAACTTACACACACGAAAATATGATAGGTAAAGTTTTTTCATTCCATTATTCTATTTACGGATCTCTTATTCAGTTATCGATGTTTTTTACAGGAGGACTGTTAGAAATTCTTTCTCCTCAAATGATTGGCTGTTTATTAGCTACATGCTGTATTTTTGTAAGTTTTATATGGCTGTTCTTGTTTTACCGCGGGGATCTCAGTGAATAATTTAATGATAATCAATACATTTTGATCCCACTCATTATTTGTTTCCCCATAATAAAATTGTTTAAAAATACAAGTCAGATTTTTTAGTTAAAGAGCCTTATATGGCAACACTATTTGAGAAAAAACTAGATATTTATGTTAAAATACAAATAAGTTTGTGAAATATTGCACTTAAATAATAGACTTTAACTAGTTAAACTTGATTAAATAGGAGGGCTGTTTTGGGTATCACATTCATTTTCATATGTATTATATTAGTGGCTTCTATTTTGCAAGCAAGTACAGGTTTTGGCTTTTCCATAATGGCAACCCCTTTCTTACTTATGTTATTTCTACCACAAGAAGCTATACAAATAAATATTATTTTATCTTTAATTATCTCCATTTCACTCATTTGGAAAATAAGAATGGACGTTGATTTTGTTCTACTGAAAAGGTTTATTTTTGGAAGTATAGTTGGTGTTCCTTTTGGCATTTTAATTTTCATTTCCGTTAACATAAACACTTTTAAATTAGCAGTTAGCATCCTACTCTTACTATTAACATTGTTGCTAATATGCAACGTTAAGGTTAGATCAACACAATCTAGAGATTTCATAGTTGGCGGATTATCTGGTCTTTTAACGACAAGTATCGGTATGCCAGGTCCTCCCCTGTTACTTTATTTTACAGGAACTAATACTGAAAAAGAGAAGTTAAGAGCAACTACATTAGCTTTTTATCTGTTTATATATTTCATTAGTCTAGTAACCCAAATACTCTTTACTGGCACAAACAAAACCATTTGGGAATCAAGTTTTTATGCCATTCCAATTGTATTTTCAGGTTTGTTTATAGGTCAAATTATTTTCAAATGGCTTAATCAACGAATTTTTAAAATATTTACGTATATTCTTTTGAGCTGCACAGGTATATATCTTCTTATTGAAAGTTTGCATTTGTTATAAAAGGTGCTTTAGTTTGTGCCATAACAGATATGTTCAAACAAAATTATTGCTGTATTTTCCGGCAGGGTATTCCATATCAAAACTTAAATAACTTTATTGACAGTTTACAATTAGCAATAATCTTTCTTTCATAAGATAAACATTTCAAATCAAATACTAAATAAAACGATAAACAGCGGCTATTATGCCGCTTTTACTTACTATTGGCATTTCATTCTCATTTTCTATCACTTTTGTAAAAAATTATTAATTTTTATTTCTATGTATATGATAACAAACAAAATACCTAAGTTCAGAAAGAATAAACAACTTTCTGGCCTTAGGTATTTCTCCTTCCCAAAAAGACAAACCTACATCACAGGTTTGCCTCTTTACTCACTTCTTATTTAATCCTTTTTCACTTAAGAACTCTTTCATATGCATTCTTTTTTCTTTAGACATAAACGAACTCATTGATTCCGTCCATGTTACGTTTTTCTTGTTTGATGATCTTTCTTTATAATACGCGCTCATCGTTTCATCATATTCATTTAATAATTCATCATATTTCTTTTCATCATATCCATTTTCATGAAGGATTGCTGCTACTGGTAAACGTGGTTTCACTCCATGATCTTCATCTGGTACGCCGACTGTCATTCCGAATACAGGATATACTTTATCAGGTAAATGAAGCAGTTCACTCACTTCTCTCGGATTATTACGAATACCACCAATATAACAAATACCGTATCCTAGCGATTCTGCTGCTAGTGCTAAGTTTTGCGCAAAAAGCGAAGCATCTACCGTCGCAACGATAAAGTCTTCTACTCCCTCATGCTTTATCTCTGTACTATGTTTTTTACATGCAATTTCAAGTCGTTTTAAATCTGCACAACAAACAAAAAATGCTGCACAGTCCTTCACATGACGATTTCCGGATAGCTCTGCTAGTTTAGCCTTTAATTCCTGATCTGTTACATATATAACAGAATACGCCTGTACAAAATGTGATGAAGCTGCATGTTGCGCAGCGTGCACCATCTTTTCTACTACATCTTTCGGAATTGATTCTTCTTTATATTTACGAACTGAAACATGTTGCTCCATCTTATGTATGATCTCATTCATGAAAATCACTCCTTTTTTCTCTTCATAATGAAAAATTAACATATCTTTTTCAATTTTCACAACTTATAAGCACAAAAAGAGCAATTCTTTTTGAATTACTCTTTTTTAAAACGTTTATCGATACGGTAAATGAAATTATACTTATCTTATTACGCCGTTTTCAAAACTTTAATACCTTTTACGATATTCCAAATGAAGTAGTAAATTCCTACAAGAATGAACACTGCATATGTGATAGCCATTCCAATTCCAGCACCGTCAGATTGATTGAAACCTAAACCGTACATGCCTGATACTGCTAGTCCTCCAAATAAGATTGCGTATGGGAAAACATGTGACCAAAATGCTTTTTTCGCGTGATACTTCACTTCATCTTCTGCAACAAAGTACACGATAATTGGTAGTAAAAATGGTGCAAAAAAGATACTAAAGTAACATAACGAAGATAAAATATTATTTCCTTTCATCCGATTCACCTCTAAATAGTTTTTGTTACCTTCATTATGTCAGGAATTCATTCTAGAAACTATCGCTTTACCTTTCACGAACGTGACATATTTGTAAGATTTTCCTCAAACTAAATCCCGCCTGAAGTTTCAGACGGGATTACTTTCACTATATTCGATTCATAAACCAATACTGTGTAATTGCTAAATATTCTCGTATATTCGATGGAATGATAATTGGTTTCGGTGTTTTTGCCGGAAGACCTTCTAATTGTAAACCTTGTTTGGCCGCTATTTTTTTCGCTCTAAACATGTGAAAATCGTTTGTTACGATCATACCTTTTTTCATATCGGCTGGAATTAACGGTCTTGAGAATGTAATATTCTCATCTGTACTCGTAGATTTGTCCTCCATTATAATGCGGTCTTCTGCGATATTTTGTTTTATTAGTCCTTGTTTCATTGCTAATGCTTCTGAAATGTCTTCGCCTTTTCCTTGTCCTCCAGATACGATAGCGATTGTTTTCTCATGTGATTTTAAATATTCAGCTGCTTTATCAATACGATATTGCAATGAATAAGATGGTTTCGTCCCATTTACTTTCGATCCTAGTACAATTATGTAATCAGCATCGTAAGTTGCATTCATATGCCCATGCTTATAAATGTGATATTGTAAAAAACCCGCATACACGGCGCAAATCATTATAACAACTAAAATGCCCTTCATTATTTTCTTCTTTCTCATATTCATATACTCCTATTTTCTTTTACTTCCTTCATGATAATATCCATTTATTTGTTTGTATACAGACAGATTCCAATAAACCCTAATTTATCCTCTGAAAGGTAATATTTATATTACTTTCGGGAATAGTAAGTACAACTTTACACGAAGGAGTGTCTCTATTGCTTCTCTTTTTATGTAACGTGTCGTTCTTTTTTATCTTATTTTTACTATCGCTTAAGTTACTCGGTAAATCCGCGTTAGCACAACTAACTCCTCATGATTTTGGGGCTATAATCTTTTTATCTTATTTAGCTTTCCAGGCCATACCCGTCTCTGGTGCTTTACAAGCATTTCTCGGTATGGTTGTTATCACATGTTTACATTTACTTCTTACAAAATTAAGCCTATTCAACAAACTAAATCGTTTTATTCTTGGACACCCTATCATTTTAATTAAACATGGTGATATTATTTTTGAGAACTTACAAAAAAGTAGATACCCCATTGCAGAACTACTTTCTAATCTTCGCGTTGCAGGATATCCAAGTGTTCATGAAATTGAATACGCTA
This sequence comes from Bacillus sp. TE8-1, assembly GCF_008368855.1. NCBI lineage: Bacteria > Bacillati > Bacillota > Bacilli > Caryophanales > Bacillaceae > Bacillus > Bacillus sp. TE8-1. Next base: position 43,952 of record NZ_QPET01000023.1, on the reverse strand, counting down.
TTTTAGAAGCGAACGGCGCTATTAGTATTTTACCAAAAAGAGAACTTGTACCATTAACTCCAAAAGATTTAAACATAGAAGTTAAGTATGCTGGATTACCAATTGCACTTATCGTCGATTCACAAATTCAATACGATAACTTAAAGTTAATACATAAAGATGAAAAATGGTTATATAAAGAATTAAAAGAAAAAGGAATTACAAATATTAAAAACGTTGCCTTTGCTTCTGTTCAAGAAACAGATGGATCTTTTGCGATTAGTTTAAAGGAATAAAAAATCCCCTTAATTGCTTAAGGGGATTTTCTTCATCATATCGCTTCTTTCTCTCCTGCCATATTTAATGGCACAGGATGTTTCATACGATTCATCGTAAATACGATAATTGCTGTCATTACTTCAGCAACTGGCATAACGAGCCAAATTCCATTTATACCAAATAATTTCGGCATAATCCATAACAATGGAATAATAAATAGTAATCCTCGGCTCATTATAATAAGTACTGATTTCTTCGTTTGTCGCACTGATTGGAAATACTCTCCATACACAATGTTATAACCTAAAAATACGTATTGGATAAAGAATAAGCTAATACCTGTTAAGGTTAACTCCAATAATTCTGGAGATTGAACATCAAATAAACCAATGATATATTTCCCGAAGAATAATCCGACAATTATCGCAATGCCTCCGAGGACAACTGCAATTTTCACAGCAAACTTCAATCCTTCACGAAGTCTCTCTGATAAATTTGCCCCATAATGGAAACTAGCAATTGGCTGTAATGCTGCTCCAACACCAAAGAATAATAGTAATGTCATTGCATGAATACTATTCACCATCGCATAGGAAGCTACTCCTACTTCTCCTGCATATTGGACGAATGCGATATTAAAACCAATCGTTACGATTGCAACCGTACTTTCTGCTGTAAAACTTGGGAAACCAATCACCATAATTTGTTTGACAGTATCCCATTCAAAATGGAATTTCGTCCACTTTAAAATACTACTTTTTCTAAAGAAATGAGTTAATAATACAAGGAAACCAATCGCTGCCGAAAGAATAGTCGCTGAAGCAGCACCTGTTACGCCCCATCCAAAGATAAAAATAAAGATATAGTCAAACACTATATTTAATACAGCTGTTACAATAAGACCAGCCATTGCTAAATTAGGATTTCCATCATTTCGTATGAATGTACTTAAAATATTTTCTAAAACGTATATCATTCCAAATGTTAATAATACGTGTAAATAGTCTAACGCATATGGTAGAATCACTTCATTTGCACCAAATAAATATGCTAAATCTTCTATTCTCCATAAGCAAATCGCTGCTAAAATCCCTACGATAACAACTGCTACCGTCATGGATTGAGTAAAAATAGACCTTGCTCTTTCTCGTTTATTTTCGCCTAATGCAATGGAGTATAACGTTGCCCCGCCCATTCCGATCCATAATGAAATAGAGAAGAAAATCGAAAATGCTGGAATAGCCACGTTCACTCCTGCTAAACCGTTCGCCCCAACTCCTCTACTAATCATGACCGCGTCAATTACAATATTCACTGACATTAATACCATTCCAAGAACGGCTGGTATTAAATAAGAAATAAATAAGCTTTTTATCGGTTTTTCTCTTAATTTTTCTGTTGCTTCCATACTCTAATATACTCCTTTTTTTCAACTCTCTTTTCTTAGTTTAAACCTTCAAGTAACTTGAAGGTCAAGAGAGAATTAAAAAACAGGTAACTGACTTATACTAATGAATGTAAATTTGTAATCAATTCAAAGGTTTTCATCTTATTTTTTCACTACAGGAATTTGAATTTCTGTTACTTGCTCCTCTGGATTTTCTGTTACAGACCAATCAATCAATCCAATCTCAATCGAATCTCCATGTACTTCGTAACCTTCTTTATCAATGTATGTAAGTAACTCCTTGTACGTTGCATCTGTTTCTTCATACGGTCCATGATGATAAGAGCAAGCATATAAACCTTCTTTAATTTCATCTGAAGTATGCACTTCATACGGCATATAATCCAAAAGAATAAATACACTGCTATATGCTTGAAACTCATTTTGCATTAATCCTTTTTTCGCAACAGTTACACCAATATCTCCAGAAAATAAACTATCATCCATTTGCCTCATATTTTTTTGTAACGAATGGATGTAGTACTCAAACATATCATCCGTCGTATTTGGAGCAACCGCAATTGCTGTAATTTTTCGCTGCGGAATCTCTTTAATTACCATTTGTTCAGCTTTTGCTTTTGTTGCTTTCTTAATTAAATGAATTCTGTGCTCCATTTTCGCCAAAGCATACTCAATTTCTCTTTGTTTCTTCAGCATCATCTCTTGTTGTTTTTCCAGTAAATTGAGTGCGTATGCTGGATTTCTTTCATCAATATATTTCTTAATTTCCTTTAACGGAATATTTAACTGGCGTAAAAATTTAATCGTATCTAACAATGAAAATTGATCGATTGTATAATAACGATAATTCGTTTGAGGATCGACAATGGACGGATGAAAAATTCCTTTTTCATCATAATACCTTAATGTAGATTCTGCGATATTATGCATTTTCGCCATTTCTCCAATTGTAAAACGTTTATTTAATAACATCTTTTATTTCCTTCCATTTCTATTTATTTCATTATATGTTCATTTTCTCTTCAAAACAAAAAAGAATTCCCATACGAGAATTCTTTTTTACTATTAAACCTCTATTATTATAGGAAGAATCATCGGCTTTCGTTTTGTATTTGTATATATATACTTCCCTAATGCTTCTCTTACCTCCCTTTTCAAAATACCCCAGCTATTCACATTCTCTTTCTTTAAATTATTAATCGTAATAACAGCTAATTTATTTAATTCTCTTAGAAATTCTTCTGAATCACGGACATAGACAAATCCACGAGAAATAATATCTGGACCTGAAATTATTTCTCCATCCACTTTATTAAAAGTAATAACTATAACGAGCATTCCATCTTCTGAAAGTTGTTTACGATCACGTAATAATGCATTTCCAACATCTCCAATTCCTAATCCATCTACATATATATTTCCTGCCTGTATTCTTCTAGATTGAATTGCCACTTCATTACTTATATCTACAACATCTCCATTACGTACAATAAAGATATTTTCCTTTTCAATACCAATTGATTCTGCTAACAAACTATGGTGATGTAGCATTCTAAACTCTCCATGAATTGGAATAAAATATTTTGGCTTCATTAATGTAAGCATTAACTTCAACTCTTCTTGATATGCATGACCGGATACATGCACTCCAGTAGAACTACCTGATCCGTAAATCACCTTTGCTCCTAATGCAAATAAATTATCGATAATTCGAGAAACGTTACGTTCATTTCCTGGGATAGGGGTCGCGGCTATAATAACCGTATCTTCTGGTAAAATATCCACTTGCCTATAGTTTCCACTAGCTAAACGCGCTAAAGCTGCCATTGGTTCTCCTTGACTTCCTGTACAAAGTATTGCAACCTGCTTTGGATCTAAACGATTTACCTCATTTGCTTCAATCAACATACCTTCTGGAATATGTAAATAACCTTTCTCTAGAGCAACCTCTACTACATTTACCATACTTCTCCCTAGCAAAGCTAGTTTTCGATTTGTTTTTATACATGCTTCAACTATTTGCTGAACACGATTCACATTAGAAGCAAACGTAGAAATAATTACTTTTCTATTTGCTTTCATAAATATTTCCTCTATCCGTTCTCCTACTGACCTTTCTGATGGAGTAAAACCTGGGCGTTCTGCATTTGTGCTTTCAGATAATAAAGCTAGTACACCTTCACTTCCTATTTTAGCCATTTTATGAATATCAGGATGTTGATTATTTACTGGTGTTAAATCAAATTTAAAATCACCTGTATGTACTACAGTACCTTCTGGTGTATGAAAAACAATACCGAGACAATCCGGAATACTGTGGTTCGTTTTAAAAAAAGTTGCCTTAATAGAACCACAATCAATTTCTGATTCTGAATGAATAACGATTAATTCCGTATCATTTTGAAGATTGTGTTCCTTTAATTTAATTTCAATTAAACCTAACGTTAACTTTGTTGCATAGATTGGTACATTTAGTTGTTTTAAAAAATATGGTATTCCGCCAATATGGTCCTCATGCCCGTGCGTTACTATTAAACCGCGAATTTTTTCTTTATTTTCTTGCAAATATGTGACGTCTGGAATTATTAAATCAATCCCTAATAAACTTTCATCTGGAAATTTAGATCCACAATCAATGACGACAATATCATTTTCATATTGGATAGCATACATATTTTTTCCTATTTCATTTACTCCACCTAAAGCAACAATAGACAAGTTATTTTTTAATGCCTTCAAATTATAAATCCTCCCTTTCACAGTTATAGTTCGTGAAATAGTATGTAGACTTTATTATTTGTAATGGAAAAGGACTTCATACTATTTTATACATATAAAATTCACACACTACTCTTACACCTATATCCCAATAAGACAGCTTCTTCCTCAAAAAGCTCCCATTTTTTCATTGATTTTTTATAAAATCTATTATATATTAATTACAGGTTCAAATTACGAGTTCAAAAGAACTTGTAATCAGACCCTTTTGTTTAATGGGTTTTACATATTTTCATTAGGCAAATTCCGAGAAATCGTATGATAAAATTAAAAATGACGAGGAGAGGATCAGATGGAATTCGAATTTTTCTTTCAAATTGCACTTATTTTATTAAGTACAAAGCTTGCTGGTGATCTTAGTGTTAGATTAGGTCAACCTTCTGTACTAGGTAAATTAATTGTCGGTATCGTTATCGGTCCAGCTGTATTAGGTTGGATTGAAAATTCAGAGCTTCTAACTCAATTAAGTAATGTCGGGGTTATTCTCTTAATGTTTATGGCTGGACTTGAAACAGACTTAGAAGAATTAAACGCAAATCGTAATTCTTCTTTAGCAGTTGCACTCGGAGGTATCATTCTTCCATTCGTAGGTGGTTACGTTTCCGGCCTTATTATGGGAATGGAACAAGGAAACGCTGTATTCTTAGGATTACTTTTATGTGCGACAAGTGTTAGTATTTCCGTTCAAACACTTCGCGATTTAGGAAAGATGAAAACACGTGAAAGTACAACTATGCTAGGCGCAGCTGTATTTGATGACATTCTTGTCGTTATTTTATTAGCATTTGCAATGAGCTTCTTAGGTACTGATGATGTTAACTTAACAATGGTTATCTTGAAGAAAGTAGTATTCTTCGCTTCTATTATTTTAATCGGATGGAAAGGTGTTCCTGCGATTATGCGCTGGTTATCACCACTACGCGTATCTGAGTCTATCGTGAGCGCGGCCCTTATCATCTGTTTCTCATTCGCATATTTCGGCGAATTATTAGGAATTGCTGGTATTATCGGTGCTTTCGCTGCTGGTATTGCAATTTCTCAAACAAACTACAAACATGAAGTAGAAAAGAAAGTAGAACCAATTGCTTACGCTATGTTCGTTCCCGTATTCTTCGTTAGTATCGGTATGAATATTACATTTGACGGTATCGGCAATCAAATTTGGTTCATCTTAGCATTAACTGTTATCGCTGTATTAACGAAATTAATCGGCTGTGGATTCGGTGCACGAATGACTGGATTTGACGCTAAGTCTTCTGCAATTATCGGTGCTGGAATGGTTTCTCGTGGTGAAGTTGCACTTATCATCGCAGGAACAGGACTTTCTTCAGGTCTATTGGCACAAGATTACTTTACAGCAATCGTTATTGTCGTTATTTTAACTACAATGATTACACCACCAATGTTAAAATACACTTTTGGTGCAAAAGATAAAGCAATGAAAGCAAGTAAATAAATTTACTATAATAAAAGGAGATTGCTATTTTATAAGATAGCAATCTCCTTTTTGTTTTATCTTTAAACAATCCCGTTCTTTTTTAACCATTTTTCAAAAATAATTCGTGCTTCATCATCATTAATATCATTACTAAATGAATACACCTTAATACCATAATCATCTATATATTCACCCAATTTCATTTCCTCCACTTTCTTATAAAAATCGTCTGCCTCATAGTGCGGAATATGAGCATCCCAAACTGGTTCATTTATTCTTTTGTACGCCGTCACTTCTAAATCATATCCGTCTTCATAATATCCGATGTGATAATGTTTGTTAGGATCATATTTCTCCATTAAAAGTCCCCTCCTACTAAACAAGAGCGAGCCTTATATTACAGCTCGCTCCTCTCTCTATTTATTAAATACGCTCCATCGCTGTCTTCAACGTTCCAACAACGAAAGCAATCTCTTCACTTGAAATAACAAGAGGCGGCGCTAATGTTAAAACGTTATTATATCCTGCTGTTGTCATACCGTTTCGTCCTATAATTAAGCCCTTTTCTTTACAAGCATTTACAACACTTGCTATTTTATCATTATCAATTGGCTCTTTCGTCTCTTTATCATTTACTAATTCAATCCCAACTAATAGACCTTTTCCTCTAATATTCCCAACAAGTGGATGTTCCCCAATTTCATCTTTTAGTTGCTCTAATAAAAGGGAACCCATTTGTGCAGATCGCTCAATTAAATTTTCATTTTCCATAATCTCTAAATTTTTAAGTGCTAATGCACAAGCTGCTGGATTTCCACCAAATGTATTAATATGGCGGAAAAATTCATATTCTCCTTTACCTTTAAAAGCCTCATATATTTCTTTTTTCACAGCTGTTGCAGATAATGGTAAATATGCGCTCGTAATACCTTTTGCCATTGTAATAATATCTGGCTTCACATCATAATTCATAAATCCGAATGCTTTTCCTGTACGTCCAAAACCGCAAATCACTTCATCACTAATAAGCAAGGCACCGTGTTTTTGACACGTCTCATGAACAGCTTTCATATAGTCTTGTGGTGGCATTAATATGCCCCCGCCTGTAATAATAGGTTCCATAATAAACGCAGCAATTGTTTCACTTAATTCCCACGTCATAACACGATCGACTTCTTTCACACATTCTACATCATAAATATGCTGCCCTTCAATTTCAGGCATACGGTAACAATCCGGTGGTGTTACATGTAAAAAACCTGAAGCAAACGGCTCATATTGATATCTACGCTGCGCTTGTCCCGTCGCTGCCATTGTCGCCATTGTATTCCCGTGATACCCACGGTAACGTGACATAAATTTATAACGATGTGGTTCACCTTTTTGAGCATAGTATTGTCTTGCTATTTTAAAAGCTGTTTCGTTCGCTTCTGAACCACTATTTGAGAAGAAAATAACATACTCTCCCCCAAGCCACTCATTTAACTTTTCAGCAAGCTTTATAGCTGGCTCATGGGATTGTGACATTGGAAAGTATGATAATGTTTGTAATTGCTTATAAGCCGCTTCTGCGAGCTCTTTTCTTCCATATCCACTATTCACACACCAAAGGCCACTCATACCATCTAAATATCTTTTTCCTTGTATATCTTCAACCCAGCACCCTTCAGCTTTTGCCCCTACCATTGTACTATTTGGACTAAAGGGACGCATTCCGTGCCAAACATATTGCTCATCTTTTGCTAATAATTCATCAGTTTGCTTCGTTTTCATCATTACTTCCACCTTCCATAACAACTTATTTTTCACAAAAGCTGCGCTGGTGCCATGATGACTTAAATTTCTCCCTGCTATTTTCATTCCACAAAATTAAGACAAATCCTACTTACAAATCAGTAATATTTACAAGAAAATGACAAAAGAAAAAAGAGCTTTTCTTATCTATCGAAAAGCTCCTCTTTTATTTAATGTGAAGACGCATCGCTAATGCCATGACCAGTATTAGATTTCACTAGAATTTCATCAAATTTCGCTTCATCTTCTTTCTTACTAGATAAAACCGTTCCTAAATATGCTGCAAGAAATCCGAGTGGAATTGAAATAATTCCTGGTGTCGTATATGGGAATAACGCTTCCCCAACAAAAATAGCTTTTCCAGCTACAGGGTTCCAAACATTCGGACTCAACGCTACGAGAACAATTGCTGATACGAGACCTACAATCATACCCGAAATAGCACCCGTTGTATTAAAACGCTTCCAATATATTGTAAATAAAATTACTGGTAGATTTGCACTCGCTGCAACTGCAAATGCTAATGATACTAAAAATGCTACGTTTAATGTTTGGGCAAATAATGCAAGTATGATAGATAGTATCGCTACTCCAATAGATGCATAACGAGCCATGGATACTTGCTCTTTTTCCGTTGATTTTCCTTTACGAATGATTTCATTATAAAAATCATGAGCGAATGCTGATGCTGCTGTTAATACAAGACCTGCCACTACAGCCAAAATCGTTGCAAAAGCAATTGCTGATACGAAAGCAAATAAGAAGTCTCCACCTAACGCTTTGGCTAATAAAGGTGCCGCCATATTACCAGCTGGGTTCGCTTTAATAATCGCTTCATTTCCTACAAACGCTGCCGCACCAAATCCTAAGAAAATCGTCATAATATAAAATGCACCAATTAACCACGTCGCATATACGACAGATTGACGTGCAGTTTTTGCATCACGTACTGTAAAAAAGCGGACAAGTATATGTGGTAATCCAGCTGTACCAAGTACTAGTCCTAAATTTAAAGACAGTGTATCAAGACCATCCTTATACTTTACACCTGGATTTAAAAATGAATCTTTTAAAGGGGTAGCTGTTTTCATTTGAGCGAACATTTCAGTCACGCTGAAGTTGAATTTTGCGAAAACGATAACAGAAATAATAAACGTACCAGCCATAAGTAATACAGCCTTTACAATTTGTACCCAGCTCGTTGCTGTCATACCACCAAAAATAACATACACCGTCATAAGTGTTCCAACGATTAATACAGATGTCGTATATTCAATCCCTAATAATAACTTAATAAGTGCACCCGCGCCAACTAATTGTGCAATCATATAAAAGATAGAAATCGTCATCGTATTAAGAGCTGCAACTCCGCGAACTTTTTTCGCATCAAAGCGTGCTGCAATCATATCCGCCAAAGTGTACTTTCCTAAATTTCTAAGCGGTTCTGCAACAAGATATAGTACAACTAAATAAGCAACTAAAAAACCGATACTATAAAAGAATCCATCAAACCCAGTTAATGCGATTGCTCCAGCTATACCGAGAAATGAAGCAGCAGACATGTAATCTCCAGCAATGGCCAGACCATTTTGCCAACCAGTTAATCCCCCTCCAGCCGTATAAAATTCACTCGCATTTTTCGTTTTTTTCGATGCAAAATAGGTTATGACGAGCGTACCAAGAACAATAATTAAAAATAGTGCAAATGCAGTAGTATTCAAGTTCAGCCCCTCCCTTTTTGCATATCTTGCAGAATTTTCCGGGAGATTTCATCAAATGATTCTGCTTTTTTGCTATAAATCATACATAGTGCCCATGTCATGATAAATTGGGAAAAAGCAAATACCCACGCCCATGTAACGTCTCCAAATGCAGGTGTATTAAGTACCTTTGAATACGATGTTAAAATAGGTAATGCGATAAAAAAACTAAAAAAGAAAATACTCATTGGAATGATAAACTTCTTTTTCGTATTTAATAACAATTGAAATTCTTCCGACTGAACGACCTCTGTATAATTCACCTCATTTTGCAACTTACGTGCTGACGTATCGTCTCGTTTCATTAACCGATCCCCTCTCTTACTTGAAATACACTTCCCCCTTGCATAACCGAAGACTAAATTTTATAAATATTCAGAAACTTACATTCATTTTAGACAATCCATGCATTCATGCAAAGATTTTTTGATAGACATTTTTCGGCAATTTCCCCTAAATTTTTAATATACTTTTTCAAAATAAAGTGACACTTTACTTATTTATCCTCATTAAGACAAAAGCAGTGCTTAACGCACTACTTTTGTCTTTTTTTCCTTTTCTAAATTACGAGCCGTTTCGCTTAGCTCAACATCTTTTCCGTCTTTAAGTGTTCCAAATATAAAATCGAATACTGGATTTGAAACACCAAACCAAAACTTTTCATTTTTATAATGGTGTAATATATGTTGTTTTTTTAGCCATCTTCCAAACTTAGTGACGGGACGAATCGGTCTATGAGCAATATAATGTTTCCATTCGTAAACGAGCAGCATAATAATCATTCCGATTCCAAATGAAAGTGTAATAGTAACACTTTTTGTAATACCATATGCTATAAGTAAATATATAGTAAAACTAGGTATACTAAACCATACAGGTAAAAACAAAAGTTTTAAATCATCTGGATATACGTGGTGATCATAATGCAATCTTCTTAACATTTTTAATAGAAATGTGTTTTTAGGTGGCTTTATATGGAATAAAAAACGATGTGTCATATATTCATTAAGTGTATAGAAAACAATCCCAAACATACATGCTAACATGCCAAACCACGTAAAAAATTGCATTTTTAAAATAATAATGAAAACAAATAGAATGCTATACATAATAACGATATCATGTTGTAAAAAGAACTCTTTCCCCACTTTCTTCATCTTGTTTCCCCCTTTTCCCAAAAAACAGCCGCAACATATCGTTACGACTATTTCTTTTCTATTCTTATTCTATTCACTTTACAAATTTGCCTGCTGTTCTATTGTCGAGAAAAAATTGTTTGGTCCAAATATATTTTGCTTCGGAATAATATGTTCCACTGCAAACACTGTTACTTCTCCTCTTTGCACTTCTCCAATAATGAGCCCAAATATTTCATGATTTACTGCAAACGTCGGTTGCTTTGTTTGTAACAATCTTGCAGCATTATGAAATACCGCTTCATATAGTGGATTTCTATCAGTAATTTCTTTTCGGATTTTTGGCGCTAACGTAATTATAATTTCTTTTCCGTCAATAGTGGTTCGATACATAAAAATCTCCCCTTCAATCTTATGTGAACAACTGTAAAGCTTTGTATGCAAAATGTATAGAGTAACCTACTAAAATAATACCTGCTCCGGCTGTTATGTAGCCAAGCGCTTTTGGTTTTAATAAAGTTCTTCCAAAATGTACAGAAAAAGCAATATTTAAATTCCATAAAATAATACCAACAATAATGCAAAGACTGTACAAAAAAGCTTCTTGTTTCGTTACCTTCGTAAGTAATGAGCTAAGTGTACTTCCGTATATACCAAACCAAAAAACAAGATTTAATGGATTGGATATCGCAATTAAAAATCCTGCCATAAACGATTGCTTAAGGCCACCTACCTCTTCTTTTTTATATTCCATATTCGAGTCGAAAATTCCTTGTTTTACACTTTGAAATCCTAAATAAAATAACAAGAAAAAACCCGTGCAATACATGAAGGCTTGTACATATGTATACATAAACACAGAAGATAAACCGAAATAAATGAGAAGCATAAATAAAACATCTGCAGTCATTCCACCAATTCCAACAACCCAAGCGTGCCAAAACCCACGTTCAATTCCTCGTTTTAACATTTCAATATTAATCGGCCCTACTGGCGCAGCTAATGATATACCTAATACGATTTGCTGTATAATTGCTCCAAACATCGCTCTATCCTTTCTACTCTCTTTACTACTAGTTAATGATGTAATTTGAAAAAATAGACTAGCTTTCATAATAAAATACCCTTTTTTATCCAAAATATACAAAAGAGCCATCTAGGTGATGGCTCTTACTTTTCTATCCTATGAAGAAAAGGACATTTCCCTTTTATTGGCTCTACATCGTCTCCTATGAAATATTGTTTCCATTCACGATGCTCCGGGTCACCATAATGACTAATGTTAGGATGTTTCGGCAATTGATCCCACTTTTCAACTCGCTCACGGACCATTTGTCTTGAATATGCTCCTTTAGGACGATCTCCCTCTAATCCATCAAAAATAGTGCGTGGCTGAAACCCAATAACGAGAGAATTCCCTAAATGTCTAGTTTTTCGTTGTTTATAAGCTGGCGCATTTCCAAATGCGAATATTGGCTCACCACCAAATGAAAATTCCCATAAATAATGGTCTGGATCTTCAGGAATTTGCTTTGGCCATGCTTGATTATCGTTTTCATGTAAATACTGTAACACTTTCCAAAAGGAATCACGGTAATATTCGAGTGGCTGTTCTTCACATTCCGGTTCTACAAAAAGGAAAAAGCCCCTTCTTACAATCGGCCTCTCTTTCATTAACTCTAAAAAAGATAACATTGTATGTGGCAAATGACTCCAATCATTATGAGAAAGAAATGAATAACGAAGTTCATTCTTTTTCAAAGCTGTTAAACCGAAATAACATGGAAAAGTTGGTTCTAACACAACATTTGAAAAAATCTCAAATTCTTTTGCAACCCAATCCGGTATGTCGGTTCTCGTTCTCATTCCTTCATTATCTAATAAGTAAGACTTATTCATTCTTTCACCTCATTATGTATAGCATTCAATTAAGAATATTACATACTCGGCCTGTCCTATACCTATTTAAAAATTTGACTGAAAAATTATTTAAAAATACAAAAAAATAAAATCGCTTACTTGACTAAATTCTCCCAATTCGTGTATATTTAAATTAATCATTTAGCAGAATATTCAAGAATATAGCATTTTTAGTTTATATTATTTTTTAAAATGAATTTCACTAAATGAAAATAGTAAACGCTTTTAGGAGGAATTGTAACATGCAAGGAAAAGTAAAATGGTTTAACAACGAAAAAGGTTTTGGATTTATCGAAATGGAAGGCGCTGACGATGTATTCGTACATTTCTCTGCTATTCAAGGCGACGGCTACAAAGCTTTAGAAGAAGGTCAAGAAGTATCTTTCGACATTACTGAAGGTAACCGCGGACCTCAAGCTGCTAACGTAGTAAAACTTTAATCCAACATATAACAGGAGGTTACCTTACTTGGTAACCTCCTTTGTTATTCCTTTGTATATTTCCGTTTTACAGAGCAAAAACTATGTGAAATGCGCACTATACAAAGGAGGAATTATTAATGGGATCAGAAGTAAATGATTTTGAAGAAGTGAAATTCCGTGTAGAAACAGCACAAAAAATGGTAGGATCAGCAACAATTTCAATGGATCCAGATACATTAGAGCATGCTACTACTGCTGTAGAAGCAGCTCGCTCTCAGCTTGAAATTATGAAATCTGTTGCGACTGATTTAGATGAACCATTTTTAATGAATGAGGAAAAGAAATTAAATAAATGTGAGCATCAACTAAACGAAGCAAGACACTAAAAAACATCCAGAGAATTTTCTCTGGATGTTTTTCATGACAACTGGTCCCCATACTTTTTCAATGTTTCTCCAACTGTACATTGCCTTATACAAAATGAATGAGCGTAATACTTACTATTTGTCTTTCGATTATGTTCTCGCAAAAAACATCCTTCACAATACGTTTCTAATAAGTCATTTACCTCTGTAATGAGTTGCTTTTTATCCACCTTTGCACCTCTCTATTCAGTTATTTCTTTATGACTATCAATAACTGTTCCTTCCAATGCTTGCGTAGCTAATTGATGTGCTTCTTTATTTTGTTTTCTAGATATCGGCTCACATATAAGTTTTAATTTCATTTGCTTCGCCTTTTGTTCAATTTGATCTAAATAATGATTTAAATGTTCATCATAACAAGGCCATTCTCCGGCTAATTGCTGCAGTACCACTTGTGAGTCTCCGCGAAGTGTAACTGCTTCATACTTAATCCCTAGTTCCTCGAGTATATTCATACCGTATAATAATGATGCATATTCCGCTTCATTATTATCATATATACCTTCTATATATGCATTGCGGCGAATGCGGTAGTTTGTATTTCCTTTTTTATAATACACACATATACCAACCCCAGCTTCTTTCGTTTGCACATCATACCCACCATCAAAATAAACGAGTATTTCTTGGGGCTCTTCCTCTACTTGCTTACTTAACTTTTTCATCTCTTTTAATGACCATTCTGCGTCCATTTCATCATAAAATGAAAATTCTTTTACTCTTCCTGTTTTCTCAAAATCCTCTGCAAATTGAAGTACTTCTTCTATACTCATATACTCTGTTGTTAATTCCGTCTGCAACCCGCGCTTCGTTTTATACAACCAATGAATTTTATATTTCATACTACATTCCCCTTATATAAGACTTCTTATATGTAGCCAGCTAATGAAAGCCTCACTTTATTTTATTATATTTTATCTAGAGTCACAGCATAATATTCAATATGATTACATACAAAAAGAGCTATCCCATAGGAATAGCTCTTTCATCTATTACATAAATCTTTCAAATTGTACTCGCTTATTAATCCAGTACATTACAGGCATACCGATCGCCATTACTACGAATTCACCTGCTGCACATGTTAACCAAGTCCACATAAATGGTAGATCAAATGCAAGATGAAGTTCAATTGCAATCATAAACATTGTAATCGTAAAGATAACTGTATTAAAAATCATACGAGCCCAAACACCTTTAATAAACCGCATAGAAATAATCGTTGCAACTAATGCAAGAATAGATTGACCTACTCCAAATACTAAATCATAAGCGATCATAGGTGAGAAAAAGAGATTCGTTAAAAATACACCTAATACAATTCCGTAAATTGCTTTCTTGTTAAATACAACGAGATGATTAAACATCTCTGAAATACGAAACTGTACATTCGTAAAGCCAAATGGCTGAATAAGCATAGAAACAGCAATATATAATGCCGCTAAAATACCATTACCGACTAAAGTTCTAATATTCATGACAAAATCTCCTTAGTTTTTTTACGTGGGATGGTTTCGAACCACGTTATTCGTTTTTTAAGCAACAAGATTATATTTTACGTGGTAGCCCCTCTTTCGTCAATAGATTCCTATCGTGAACTACCTTTTTTCTTTTAGACAACGTATAATAAAACATATGAAAGATTTAGGAGGTTTCACTTCATGACAGCAACAATTCAAAATGAAAAAGTGATCGTTTCCATTTCTGACAAAGGTGCAGAATTACAGAGCGTTCGCTTAAAAGAAGACAACATAGAATATTTATGGCAAGGTGATTCTACTTATTGGGGACGCCGTGCACCAATTTTGTTCCCAATTGTCGGTCGATTAGTAGATAATACATACTACGTAGACGGTAAACCATATTCATTAACACAACACGGTTTCGCCCGTGATCTTACTTTCTCTGTGAAAGAACAAAGCGAAACAAAGATCACTTATACCGTTACTAGTAATGAAGAAACATTAAAAAAATACCCATACGAATTCGAATTACTCGTTTCTTATGAGCTAGATGGACAAAGTGTTCATGTAACATATGAAGTAAACAATCCTACTTCAAAAGAGATGTTCTTCTCAATTGGAGCACACCCTGGATTCAACTTCCCTTTATTGGACGGTGAATCATTTACAGATTATCACTTATCGTTTAATGGTTTGGAACGCTTAGAAACAAGCGTATTAGAAGGACCTTATCTTTCAAACAAAAAGCAATTAATCGCTGAAAATACGACTGAATTGCCACTTACATATGATTTATTCAAAAATGATGCGCTTATTTTTGAACATATGAATACGAATGAAATTTCGATTCGTTCTCATAAACATAATAAATTTGTAAAAGTAGAATTTGATGGATTTCCCTTTGTCGGCGTATGGACACCAGGGAATAACGCACCTTTCTTATGTATTGAACCTTGGTATGGAATCGCTGATGAAGTAAATCCAGCAAAAGATTTCAAGGACAAAAAGGGAATTCAATCTTTACAAGCGAATGAAACATTTACATGTCGTTACAGCATCACAATCGGATAACTACTCTATCCCCTACTTCAAAAAAATATTTAAGTAGGGGATAATCTTATAATTTGGAGGTTTCTCATTTTGATTGAAGTATATATTGATGGTGCATCAAAAGGAAATCCTGGTCCTTCTGGTGCAGGAGTATTTATTAAAGGCGTTCATCCGCCTGTACAATTATCAGTACCACTTGGAACAATGTCCAATCATGAAGCAGAATACCGCGCTTTACTTCTAGCATTAAAATATTGCATTGAGCATAATTATAGCACTGTCTCTTTTCGTACAGATTCGCAGCTTGTTGAGCGGGCTGTTGAAAAGGAATACGCAAAAAATACAATATTTGCACCTCTTTTAGATGAAGCACTACAGTACATAAAAAACTTCGATCTCTTTTTTATTAAGTGGATTCCAAGTAGTCAAAATAAAGTAGCTGATGAATTAGCTAGAAAAGCTATCTTACAAAATTAACGGGGGTATGAGTGTGAAAAAAGAGTGGATTGCTCCTCTTGCTTTATTATTTGTCTCTTTTATTTGGGGAGCTACGTTTGTTGTCGTTCAAAACGCTATGTCTTTCGTTGGTCCATTTACGTTTAATGGTATTCGCTTTTTATTCGCTGGAATTATTTTATTATTCGTTCAAATTATTTTTTCACAGAAAACTTCAAAACAAGAATTAAAACATAGTAGTTTAGCTGGATTAATGGTTGGGTTCTTCTTATTTGTTGGCTATTTATTACAAACATTTGGCTTACTTTATACAACTTCTTCAAAAGCAGGTTTCTTAACTGGGCTAAGCATTGTTATGGTCCCAATCTTATCATTTATCTTTTTAAAACAAAAAGCCACCATTTTCATCGTACTTGGTATTGCTGTAGCTACAACAGGTTTGTACTTATTAACAGCTGCTGATTCTTTCCAATTAAATATAGGAGATATACTTGTTCTTGGTTGTGCAGTCGCTTTCGCTGCCCATATTCTTATTAACGGCTTCTTTTCTAAAAAAATATCACCTTTATTATTAAGCACATCTCAAGTATTAGCTGTTGGTATATTTTCTTCTATTTGCGCTTTTTTGTTTGAAGATTGGGAAAAGTTATTTTCAATATCACTATGGACGAATCAATCCTTTTTATTCGCACTCTTTCTAACTGCCCTGTTTGCAACATCTATTGCTTTTTTCATTCAAACATCGGCACAAAAACACACTTCTCCAACGAGGGTAGCAATTATTTTCGCAATGGAGCCCGTTTTTGCTGCATTAACAGGCGTTCTCGTTGCAAATGAACAACTTTCTATTTCTGCTATTATCGGATGTCTATGTATTTTTCTAGGCATGATTTTTGTTGAATTACCTTCCAAAACAAAAAAAGAAGCGCAGGCTGCGTGAAGTTACGCTTGTAACTTCCGCATAAAAGCCTTAGCGCTTTTTTTATCTGTAATTTCTTCCTCTTTCAATCGTTCTAATAACGCAACGAAATAACTACCATCAAACTGCAATTGATGTTTAATTGTCGCTTCTATTGCTGCGTTCACAATCCCATCAGACGCACCAGTATATCCTTGTCCAAACATAATAAACCCTTGTGCTTCCTCTGATAATTTAAATCCTTTCGTATGTAAGAATGAAAGATAATCTTCTACTGTTTGCATGTTATTCCCACCTACTCAAAAATTCTCCATCTCCTATCATACATGTTTTTACACGCTATGAGAATGAAATTTCTTTGACAACTTTGTAAATCAATCTTCTACTTCGCTTACAATGGAGGATTTTCTAACAATCTGAAGGAATATGTACAGTGGAACTTATTTCATATTAAAGGGGAGACACGATGAAACAAGCACTATTAATTATCGACGCTCAGCAAGAATTAATTGATGGAAATGAGCAAGAAAATGAAGTTTTTCGTAAAACCGAGCTATTATCTACACTAAATATAGCCCTGCAGAAAGCAATAGATTCAAATGCTCTTATTGTTTTCGTAAGAGATATCGATGTTGCTTCTGGTAGTGGCGAAGGATTTGAAGTACATAATCAAATTCAAGTACCCCAGTCTGCAATCTTTATTAATAAAGCAGCAACCAATTCATTCTACGGCACTTCTTTACTTGAACTTTTAAAAGAAGAAAACATTAATCATATTGTTATAGGCGGATGTAAAACAGAACATTGCATTGACACTGCAGTTAGAGCAGCAACTGTACAAGGATTTGACGTTACATTAATTAAAAACGGTCATTCAACAACTGATTCTAACGTATTGTCTGCAGAACAAATTATTAGTCATCACAATAAAACTTTACACGGTCATTATAACGTTGATCATTTTTCTATGGTGAGAGATATCGAGGAAGACCTCTTTCAGCCGACTCATGATCAATATCGTGATTAGCGAAAAAGAATCCTTCATTCAGAAGGATTCTTTTTCACCCAAAAATTTGTGCTGCAATGCTATATAACTCATTATTCCTTTTTAATAATTGACCGCTATTTTTCATCATAATTGGTGGTGTATTCACCTTTTTAAAACCAGCAATCTCTAATACTTTCATGAAATCTTTCTTTCCTTCTAGTACATCAATTCTTAATTTACCATTATGCCCTTTTGCTAAATCATGTACAATTCTCATTGCCATCTCATCATTTTTAGCAACAACCGGCCCTATTATCTTATTTTCTGGTGTTTGTATGCTTAAACCGTAACCTAATACATTTTGTTCCTTGTCCTTTACAACGATACACTGTTCACTTTGCATAATTCTTTTCTTTAAAAACTCTTTTCTATTTGTTCCAAACGCATATTCATCTATTTTTATTATTTTTTCTAAATCACCCTCTTCATAATTCATCACATAATCTTCATTTCTTATACAATAATCTTTCGCATTGTATGAGTTACATATGTATTTAGAAACATAACTTACTGCCCTAAATCCTAACTTTTCATATAAAGGTTTCCCTTCATCCGTAGCAATAAGCATAATTGGAGTATGAGCTGATACGCTTTTAACGCACGCTTCCGTTATTATCTTTCCAATCCCTCTCCCCTTATAATCTGGATGTACAATCACCATTCCGATAGACGCTAATTTCTCCCCATATAATATTATTGCCGCGCTAGCAATTAGTTCCTCTCTCTCATTCCAAACACCGTATACAATCCCTGCGTTAAAAATAGTCTCAATTTCTTCTCTGTTATAATCCCACCCAATATAAGAAGATAGCGCTACAATGTCGCTTATTTGTTCTTTCCTAAGACGCTCCACCCTAATTTCCAATTCACTCATACTCCATCCCCTTATCTAGACATTTAAATCATTATTACGAAATCAACTTGTACATGTTTCCCTTTATTTGTCACACACATATGTTATTTTGACCAAGACTATATTGTAAATGAGGTGACAACATGCCCATTACGAATCGATTTTCTACCACCACTAACGGCGCACTCGCTATTACAGGTAATACTTTAGGCTTAAGTAAAATCAGCAATCAAAACCGTGCTGGTACAATCGGGGCAATTGGTGCATTCGCAACTACGAATACTGCTTTACAAGTAACTACTTTTCCTGCTGGTACAACATTAAACTATACACAAAATAGTTCTACCGCTATTTTAAATATCCCTGCTGGTAGTACTATTCTTTACGCAGAACTCGTTTGGGGTGGAAACTATTTATCTCGTGATCAAAACATTACGAGTGTATTAGGAAACCCAGTTTCTTTTACAACACCTGTTTCAACATACTCGATTACTCCTTCATCTGTTACGGCTTCAAATCAAACTTTCGTTTCAAACTCTATTACATTTGGCTTTTACACTCGTTCAGCAGACGTAACAACTCTTATTCAAGCGGGAGGTGCTGGTTCCTATACTACAGGAGCGGTTCCTGGACTTGTAGATCCTATAGATGCTTCTAATGGAACAATTAATTCGGCTGGATGGACGCTTATCGTCGCTTATCAAAACGGGACATTGCCAGCAAGAAACTTAACCATTTATGTAGCTGGTAACCGTGTTTCTGCAGAAACTGGTAGTGCCGATGTATCTGTTTCTGGATTTTTAACACCTTCAGGAGGACCAGTAAGCGGGAGATTATTTTTAAGTTCTACCGAAGGAGATGCAGATTTAACCGGGGATCAAGCTTTATTTGGACCAAATTTCAGTTCATTAAATGCTTTATCTGGGCCAAATAATGCCATAAATAATTTCTTCGGTTCTCAAGTTAATAATGCTGCAGGAAACTTAGATACAACTGGGACATTTGGAACGCGAAATCAAAGTGCTTCTACAAGTACAAACATCTCCGCAGGAAGACAGGGCTGGGACATTACTTCCATTGATATTTCTCCTTATTTAACAAACTCACAAGTATCCGCCGCAATCCGTTTAACTACTAACGGAGACGCATATATGTTAAATACAGTAGGCTTACAAATTAATATAAACTCACCAAATATACAAGCGACGAAAAGCGTAAATAAAAGTGTTGCTGCAATTGGAGATATTCTCACTTATACAGTTACTATCCCTAACACCGGGCTTCTTCCTGCCAATAACGCTATTTTTATAGATAGTCTCCCTAATGGTACTTCTTTTATACCCGGCACTGTAACAGTAGATAACGTACCACAAACAAATGCAAATCCTGCGGCTGGTATATCTCTTGGAACAATTAATAATGGTGCTTCTCGTATAGTAACTTTCCAAGCTACTGTCGTTTCTCTTCCAAGTCAAAATCCTATCTCTAACACTGCTAATATTACATTTCAATATACACCAATCGCCGGAGGAACAACTTTTAATGGTCTTGCAACAAGTAACTCTGCTGGAACACAAATTAACCTTGCAGATATTAATGGAACAAAATCAGTTAACAAACTTTTTACCGATATTGGTGAAACATTAACTTACAGTATTGCCTTAGCTAATATAGGAAATATCGCTGCAACGAATGTGATATATACGGATCCGATTCCTAGCGGGACTACTTTCATTCCAGGGAGTGTAACTGTGAACGGAGTTACTCAAGCTGGCGCAAATCCCGCTAATGGTATAACAATTGGTTCAATTGCCGCAAATTCCACTACTACTATTTCATTCCAAGTGCTCGTTCCTTCTATCCCTCAAACAAACCCAATATTAAATAGTGGAACAACAACATATCAATACATTCCTGTACCTAATCAACCAGCAGTAAGTGGGACTGATACGACAAATATTGTCTCCACTCAAGTGAATAATGCTACTGTAACAATGACGAAAGCAGTAGATAAAAATTTTGCAGATATTGGTGATACACTAACGTACACCGTTTCCTTTACAGGTACAGGTAATACAAATGCGAACAATGTTATTTTTACAGATATCATCCCTACTGGAACAACTTTCGTTCTAAACAGTTTAACAATAGATGGCACGACACAAGTGGGTGCAAATCCCGCTACCGGCGTGAACATTGGATCCATAACAAGCGGCACAACAAAAAATGTTGCATTTCAAGTAGTAGTAAACACAATACCCACGTCAAATGTCGTATCTAACGGATCAAGCGCTTCTTATCAATATACTGTCAATCCTAGCCAATCACCTGTTACAAAAAATATTTCTTCGAATCTCGTTTCCACTCAAATTAACAATGCGAATGTAACATTAACAAAATCAACAAATAAACAATTTGCTACAATTGGTGAAACAATAAGTTATACAATCCTTATTACAAACAGTGGAAATACGGCCGCTAATAACGTTCAACTAACAGATCCACTTCCAAACGGAACGATATTGACTCCTGGTACTGTAACACTAAACGGAGTTTTACAAAATGTAGATTCTCTCGTTGCTTTACCTATCGGCACAATCCCTGGTGGGGCTACTGTTACCCTTTCTTTCCAAGTAACAGTCATCAATATTACGACCCAAAATCCTATCATTAATAACGCCTTCGCTTCTTATCTATATACTGTAAATCCAAGTTTGCCACCGACTTCAAAAACAGCAAATTCTAATTCTGTTGCATCAACAATTAGACTAGCAAATCTCCATGTTAATAAATCTGTAGATAAAACGTTTGCGGAAGTTGGCGATGTATTAACTTACACCTTTGCTCTTACGAATGATGGAAATGTTGCAGCGAACAATATATTACTATCTGATTCAATTGCGAATGAAACCGCCTTTGTCCCAAACAGCGTTATAGTTAACAGTGTTACTCAGCCAGGCGTTACACCAGCTAGCATCAATATTGGTAGCATCAATGCTAATACTACAATTACAGCTTCATTCCAAGTAGTAATAACTAGCATTCCAAATCCAAACCCTATTTCAAATAGCGCTTCCATCTCCTATAACTTTATCGTTGATCCAAACGCTTCACCTGTAAGTAAGAACACTACTTCAACTACTACATTTACTCAAGTAAACGATGCAAATGTCATTTCAGCCAAAACAGTGGACCGAGCGTTCGCTACCGTAGGGGATATATTAACTTATACTGTTACTTTGACGAATGCAGGAAGTGTTTCTGCTGATAGTCCTACTTTCGTAGATACGAATCCAGACGGTACTACCTTTATTCCAAACACTTTTCTTATTAATGGTGTACTCCAAAATAACGCAGATCCAAATATAGGTGTTCCACTACCTTCCATTGCTGCTAATGGCTCACTTACTGTCTCTTATCAAGTAACCGTCACCTCTTTACCAACACAAAACCCAACATTAAATTCATCTAGTACACAGTATAGCTTTATTCTAAATCCGGGCGATCCACCAACTATAGAAACATCTGTAAGTAACACTGTAAGTACACAAATTAATTTAGCAAATGTAGTGATTGTCAAAGAAGTAGATTTAACTATCGCCGATGTCGGGCAACCAATCACATATACAATTTCTTTAGCTAATCTTGGCAATACTACAGCAAATAATGTTATTGTTACCGATATAATCCCTAATGGCTCCACTATCGTACCAAATAGTATTTTTATAGGTGGTACTTTACAACAAGGTGCAGACTCTAGTACCGGTCTTCAAGTCGGCTCCATTCCTTCAGGTGGTTTTACAACGATTGTTTTTCAAATAAGTGCAAATGGGCTACCTTCACCAAACCCAATTCAAAACAGCGCTTCACTTCAATATAGCTTTATCGCTGATCCAAATTTACCTGCTCTCGTTAGAAACGCTGCTAGTAATATAGTAACTACACAAATTAATACTGCTAATATCGTTGCTACAAAACTAACGAGTACAAACTTCGCTGATGTCGGTGATGTCATACTATATGCAACTATTTTAACAAATAACGGGAATATCCCTGCTGCTAATGTAACGTTTACAGATATCATTCCAGCGGGTACCCTCTTCATTCCTAATACTGTAACGATTAATAATGTCCCTGTAGCTAACGCAAATCCTGCCACCGGCATTTCAATTGGTACGATAGGAGCGAATTCATCACGCACCGTTGCATTTCAAGTTTTTGTACCAACTATCCCTGCTGTAAACCCAATTACAAATCAATCAGGCACAACATTCCAATATACGTATGATCCATCCAAACCTGCTGTGATGCAGATGGTTGCTTCTAACACTGTACAGACAACTATTAATAACGCCTCAATTGCCGCTACTAAATCTGCAGATAAACAGTTTGCTAACGTAAATGATATTATTACGTACACGACTACTTTAACGAATAACGGGAACACACTTGCATCAAATGTAATATTTACAGATGTAATTCCAAACGGAACATCGTTTATTCCTAATAGTGTTACTGTAAATGGGAATAGACTGCCTAATGTCAATCCAGCAAGCGGAATTGCAATCGATCCAATAAATCAGAATGCAAATACGATCATCTCGTTCCAAGTACAAGTAAATTCTATACCGAACCCAAATCCAATCCCGAACCAAAGCAATACAACGTACCAGTACGTCATAGACCCTAACTTACCTCCAGCATCCGCCAATACGTTAAGTAACGTAATAACAACTCAAATTAATAACGCTACGATTATCGCTACAAAATCAGTGAACACACCGAATGCTGCAATTGGAGATATCGTTACTTATACGATTGCAGTAACAAATACAGGTAATACCCCTGCTAGTGCAACTGTTTTAACAGATGGGCTTGGCGCAGGAGCTTCATTTATCCAAAACTCCGTAACGATCAATAATGTTCCACAACCAGGATTAGATCCATCACTTGGTGTTCACTTGGCAGATATTTCGCCAGGAGATACTGTATTCATTACTTTTCAAGCACAAATTTTAGCGATACCACCTAGTGGCACATTAACAAATAATGCTCTTGTAAATTATGAATATACCGTAAATCCAAACCAATCTCCTGCTGTTGGTAGCACTGTAACAAATACAACAGTTACACCAATTATTGACGCTACTTTAGTAATAAATAAAAGCGCTAGTACAACTTTCGCTACAATTGGTGATACAATTACATTCACTTCAGCTGTTACAAACAACGGAAATACTACTGCGAACAACATTATTTTTACTGATACAATTCCAAACGGTACTACCTTTATCCCAAATAGCTTTAAGATAAATGGTGTAACCGTTCCGAATGCAAATCCACAAAATGGTATCAATATTGGTAACTTGAATTCAAATGCATCTGCTACACTCAGTTTTCAAGTAAACATTGCAACACTTCCAAACCCTAATCCAATCCCGAATAAATCATCGCTTCAATATAGCTTTATTGTAGATATAAATGAACCGCCAGTTTCACGAACAGTTCAATCTAATAAAACCTTTACACAAGTAAATACTGCTTCTGTTATCGCAACAAAAACTGCAAGCAGTGCTTTTGCTGCTGTTGGAGATACAATTACGTATACAACTACCCTCACCAATAGCGGAAATACTGCCGCAAACACACCTGTTTTTATCGATATATTACCACCTGAACTTTCATTCGTTCCTGATAGCGTACAAATTAATACCATCCCACAACTTGGATTTAGACCAGATAGCGGGATTTCTTTAGACTCAATTCCAGTTGGAGGAACGACAACAATTAGCTTTCAAGCTATCGTTGGCTCAATACCAGTTACAAATCCAACTTTGAACCAGTCTAGCACGACATACTCGATCATTGTTGATCCTACCCAGCCGCCGGTGACAGAAACAGCTACAAGTAATCCAACTTTAGTTCAAATTAACGAAGCGATTATTCAAGCAACGAAAAGTGTGGATCGGCTATTTTCTGACATAGCACCTGGAAATTCATTTTTAACGTATACAGTTTTATTAGAAAATGTAGGAAACACAACTGCTACGAATATCATTTTTACAGATCCGATTCCAAATGACGCAGTATTTATAGAAGATAGCGTTCGAGTAGGCGGAGTTTTATTACCTGGAGTAAATCCAGCGAACGGGATACCAATTGGAGATATTATTGCAGGAGATTTTATAAATGTTACCTTCCGTGTGCAAGTAGTTAGCATTCCAAATCCAATTTTCACAATTGGACCAGGCGGACCAAACTCACCGGTTGTAAACGGCGCTTCTATTGATTATAAATTTATGACAGGACCTAATTTACCACTTGTTTCACGAAATACGACATCTAATTCTGTTTCGACACAAATAAATTCTGGAGAAATTGTGGCAATCAAATCTGTAGATAAAACTTTCGCAACGATTGGTGATACAATTTCTTATACAATTACATTAAGTAACCCTGGAAATGTCACTTCACAAAATATAATTTTCACGGATACTTTACCTGATGGGACGACATTCATATCTGGCACTCTTACAAACGATTCTGGTACACAGCAAATCGGAAATCCATCTAACGGGATTCAGATTGGAAATATAAACCCAAATGGAACGGCCGTGATTACTCTCAACGTACTTGTTACAAACATTCCAAGTATAAATCCAATTTCTAATTTTAGTTCTGTACAATTTGCACATGTAGTTGATCCTAGCCAACCTGCCGTAACACAAACGAACGTATCTAATGCTGTTTCGACAACAATTAATAGTGCAATATTAACGACCCAAAAAAGCGTTGATAAATCTATCATTTCTGTTGGAGATACGATTACGTATACAACAACTATTACAAATACAGGAAATACGACTGCAACGAATATAACGTTCACGAGCGCAATTCCAGCTAACACTACCTTTATACCAAACTCAGTCAAAATAAATGGGGTTCAGCAATCTGGTGCGCAACCAGCACTTGGAGTAACTATACCAAATATCGCTCCTGGTGTAACAGTAACCGTTACTTTCCAAGCAAATGTTCTTTCTGTTCCCCCTTCAAGTTCAATTATGGGTAATGACACAATTTTATATTCTTATTCTGTCGATCCAAACGGAACTCCTATTACAACTTCTACTTCAACGAATATCGTTACAAACCCGGTACTAGATGCTATGATAACGATGGCAAAATCGGTCGATCAAACAATTGTTACACTAGGTGATACCATTACCTATACAACCATTTTAACGAATAATGGCAATACAAATGCAACTAATATTACTTTCACTGATCTTATTCCAGACGGCACAACGTTCATTCCGAATAGTGTCACAATCAATGGCAGTACACACATCGGACTCGATCCTAATACAGGTATAACAATCGGATCAATTGCTCCTAACAAATCAATATCTATCGCATTTCAAGTTACTGCTACTTCTACACCAAACCAAAATCCTGTAGCCAATTCCGCTACTGCTTCTTACACATTTATCGCTGATCCAAATGCACCGATTGTTTCAAGAAACGTTACTTCAAACACAGTGTTTACTACGATTAATACAGCTAACATTCTTTCATTAAAACAAGTCGATAAATCCTTTAGTCGTATTGGAGACACACTCACTTATACTGTCATTTTAACAAACAATGGAAACTCATCTGCACAAAATGTTATATTTACAGATACAGTGCCAAGCGTCACTACATTTATTGCAAACACATTTTCTATTAACGGAGTTCCTCAAAGTGGGGCGGATCCATCGAACGGTGTGAATATTGGGACAATAACAGCCGGGACTACAGTAACAGTTTCGTTCCAAGTTACTGTAACATCATTACCAAACCAAAACCCAATTGTAAATTTCTCATCAACATCGTATCAATTAGTCTCACCACCTGATGCAGAAACTTCAATTAGTAATCCTGTTTCAACCCAAATTAACGAAGCAATATTGTCTATGACGAAAAATGAAAGTGTATCCTTTGCAGATATCGGGCAAACTGCTTTTTATACTACTTCTATTACCAATGTAGGCAATACCGATGCAACTAATATTGTATTCACAGATACATTACCAAGTGGACTCACATTTGTTCCTAACACATTAACTGTCGATGGCGTTTTACAACCTAACGCGGATCCAAATACAGGTGTATTACTTGCAACACTTCCACCAAATGAAATATATAGTATCGTCTTTCAAGTTACAGTGAACAGCATTCCCCCTAGTAACCCAGCACCAAATACAGCATCAACGACGTATGAATTTACTGTTGATCCTGTTAATCCTCCCGTTTCAAGTGCAGCTACTTCCAACACTACACTCCTTCAAATAAACAACGCAACTATTATTAGCACCAAAACAGCCAATCTTACTTTTGCGGATGTTGGTAATACAATAACATTTACACTTAACCTTCCTAATACCGGGAATGTGACCGCAACTGATGTAACTATTATCGATATTCTTGATAGCAATTTAAGTTTCGTTCCAAATAGTTTCACAGCTAATGGGCAAATCATTCCAAACGCCGATTTATCAACTGGTGTAAATATTGGTTCCATTAATGGTGGTAATACGGCAATCGTTACATTCCAAGCAACTGTTATTACACTTCCAACACTTAATCCCATTTCTAACTCTGCTTCTACCACATATCATTATGTCGTTGATCCTAGCCAGCCACCTATTACAACTTCTAATCAATCTAATACAACGACAACACAAATTAATAGCGCTATCCTTACTGCACAAAAAAATTCAAATGTATCTACGGTAGATATCGGGCAGGATATTACCTACACCGTTACAATTACAAATAGCGGAAATGTGAGTGCAACAAATGTTATTTTTACCGACCTTATTCCAGACGGAACTTCCTTTGAACCGAATAGCTTTACACTGAACGGAACTAGCATCCCAAATGCAGATATCATTACAGGCGTTCCAATCGGTGATATCGCGCCAAACGAATCTGTCATCGTAGCATTTCACATTATCGCCAATGAAATTCCGCCTATAAATCCAATTACTAATCAAGCTAGCGTTAGCTTTCAACATATCGTTAATCCAGCTAATCCCCCAGTTTCAAAAAATATTATTTCTAACAATGTTACAACAAAAATTGAAAGTGCTATTTTAAATACTATTAAAATAGGAGATAAAACTTTTGCGACGATTGGTGATACGATTACGTATACAACGACTATTACGAACACAGGCAATATTCCTGCTAACAACGCTATATTCTCAGACCCTTTACCATCGTGGACACAATTTGTTGCAGGATCAGTTATTGTTGATGGCACTCCATTACCATCCGCTTCGATTATTAACGGTGTTGGCATAAATATAATCAATCCAAATCAAACTGTTACAATCATATTTCAAGTACAAATCGTAAGTAATCCAACAACGTTCACACCTGAACTCCAAAACTTAGGATTTGTTAACTTCCAATATAACGTAGGCAATGCATTACTGGCTCAGCCTGGCAATGTGGAAACGAATGTCTTCGTTACTTCTATTAATACAGCAATACTTTCAGCTGTAAAAACTGCTAATACAGCCTTTGCAAATATTGGAGATACGATCACTTATACAGTTTTGATTCAAAATAGCGGCAATACAAACGCTACGAATGTAAATTTCTCAGACCCAGTTCCAGCAGGAACAACCTTTGTTGAAAATAGTTTTGCTGTAAATGGAAGTACCATTCCAGGTGCAAATCCAAATAACGGAGTGAATATCGGAACAATTAGCGCAGGTAGTTCCTTAACCGTTACTTTCCAAGTCATAGTTACATCAACTCCACCTTCAAATCCGATTACAAACGTAGCATCTATTCAATACACATTCATCGTTGATCCGGCCTCTCCTCCTGTTACAGGCACGATAAATTCTAATAGCGCTTCAACACAAATTAATAACGCGACTGTTACAACTGTTTTACAAGCAAATCGTTCAATTGTGTCTATCGGGGATGTAATTACGTATACAGCAATATTAACGAATACTGGAAACTTCCCTGCAAACTCTGTATTACTCATTAACGGAGTTCCTGAAGGAGCATTATTTGTTCCAAATAGTGTTACGCTCAACGGGATTTCACTTCCAGATGCAAGTCCAACTCTCGGTATTCCCGTTGGTATTATCGCACCAGGTGATTCCGCTACTATTACGTTCCAATTTCTTGCAAGTTCTATTCCACCACAAGGAGCAATTATAAATCAAGCACTTACAAGTTACACGTATATTGTCGATCCAAGTCAACCTCCTGTTACAGCAACATCCTCGTCTAATACGGTTAATACAGCTGTTGTTGATGCATCGTTATCCGTAATTAAAAGTACAGATTCTCTCGTTCAATCTACTGACGGTACAATCACTTACACAGTAGTCGTTCAAAATAACGGAAATACTACTGCAAATACAGTTACTTTAACAGATTTGGTCCCCGAAGGAACTGCCTTTATTCCGAATAGCGTAACTATTAATAGCGTTTCCGTTCCAGATGCTGATCCTAACATAGGAATACCATTAAACTCCATCACACCGTCAGAAATCGTCACTGTAGCATTCCAGGTTATCGTTCAATCTATTCCAAGCGTAAACCCAATTTCTAATACAGCCCGTATTGACTATACTTTTATCGCCGATCCAACTGCTCCTATCATCTCTCGAACAATTACGTCTAATCCTGCTTTCACACAAATTTCGGATGCGACTATCCTTTCTTTAAAAGCAGTCAATGCACAGCAAGCAACAACAGGTGATATTTTGACTTACACAATAACACTAGAAAATACAGGAAATATTCCAGCTACGAATCTCATATTTTCAGATACGATCCCCCAAGATACTACATTCGTAGAAAATAGTTTTACACTTAACGGAACAACTATACTTGGTGCCAATCCAAATGTAGGTGTTACTTTACCTACTTTAGCAGCAAACGCTACTCACCTTATTTCGTTCCAAATTCTTATTAACGATTCATTCTCCCAAGAATCGATTACAAATCAATCCAATACAACATATACAATCCAACCAGACCCAGGGCAACCGCCTATTACTGAAACATCTACTAGTAATATCGTTATTACAAATTTCGTGCAAGCACAATTGACAATTACAAAAACATCCAATCCAACAACTGTAGATATCGGTGGAACTATACTTTATATTTCTGAAGTGAAAAATATCGGTAATGTTGACGCAATAAATATTAATTTTACAGATTCTATCCCTGCTGGGACTACATTCGTTCCCGATAGTGTCACAATTAATGGTGTCCTTCAGCCAGGTGTAAACCCTGAAAACGGAATACCGATTGGAACAATTCCAGCAAACAGTTCCAAAACGATACTATTTCAAGTGCAAACAAATAATCCACCGAATGAAACTGAAATTGTAAATCAATCTTCAGCAACTTACCAATATGTAAGTATTCCTACAGCCCCACCAGTAAATCGCTCTGCAAATTCTAACATTGTTACAACATCACTTCAAAATGCAAATATTATTTCTGTTAAAAGTGCGGATGTAAATTTCGTATCAATCGGGCAAATGATTACCTACACAAATACACTTCAAAATATAGGAACCGTTCCGGCTAACAATATCGTGTTCATTGATACCATTCCAGAAGGTACTATATTCATTGAAGATAGCTTAGCAATAAATAATGTAATTCAGCCTGGCGTGAATCCTGAAAACGGAGTAACTCTCGGCACGATACAACCAAATGAAACAGTCACTATTTCATTCCAAGTACAACTTACAAATATACCAGAGGGCAATACAGTCATTAATATTTCAGACACTTCGTACGAATACCAAATTGACCCTAGTTCTCCAATTATTCAGCGTAGATCGTTATCAAATGCAGTAAATACTGAAGTGCGAACGGCAAATGTTAGTGCAATTAAATCCGCTAACAGATCCATTACACGTATCGGTCAAATCATCACATATACAGTCGCAGTTACAAACGCCGGTACAATACCTATTACAAATACTCTCCTACTTGACGCAATTGCTTCTGGCACCACATTCGTTCCAAATAGCATTCTTGTAGATGGCGTACCAAGACTTAACGAAAATCCAATTACCGGTATCAATCTTGATATAATTCTTCCAAATAATACGATTATTGTTACGTTCCAAGTAAGCGTAGTTTCTATACCGCCACAAAATAACATTAATAATATCGCCGTCATTCACTATGAGTATCGACCAGACCCAAGCACACCACCAATTTCAGAAACGACCTCTTCCAATGCTACAAACATACAATTTATTGATGCTATTCTTATTGCTACAAAGTCCACTAATACTGTATTAGCTAACATTGATGAAACCATTGAATATACAGTATTCATTCAAAATAATGGATCGACTACAACTAACTCCATCTTTTTTACAGATACTATAGCGAATGGAACAGTATTTATTCCAGGAAGTGTAATAGTTAATAATACTGTGCTTCCTGCAGCAGATCCAAATATCGGCTTTTCCATTCCTAATGTCGCAGCAGGTCAAATGGCTACAATAACATTCCAAGTTTCCGTTACGAATTTACCTGCTGTAAATCCAACACCTAATACTGCAAACATCGTCTACGACTTTATTTTCAATTCTGACTTTGCACCAATTCAAAAATCTACTACTTCCAATACTACTTTTGTTCAAATTAATGATGCTGATATCGTTTCACTTAAAACTGTTGATTTGACCTCTGTAACGATTGGTGACATTTTAACTTATACAACAACTTTAACGAATACGGGGAATACGGATGCAACTGCTGTTGTATTTACAGACAATATACCTGATGGAACAACCTTTATTGACGGTAGCGTTTTAGTAAATAACATTCCTCAGCTTAATGCCAATCCAAGTGCTGGTATACTTGTAGGAACGATTGCTCCTAACACTTCTATCCCAGTCACATTTTCTGTTACCGTCGTAGCTCTTCCAGCCAGCGGTCGTGTTCAAAATCAATCAACTTCTCGTTATACAATAAACGTGGAAGAACAAATATCGACTAGCAATATTACCTTCACTGAAGTTATTTCTGCTAATGTAATTGCGACAAAAACAACACCTATCCAATATGCTGACCTACAAACTATTATCCCTTACACTATTTCCATTACAAACAATGGGAATATACAAGTAGAAAACATTATTGTTACAGATATCATCCCAGCAAATACGAGCTTTATAGAGAATAGTGTTATCGTGAATGGCAACGCTCGGCCAAATGACAATCCACTTAACGGTATACAAATTGATAACATTCCGCCTAATACGACAGCAACCATTCTATTCCAAGTACGGGTTACTTCGATTCCACAAACAAATCCAATCTCTAACACGAGTACAATTGAATATGAATACACGGTACCAGATCGACCACCTATTACCGAAACTATTATTTCATCAGCTGCCGCAACAGAAATTAATCACGCAAATTTGAATAGTAATAAAGCTGTTGACCTTGCATTTGCAACGGTTGGTGATACGTTAACGTATACGATTACACTAAATCAAACCGGTAATGTTGCAGTAAATGATGTAATCATTCAAGATATTATTCCTCAAGGTACTACGTTTATAGAAAATAGCGTCATTGTAAACGGAGAAACTCTTCCAGGAGTGAATCCAGTAAGCGGCATACCAATTGGTACTATAACTATTAGTGGAGATGCTATCGTTTCATTCCAAGTAACTGTGACTTCTATTCCAACACCAAATGAACTAAACAACAACGCAATTACTACTTTTAACTATATAGTCAACCCAAATAACGTACCTGTTACAAATACGACTACAACAAACACCGTCACAACTACTGTCCAAAATGATAATGTCATTGCGATAAAAGCTGTTGATTTCACAAGTGCCTTACCCGGTCAAACTTTAACGTATACCATCACGATTACTAATAATGGTAATATCATTATCGAAGACCTTCTTTTAGTAGACACAGCACCAGCAGATACGACATTTGTTATTGGTAGTGTTACGATTAACGGAATCAATCAACCTAATGCGAATCCGGAAAATGGTATTACGTTAGGAAATCTTGCTCCAAATGAATCTGTTATTATTACATTCCAAGTGACAATTTCCTCTTCTACTCTTCAATCTACAATCAATAACGATGCTACTATTTCCTATACGCCTATTGTCGGTCCAATCCAACCACCTATTACGATTACAAAGCAAACAAATACCGTTACAACGACAGTCGTTGATCCGATGGTTGACATTGAAAAAATAGCTGACAAATCTATTGTCGTTATAGGAGATATCATTACATTCACATTAGCGATATTTAATCACTCCCCAATTCCGACAATCAGCACTTCCGTTATAGACACAATTCCAGCTGGTACAACATTTATAGAAAACAGTGTAACAATTAACGGTACTCCCGTTCCAAATATTCGTCCAGACACCGGTATTAATATCGGCTCTTTACCTGCAGATTCAGTAGCAATTATAACATTTCAAGTTCTCGTAACTTCTATTCCTTCAAACAGTACAATTATAAATTCTGCAACAGTTACCGCTGCCTTTCAATTGACACCACAGGATCCAATTATTACTTTCATTGTTAATTCAAATATTGTTCGTATACCAATTCAATTTATAACTGCAACAGTCACGAAAAATGCTTCCGTCAGCTCAGCTTATTTAAATCAATATTTTGATTACACGGTACGCATTACAAATACTTCCAAAATTTCAATCTCAAATATTTCTTTACAAGATACTATTCCAGTAGGTTTACACTTTATAAATGGCACTGTCTTTATTAACGGTGAACGCTCTCCACTAGCGAATCCGAATATCGGTTTCCTAGTCGCTACTAATTTGGAACCAAACGAAACAATTATCGTGTTATTCACAGTACAAGTGATAAGCCCACCTGTTAATAATCCATTTAAAAATACGGCCAATATTTCATTACAACTTCAAGTCTCGCCTACCGACCCACCAATTACAGTAACCGTTACAAGTAACGAAAACATCGTCACCTTTGTTCCAGAAAATCCAGATGAAGCACTTCCAAATTTAAATTGCTTCTTTGACGGTGAACGCTTCATTCGCATTACTCCTCGAAATGTGCGAAATTACCTTTGGACTTGGATTTGGTGGAAGTAATTGAAACAAAAAAGAGATTGTAGTTTGGTTGAAACCAAATTACAATCTCTTTTTCATTACCTATATCCCACTACGTTGTAACTCGTCCAAAGATATACGATTACACACCATCTCAAGTTATTTTAGTCGTAATAAGTTGGCCAGCTTCATTAATAGTAACTTTCCATTTCACTCCACTAGCAGTCTTCATGATTATACCTTTACTTGCCTCTATTTCAATATCTCCAAACATTCTTCCGCCAGTTGTCGCTAACCAAGCACTCCCATTTTCCATAGAAGATCTTGCAAAGATACGATTAATTCGAAAACGTTTATGATCTTGAGAATAACCACTTAATGTAATTCTAACTTTATATAACTGACTCGCCTTCATATTCGATATAATTGTATCGCCAACATTTAATGGAACATCCAACGCGATAACCCAACTTCCAGTTGCGCTTAATGCATATTCAATTTTAATTTTCTTTGGGCTCTCTCCCCACCCAAAATACATTCCAAAACAATTTAACATTTGTATTGGTTTTTTCGTAAAATCCAGTTCAATTACAACTGGGTTACTATCTGGAACGTCAATATAGTTTACACTTTGTTCATCTATTAAATTAAAGCAATTTGCGAGATTCCCCCCGTAAGGCACTTTCCCACTTACTTGCTTAATCGTATACTTCTGCTGAGCATTTACTAAAATATCATCTTGATTCCCTATTAAATGTGGTTTATTTAACGTAATCGGTAACTGAATTCGAAGAGATTCTTCATAGGTAGACTTACAAACATTGTATTGTCCTTTATCTACAATAGTTGTAGAAAGTAAATTTGAAAAAAGGTAGTTACGATGCGAATTAGAAGAAAATTCAATGACAATCTGTTCACTACTCATCCGGTACGTATCCCAAATCATACAATCAAATGTATTATACGCACCTGAACAACGAATTACTTTTTTCGTTTGTTGTCTACATTGCACTTGAATATCATGAAACGTATTTCCTGAACTTTCATTTGGCAAATCACTATTTCCATCTACTTCAATCCCATACACACATCCATCAATAAATATAGATTGAAATACATTAGCGTTAATCCAGCAAGGTGTATTGATATCATCTATATACTCTGTTTTCAAATATATTGCAGTTTGAAAGTTTTTAATTTGAATAAATTTAACTTGAAAGAAACTAATATAATCCCATGCCTTTTGACAATAAAAATGTATAGCTTTTCCTTTATACGATGAAGTTGTATTTATTATATTTATATTTGATATAACAGATTGATTAGGTACTTCGATTTGTTGTGAACCAGAAACATAAATAACAGCAGATTGAAACAATGTATTTATAACTTGAATAGTACCACCAACTATCGAAGCGTTACTTTGTAGCTCAAATGCATTAAAATCCCCATCAATTTGCAGCGTTACGGTAGGATCTAACTCTAATCTTACGTTTGATTTAATAACAATCGGCTTTACAATTTTGTACGTATTTACCCCTGTAATTCTAACCGTCGAAATTCGATTCGCTACACAATAATCAATAGCTTGCTGAATTGCTAATGAGCTATCATTTCCCGAGTTTGGAACTGCGCCAAAACAATCAATGTGAACGCTACTTTCTGGCGCACAATCTTCTTGGGAAGAAATATATTCTGACAAAATAAATTCACTCCTCATATTACCTTTTTTCATATAATATGTGAGTTCTCTCTTAAAAGTTTCTATAATAAAAAAAACAAACGACCTACCCGGTCATTTGTTTAACTCATATATATTTTTCGTTTCTTCTATCATTTTAGCTAACGAGAAATACCTCACTGCTTTCTCTCTTGCTTTCAATCTAATATCATTTACCCTTTGTTCATCCCCTTGTAGTTCTTCAAGTGCACTTGCGAATTCACATTCACAATATTCAGATATTAAAACACCTGATTCTCCATCTATTACCGCTTCATGTATTCCACCAACATCTATTGAAACAATTGGTGTCCCTGTAGCCATCGCTTCAATTACTACCATTGGAAACACTTCACGAAAAGATAATAAAAGTAAAGCATCCATATTCCCTATAAACTCATGCGGCTCTGAAATATTCCCTAGCATCTTCACCCTTTGCTGTAATCCATATTTTTCTATTTCTTTCATAATCAATTCTTTCTCTGGTCCATCACCAGCAATATAAAACATAAAATCATTTCTCTTTTTCAACACATTTGCAATTTTGACAAATAGTTGATGGTTTTTCTCTTTGGATAATCTAGCTAATATCCCTATTTTATATGTAGATTCTTTCTTTTTCTGCTGGAATAAAAACTTTTCAATATCGACACCGTTATAAATTGTATTTATTTTTTCTTCTGCTACATGAATTGAAATTAAATTATTCTTTTCAAACTCACTTACTGTAATAATATTGTTCACATATTTATTCATGAAATAACGAAAAAGCGTTGGCATTTTTTTTTCTAATATCGTTACATTATGTTTCGTATAAACAATTTTCATCTTTTTTTTAATAAACTTTTGAAGTAGAAAAGCATATAATACCATTCGCAAACTATTTGCATGAATAAGTTCTATCTTTCGTTTACAAATTTCGTTTCGTAAATAATAAATATTTCTCAAATGATTCCATCGACTAAGTAATATAAAATTTTCTTTTCTAGTAAGAGATTCATATAGTTCTCCATCACCTGCAGCTGTATAAATCTTAAAATCATCATAACGCAAATTACTTTCCAATTTACAGAAATAGCTCTCGGCTCCGCCAGTTATCAATTTATCTGTCATCAACAGTATATTCATAATTGCGTCTTCCCAACTACATTGATTTTATTTTTTTTATAAGCATGATAAGCATACTTACTAAAATAGTAAAAAATTTGCACCGAATTCAGTCGTTCTTGTTCCCTTAACAATTTCCAATACCGGAAAGCTGCTCTAATTTTATTTCTAGAAACAGAATTTGTAACAATTCTATATTTTGCTAACACTTGCTGTATCCCTTTTGCTTCATACCCTTCATGTAATAAGTTCAGCCATAACGCTGTATCTTCCGGCTGTATACTAGGCATTTCGACATATGGAATTTTTTCACGATCAATCATCACTGTTAAACAACCGATAATTGTATTTCCTACTAAATAATGATAGTCAACAGATTTTGGTGCACTCACTTCACGATTTAATTCATTACCGTTTTCATCAATTAAACTATACGACGCATATGAAAAAGCAATATTCATTTCTTCCATAAATAACAATTGTGTCTTCAATTTATGCGGCAACCATATATCATCGCTATCTAAAAAGGCAATGTACCTTCCTCTCGCCTCTTGGATCGCTAAATTCCGAGCTTTAGCAGCACCAACATTTTGTTTTAATGATAATAACCTAATACGTGAGTCTCCTTCTATTATATCTTTAATTTTTGTAGCAGATTGGTCGGTTGAACCGTCATCAACGATAAGCATTTCCCAGTTTTCATACGATTGATTCTGTACAGATAAAATTGTCTCACCTATAAATCGCATACTATTATAAGAAGGTGTTATTACAGAAACATAAGGCGGCTCGTTATGTGCTGATAGACATTTTACCATCTATCTTTCCCCTTCCTTCATATATTGAAATATACTTCACAACAACTGCTAAAAATAAAAAGAATGCTTCGTTAATAATGAGTGACAATGACATCATCTGAAATATAAATGCAATCATAGTCAATAGAAGATATGGTTTTTCACGAAACAAAGTATGCTGCGCTAGCTTGAACATTAATATGAATAAAAACGCGCTATATAGAAGAAAACCAATTGTACCCGATTCAGACAAGATTTCTAAAAATGTATTGTGTACATATAATTTTTCATTAAATTGATACTCATAATAATTCGAAAAGTTAAAAGCACCGATTCCGATATATGGATTGGATAAATAATATTTAAAAGCAGCTTCCCATAATGTAAATCTACCACTTCCATTATCATGGGAAAAATCAGAAATTCGTTTATTTAATATGTCATCTAATTGCCCCCCCATTACACTATTCGATAAACTAAAAATAACTACACTAAACAATACTAAACTTATAATTATTTTTATTTTTTTAGCGAAACTAGACATACATATATATACAAAAACGACAAGCACAAGCGCTAGTATACCACCCCTTGAAAAAGTTAATAAACTCGTCGTAACACATAAAATTAACCCTAGAATGTTAGTGATATTTTGTAAATTCGTCATATAGTACATAAAAAATATTGTATTATAGAAAATAAAGATGTTAGGATCATCTAGCAATCCAATTAACCGTGGATATCCTCTATCCACTAATAAACCAGCAAAAATTTCTCTCTCTTCTCCACCGTATAAACTAAAGTATTGTAAACCGATTATATAGAGTATTAGACTTACAACATTAAATACTACTCCTACATAAGCAATAGATGATTCAAGTACCACTATTTCAGTATTCCCCAATAAATTTCTCATTATAAAATAGCATCCTAAAACGAGTAGCACGCCAAAAATCATACGAATACTAGCATTTAAATACATAGAAAGAATTCCACTTAAACAATAAATGAAATAAAACAGTAAAAATATAACTTCATGAAAATATAATTTTTGAATATGAAAGTCTTTAATTGTTAAACAAAAATATATGACTAAAAAAATCATATATATCTTCAATGAAAATCCAATATATACATTGTATTTACTTAACATAACAAATAATATTAGAAGAATAATCCATCCCATCGATACTTTCATATTATTTTCCATAGGCTATATCCCCTGTTTCGTAATATAATCCTTTTTGCGTATTTTTCTTATAAAAGAAAGAAGAAGTTTTTTTAGCTCATAATCATATAGGAATATGGCAGCTAGTACAATTAGTATATTAAGAACAAGCGCAATTAAATGATATGTATGCAATATATATTGCACTCCAATAAAGGTTACACCAAAATAAATTGTATACGGTATTACAATTTGGAATACAATTTTTTTCTTCACTACACTCACTGCTATATATCCCACTAAAGCGACTATTTCAAATAAAACCATAGCGTATGCTGCTCCTATCACTTCACCAAGACTACTAAAGCTATAAAGCATAACCCCACCTATCACCAATGCTACACACTGCACAACAGTTCTCTTATTTTGACATCCACTCGTCGTTAAACCGTCAGCAATGGCAATATTTAAACTTTGTAG
The DNA here is from genome assembly GCF_008368855.1 of Bacillus sp. TE8-1. Classification (NCBI taxonomy): domain Bacteria; kingdom Bacillati; phylum Bacillota; class Bacilli; order Caryophanales; family Bacillaceae; genus Bacillus; species Bacillus sp. TE8-1. Next base: position 4,418 of record NZ_QPET01000023.1, on the reverse strand, counting down.
CACAATAAGAAATGATAATATTTGGAGTGGCTCTACTGCATTGCTCCATTCTTCATGAAAAAATATAGAAATAAAGTATGGTGCTAAATGATATAAACCGATCGTCATACATATTCCTACAATCGCCATTGATTTAATTTGAAGTAAATTTAATTTCGTATGCTCTTCTATATTATTCTGGTTATAATGCTTAAAGAGCACTGGAAAAAATGCACCTGCAATTACCCCTGGTACTTGATATAAAGCTGACGGCATCCGGTACGCCACTGCAAAAACACCTACCATACTTAATGGCAATGTATAGTTAAGCAAGATAGGTGCTAATTGTGGCGTACTCATTATTAAAAAACCGCTAATAATAAAGGGAGTTAATTGCCAAAATAACGCTTTATGAATTACGACTTTCATATTCATTTTCGTCTTTTTTCTCATGATATATATACTGAATAAACCACCGATCATATACCCAAAAGCATATAAACGAGCCGTTACATACACCGGTAACTCTCCGAAAATACAAAAACATGTAATTATAATGACAACTGATGCTGATACAACTTTTATGAGCGCTATATACTTCATACGTTCCGTCAGTTGAAAATAGGCAATCCCTATGTTTTGCCAAGTTAATCCTATTAACATGAAAAACATTACGTTTATCATCATATAAATTAAATTTTTATCCGCATACATATAATGAATAGCAATATAACCGATTATAGAAATAAGAATAAGTAGAATCATCCTTATTTTTATATACGATGATAAAATCTTCTCTAAATCTGCTCCATCCTTTGCCCCTTCTCGAAGAAACGTATTACTAAGTCCTAAGTCTGTAAAGAATAACATAACAAACGTCACTGCTATGGCAACACTAAACATCCCATAATGTTGTGCGTTAAAAAAGTTTGCTAAAACAATTAAACTGACGGCCTGAAGAAGGTTAGCTAAAATTGTACTATAAAATAGATGGATAATATTGTTTAGAATAGATCTACCCATACAAGTTCTCCTTTGCAAGTAACCTACTTACATATGTTGTTTGTTTACATATTTATCTTGCACCATTACCGTTCAATACAATTAAAACGGTTTTACATAAAATACGGATGTCCATCCGAAATGTTTTCATTTCAATATACTCCATGTCAAGCCTCAACTTTTCCTTTGGATCAAGATTATACCCTCCATTTATTTGTGCCCATCCTGTTAATCCTGGTTTTACTATTAAACGTTCCTTAAATTCTGGAATATACGCATCAAATTCATTATAAAAAAACTCTCTCTCTGGTCTAGGACCTACAAAAGACATATCTCCTCTTAAAATATTTAAAAGTTGTGGTAATTCATCAATTCTCGTTTTTCTTATAAACAATCCAACTTTTGTAATTCTTGAATCATGTTCTTTTGCCCATTGTGGGCCATTTATTTCAGCATCCTTTACCATTGATCTTAATTTAAATACATTAAACTTCTTCCCGTTTATACCTAAACGTTCTTGAAAGTAAATTGGAGCCCCTGATGTTTCTAAAGTAATCATAATACAAAAGAACAACATAATTGGTATCGTTAATAGTAACAATATGAGTGAAAATATAATATCAAACAAGCGTTTTACACTTCGATTCAATATGCTAGGCTTTTCTTGAGCCGGAATCGTATACAACTTGGCTTGATTTGTTTCACGAATCATGGATCGTTACCCCCACATTCAAGAATATAAAATTATACCTATTAATTCACATTCTTTCCTATTTATATCCGCTATTACTTTTTGCACTGTACGTAGTGAATCTTTTCGCTTTTTAACTGCTAAGACCACTCCATCGCATTTCTCTGCAATAATGTGCGTAGCAGGAAGATCAAATACTTCAGAAGAATAAAAGAAAATGTAATCAAAATCTTCTTTCCACTTAGCAATCGCATTATCAAATTCATCCATAGCAACTAAGGGCGTCCCTGTGTGTACTGTTTTTTTTGCAGGAATACAATATAAGTATTTAGACAAATTACTAGAAAAAGATTCATAATTGCAGGGGGAAGAGCTTATTATATCGTTTACGGTTATCATGTGATCACTTTGCAATAATACATGTAATTGAGGGTCAGAAAAATTCACATCAATAAGTAACACCTTTTTCTTCATTTCCGCAAACACTAGACCCATATTTACTATAAGCGAGGCAACAACCCCTCTGTCCTTCGTTGAACTAACTGTGAACAGTTGTTTCCCAGATTTTTTCAGCTCGTGATACACCGTATAAAACTGCTCTTTCATCAGATCATCATGCAAATCGGATGGCAGCTGTTTCTTTGTCCTAAACATCGACATGTTCACCTCGATATATAGATGATTGTTTATCAACCTCTGTAGGTTTCTTTTTTCTATTCGGTTTCATATTTATGTGACCAATAACAGAGACTGTTGTTATTTTCTCTAAATCTTGTTCCGTGTATATACGTTCATCAAAATAATCTTGAAATACAGCTAAACCTATCCCAACAAAAAAACTAACAATTAAAGAAATAGGAATGATTAGTTGAAATTTTGGAAACATTTTTTCAGCCTGTTCCTGTAACTCAGGATCCGTCAACACTTTCACACCTTGTACATTTGTGTACTGTTGAAAACTTTGTTGTGATTGCTCTGCCAATGTCTTTACAATGTCTTTCACGACTTTCGGATTGGAATCTTTTACTGTAACAGTTACAATTTGTGAGTTGTCTGTATTCACCACCGAGATTTTTTGTGCTAATTCATAACTTGATTGCTCTAATTTCAAAGTTTTTTTGACTGTTGATATAATTAATGGGCTTTTTAAAATATCAACATACGATGTTACTAGTTGCTTATTTTCTTGTGTTTTATTTGTTGAATTTTCCTTATTAAACTCATCTAAATTCCCAACAAGAATTTGCGTTGAATATTGATATGACGGCTTTAAAACATACATAGAGATAAGAACTAAAGAAGCGGTTAAACAACACATCGTTAAAATAATCGTTACGAATCTTCTTTTCAGTAATTGTTGAAAATCTTTTATACTCATTTCTTGCTTCAATTATTTCACCGCCCTTTTCTGAATAACATCCTGCAATTCACTCTTTACAGATAACCCTTTCTCTCTTCTATCCACTTGTTTTGTTACATACTTTCCGACTCCGAATGCAAATTTTTCTACATATACATACGAAAGCATTGCAAGTATAAACGAAAAAACAAGTGAAAAAATTAAAATAATAGGCAACGGTAATATTTCATGGAGCATGTATATAAGGGAAAACAACGATATAATATGGTATAAATAAAGACTGTAAGAAATCTTCCCCAAATATAACAAATATTTATTATGTAGCAAGGACGACAAAGTTGATATTGACAAACTTAATATGACAAATAGACTTGCACTTATCGCCACTACGTAGTCTCGAAATATAAAATTATTGAGCACTTTAATTTCTCCTATAAGCCCTTCATACATAAAAAGTAAAATCGCAAATAAAAACCATGCAATTTTTGTGTTTTTAGTACAATTACTATAAAAAACTATTAAATTATTTTTATACTTCGCAACTAGTGCTCCTAGTAAAAACAGTACTGTGTAATGCAATGTTAATGCATAGCTTGTTAATGTTAAGCCCGAGCGAAACAAAAATAATATTACGACAGAACATATACTAAAACTAAACAATAATAGTAATGAACACCTTAACGTTTTTCGTAAGCAAATCATCAAAATTAACGGGAAAATTATTGATATTCGCATTTCATGGACAAGTGACCAAATCACACCGTTATATGCATCTGTATTATATTTCCCAACCAATAAAATATGTTGCGCTATTAAACTTGAAGAACTTTCAATCGTCCACGAGCGATTAAACCATTCACTTAAATAAGAAATACCATATCCACTAATTGTAGTCTGGCATATAATAGCTATAATTAGTGCTACAATATAGGGAATGTATATTCTGCATATACGTTTTAAAAGGTATGATCCATAACTACTATAGTTTTTTTGAATAGATTCATACAAAACAAATCCGCTCAAAACAAAAAAGATAATAACAGATTCATTACCACTACTAAAAATTAGACGAGCAGGCGTTTCTTTTAATAGATACACAACAAATGGTTTATTATCTTCATAACTGTAATTTTGAAATGCTGAAAAAATCATTAAATGATGACCAATCATTACTACTAATGAAGAAATCCCTCTTATAGAGTCCAATTCTTCGTATCTTTTCATCTTTTTACATCAACTCCTAATGAAATGATAATAATCATTTCAAAGCGACATCTTTATTCATATTCCTCTCCTTTCTTTTCATTCCAATTTTTCATATTAAAATGATTTTATAGTATAAATTTGAGTGTATTGTAACATTTTTTGTAATATTTTGAATAGAAA